>QHZE01000627.1 GCA_003225335.1 Acidobacteriota bacterium
GACGATGTTGGGATGATTCAGCGCCGAAGCTGCTTTGGCTTCCTGGACAAAGCGGCGCTTGCGGTCAGCGTCCGTGACCCTGTCGGCGGGCAGGACTTTTACGGCGACGAGGCGATCAAGGTGGTTGTCGCGAGCTTTATAGACGACTCCCATGCCACCTTCACCCAGCTTCTCCAGAATCTGATAGTGAGATAGAGTTTGACCTGTCATGGCTCACCGAAAGGCTTATAAAACGCGGGACCATTATCCGCCTTCAGGATGCAGCTCCAAGGGATAGGAAATCGCTTTTCGGCGCGAGCCGAAGGATAGCATGGGTTGGACCGGAAAGTCTGCCGGAAATTCTGGGGACAACCTACTCAACTCCCGAACGCACGGACCGTGCCCATTTTACGAAAATCAGGAATTGAGTAGCCTGTCCCCGGAATTCAAGCTCCGCGCTTCGGGACGTAACGAATTGCCGCGCCGCCGCCGCCGAGCGTCAGCACAATACCCAGGAAAAGCAAGGCTACGCTCACACCTGTCATCGCGCCTTCATGCCGCCACTGCGCGATCGCGGGCATGACAAACCCCGTGCCGACGAGGACTGCGATGATTCCGATGATGATTTTGAGCGTTCGTTTCATAGCTTGTCTCCCTGACAGTATTCCCCAGGTCCTGATTATATGTTATCGGCGCTTTTCATGACGTCCGTTGCAGAAATTGGACGGCAGCTACACGACAAAACCCTTCCAGGCATCGCTCGGTTACAAGCGCGATCACCGCATCCGGCAGCGCAAACGCAGGGATGCAGAACACTGTGCGCAAGAAATTCCACGCCGATAGCATCAATGAGCGTAAAATGACGGATGCCGACTGGAGTGCCTATCCGCCGTGCGTGCGACAGCCTTTCCGTTTGCGTGATTCTCTATGAAATCGAAAAACTATCTGATTACCAGTTCTGTAGTTTTGGTTTTCTCCGTTCTCGTGTGGAACCGCGTACTGCCTGCGCAGCAAGCCAGTACAGCCGCTGCCAACGTTGACTTTCAGCGTCAGGTCCGCCCCATCCTTTCGGATAACTGTTTTCTTTGCCACGGGCCGGATGAGGCTACTCGTATGGTTGGTCTCCGGCTCGACACCCAGGAAGGCGCTTTTGAAAAACGAAAAAGCGGTGAAGTGATTGTCCGCGGCAATCCGAATGGGAGTCTGCTGTATCAGCGGATTACGGCGAAGGATGCAGCCCAGCGCATGCCGCCCGAGTTTTCGCACAAGGTGCTGACTGACGATCAAAAGAAGGTCTTGAAGGAGTGGATTGAGCAAGGAGCAGCCTGGAAGCAGCATTGGTCGTTTGTTCCGGTAACCCGGCCGCCGTTGCCAGTGGTGAAGGGCCAGAGTTGGCTGAAGAATCCGATCGATGCGTTTATTTTGGCCAAGCTGGAGGTATCGGGCTTGCAGCCGTCAACTGAGGCTGACAAGCGCACTCTGATTCGACGGGTTTCACTGGACCTCACAGGACTGCCACCGGAGCCATCGGAAGTTGAGGCGTTTGTCAAAGACGATTCAAAGAATGCCTACGAGAAGGTTGTGGACCGCCTGCTGTCATCCAAGCGCTGGGGAGAGCATCGCGCCCGTTACTGGCTTGACGCTGCGCGCTATGCCGACACGCATGGTGTCCACGTCGACAACTATCGAGAGATGTGGCCGTATCGCGACTGGGTTATCGAGGCCTTCAATCGCAATCTGACGTTCGATCGCTTTACCATCGAGCAACTCGCTGGAGACCTGCTCCCGAATCGGACATTTGACCAGCAGGTTGCTTCCGGATTTCACCGCTGCAACGTCACCACCAATGAAGGTGGGGTCATTCCTGAAGAGGTCGACGCCATCTATGCCAAAGATCGAGTGGACACGACCGGCACGGTCTGGCTGGGCTTGACCGTCGGTTGTGCCACTTGCCACGACCACAAGTTCGATCCAATCTCTGCGAAAGACTTCTATTCATTGGCCGCGTTCTTCCGCAACACCACCCAACCCACGATGGACGGAAACATTTCCGATACGCCACCCATCGTGGTCGTGCCCAGGCTCGAAGATCGCTCCCGATGGGAGCGGCTGAATCGGGAAACAGAAGAGACTCGCAGCCGCATGGAGCGCGCGCGCCGTGAGGAGAGTGGGGCCTTTCGTAAGTGGCTCAAGTCGGCTGCGAGGCAATCGCTTAGCGCACCGCTCGACGCTGCCTCAGAACTGCTTGCGCTTGAACTTGCCGGTGAAGCGAAGGTGAGGCAAGCGGGTCAGTCTACGACCGTGCCGTTGCCGGAAGGAATCGCAGTGGGTGAAGGCTCGACACCCGCGACCAAGGCGTTGCACTTCGGCGCTAATGCCAGGCTCGAACTGGCGAATGTCGACTACTTTGCTTCGGATAAGCCATTTTCTGTGGCGGTGTGGATGTACCAGCCGAAGCGCGAAGACAATATTGTAATCGTCAGCCAGGTTGATCCTAAGGAGAACGGGCGTGGCTGGGCACTGGAGGTGAACTCTCGCCAGCCTTCCTTCAAGCTGGTGGGTGACGAGGGCAAGGGGTTGCGCGTCAGCGCGGGCTTCTTTGAGCAGTTCAAGATCGGCACCTGGAACCATCTGCTCGTGACCTACGACGGCAGCCGCCAGCCTGCAGGACTCCTGCTCTATCTCAATGGGAAGAAGAGTACGGTGCAGATTGGCGATCAGGCAGAGCCGCTGAAGGGTGAGATTCGAACCTCATCTGCTCTGCGGTTCGGCAACGAAGGGAGCCGGTTTTTTCAAGGAGGCGCGCTTTCCGATTTTCGCGCGTTTAACCGCGTGCTGACAGAAGAGGAAGACGTGAGGCTTTTCAAGCCTATTTCCTGAATCACCGCGATTCCGGCTATCGCAAGTTGGCTGCAAAACTCTCTCGCTTTGCGGGCGAACTCCGGCAGATTCGCCAGCGCGGATCCGTGACGCACGTCATGCAGGAACGCACAGATTCCAAGCCGATGGCGAACATTTTGTACCGCGGCCAGTATGACCAGCTGCGAGAAAAGGTAGAACCTAATGTCCCGGCTGCTCTGCCACCCTTGCCTGAGTCGTTTCCGAGAAACCGCTTGGGATTGGCGCGCTGGCTGGTGGAGCCGTCGAATCCGCTAATGGCTCGTGTCACGGTGAACCGCTTCTGGCAGGAGGTTTTCGGCACTGGGATCGTGAAGACCAGTGAAGACTTCGGTTCGCAAGGACAGCCTCCCACACATCCGGAATTGCTCGATTGGTTGGCGGCGGAATTCCGTGAGTCGGGGTGGGATGTGAAGCGGCTGTTTAAGCTCATGGTCACGTCTGCCGCTTACCGGCAGTCGGCTTTAGCCAGCGAGGAAAAGCTCAAACTGGATCCGGACAACCGGCTGCTCTCCCGTGGTCCCCGCTTCCGCATGGACGGTGAAATGGTGCGTGACTGCGCGCTTTCGGCAAGCGGCCTGTTGACTCCTAAAATTGGCGGCCCCAGCGTGAAGCCTTACCAGCCGGATGGCATCTGGGAAGCTGTCGCGATGGAAGGGAGCAACACGCGCTTCTATAAGCGGGATGCGGGTGAGAAGCTTTACCGTCGCAGCCTTTACACATTCTGGAAACGCAGCGCGCCACCGCCATCGATGGATATTTTCAACGCGCCCACCCGCGAGACCTGCACGGTGCGCCGTGAACGCACCAATACACCCTTGCAGGCTCTGGTGACGCTGAACGATCCGCAGTTTGTCGAGGCTGCCCGCCACCTTGCCCAGCGGGCCTTGCAGGAAGGGCGCGGCAATTTCGACCGGCAGCTCGACTACATCACGCTGCATTTGTTGTCTCGAACCTTTCAGCCGGCCGAGCGTGTCATTGTGATGCGCGCTTTCCAGGATTTTCTCAACTACTATGCGTCGCATCCCGAGGATGCCAGGAAACTGTTGTCGGTCGGTGAATCGAAGCCCGAGGAAGGGGCCGAAGCCGATTCGGCAGCTTTGACGATGGTGGCGAACCAAATCATGAATCTGGATGAAGCGCTGAATAAGTGAGAGTCGGGGGCGGCCGGAGGTGTGTCGGCGGCGGAAAGAATTCCGGGGACAGGCTACTCAATTCCTGATTTCGTAAAATAGGCACGGTCTGTGCGTTCGGGAGTTGAGTAGCCTGTCCCTAGAAAGAGAAAGAGGACGCGGCGGAACGGAGAATTCAATGCATCCTTTTGACGAAGCGATCGTAACGGAAACCCGGCGGCAATTCTTTGGCAGCGCTGCCCGGGGACTTGGGCTCGCGGCACTGGCGAGCCTGCTCGATAAGGGGCAGCTCTTAGGGGAGGTCCTCAAGACGCCTATGGGAGGCTCTCTTGCCGGGCTGCCGCACTTTCCTCCAAAAGCAAGACGGGCCATCTATCTGCACATGGTGGGTGCCCCACCTCAGATGGATTTGTTCGACTACAAGCCGGGCCTGAAGGATTGGTTCGACAAGGACCTTCCGGACTCCATCCGGCGTGGCCAGCGGCTCACGACCATGACCTCCGGCCAGACGCGCTTTCCTATCGCGCCTTCCGTTTTCAATTTTCAACAGCACGGCCAAAGTGGAACTTGGGTTTCAGAGCTGCTCCCACACACGGCAAAAATGGTGGATGATCTTTCTGTCATTCGTTCAATGCACACGGAAGCGATTAACCACGAGCCCGCCATCACCTTCATGCAGACGGGCAACATGATTGCCGGCAAGCCCTGCATGGGCTCTTGGATTGCGTACGGGTTGGGCAGCATGAATCAGGACTTGCCCACTTTCGTCGTCCTCAACGCCAGCCACTCGCATCCCAAAGCCAACGTTCAGGCGATTTCCGCGCGCTTGTGGAGTGCTGGATTCCTATCAGCTCAATACGCAGGAGTGGCTTTGCGCTCGGGAGGGGATCCGGTTCTTTACATCAACAATCCTGACGGAGTGCCGTCGCAGGTTCGCCGTCGGATGCTGGATGCGCTGGGTGAGTTGAATCGAATCGAACACGAAAAAGTTCGTGACCCGGAAACTCTGGTGCGCATCGCGCAGTTCGAAATGGCTTTTCGCATGCAGTCGTCGGTTCCGGAACTCACCGATTTGACCAAAGAACCCGAGAGCACCTACCAGTTGTATGGCGAGGATGCCCGGAAGGGCGGCACGTTCGCTCATAGCTGTCTGATGGCACGGCGGCTGGTTGAGCGCGATGTCCGTTTTGTGCAGATCTATCACCGAGGCTGGGACGTTCACGGCAATCTGCCCGAGGTTCTCCCCAGCCAGTGCCGCGATGTCGATCAGGCTTGCTGGGCGCTCGTGCAGGACCTCAAGTCACGCGGACTACTGGACAGCACCTTGGTCATTTGGGGCGGGGAATTCGGTCGGACTGTGTATTCGCAAGGAAAGCTCACCCCGACCGACCATGGCCGCGATCATCATCCGCGCTGCTTCAGTCTTTGGATGGCAGGTGGTGGTGTCAAAGGAGGAAACGTAATTGGAGAGACCGACGACTTCTCCTACAACATAGTCCGCGACCCCGTTCATGTGCGCGATTTCCAGGCGACCATTCTTCATTTGTTTGGCATCAATCACGAGAAGTTCAC
>QHZE01000663.1 GCA_003225335.1 Acidobacteriota bacterium
GGGACTGCGGCGTATGCGCCGCACCCAAGCTGCAAGCAGTTCGGGTATCCGCTCAGACAGCCGAGGGAAGGGAGGAAGAAATATGCGAATCAAAAGTTTGTCGTTGCTCGCTGGTCTGGTGCTTCTCGGCGTGGCCTATCCCGTGGGAAGGACGCTGGGCCAGGCGGTGTACGGCAGCATCATCGGGACCGTTACGGACTCTTCGGGCGCCGCCGTGCCCAACGCCAAAGTCACCATCACCAGCGTGGACAAGGGAGTGAGCGTTACCACCACCTCGAACGAGTCTGGAAACTACGAGCAGCAGCACCTGATCGCCGGTACTTATGACGTGAAGGTGGAGGCGCCGGGTTTCCAGGCCTCCGTGCAGAAAGCTGTGCAGGTCAACGTCGACGCCGCCGTGCAGGTGAACGCGACGCTACAACTAGGCCAAGTCACCCAGACCGTGGAGGTGACCGCGGCAGTGCCCATGCTGAAGACCGAGCGCACAGACGTCGCGACACAGTTCAGCGAGAAACAAGTCGAGGACTTGCCGGTCTTCAATCGCAACTTCACCGACTTTGAGCTCCTCACGCCCGGAACCCAACTCCTGGGCTGGCAGCACGCCTCCAGCGAGAACCCCCAGGAGTCCCGTCAGATCATGGTGAATGGACAGCACTTCAGCGGGACCGCGTTCCAGTTGGATGGAACCGACAACCGCGACCCGATTCTGGGCATAATCGTGATCAACCCCAACCTCGATGCGGTCACCGAAGCCAAAGTCACGACCGCCGATTATGACGCCGAGTTTGGTCAGGCAACGGCCGGCGTCGTCACGGCCCAGACCAAGTCCGGGTCGAACGGGCTTCACGGCAGCGCCTTCTGGTTCCGGCGCGACAACAATCTGACGGCTCGCGACCCCTTCTCCCAAACCGTTCCCCTTTTCGGCACCAAGGACCGCTTCATTCCGGACACCCTCTGGAACCAGTTTGGCGGCTCACTGGGCGGGCCGATCAGGAAGGACAAGACTTTTATTTTCGGCGACTACCAGGGAACGTACCAATCGAGCGGCGGTTCCGTATTGCTCCGGGTTCCGAATGACGCTGAACGCGGCGGCAACTTGAGCGATTTGGGAGTGAATGTTTTCGACCCCTACCAGACCACGGACGCCACTCACAGCACGTTGGTTCTCGACAGTAACGGAAACCCGATCCCTGTCAATCCGGGCCAGCGAACGCAGTTTCCGAGCAACACCATTCCGGCGTCGCGCCTGTCAATCCCGGCTGAGAACCTCTTAAAGCTTATCTCTGGGCCTAACATTCCGGGGTCCACAGGCACCGCACAGAACTTCTCCGGGTCGGGCCAGCAGGTCTTCAACAGTGACGGCTTCGACGTCCGGGCCGATCAATACCAGACTGAAAAGCTCCATCTTTTTGGTCGGTACAGCTTCGCCCGTTTTAAGAAATCGGCGCCGGGCGCCTTTGGGGTGGAGGCGGGCGGGCCTGACCTGGGATTCGGGTTCGGCGGCCAGGCGAGCGCGCGCAACCAGAGCATCGCCAGCGGCTTTGACTATACACTCAATCCCGCCTGGTTGACGGACTTCCGTTTCGGGTTCTACCGTTACCGTGTGTTCGTGAACCCGAACGGCCTGGGCACGACTCCGGCCAAGGACGCGGGCGTCCCCGGCTTGAATCTCGACACGATTACTTCTGGAATGCCGGCGTTCTTTATCGACGGCACTGGGGGCTTTAACTTCGGTTACTCGCTGGGTAACAACCAGTGCAATTGTCCGCTCGATGAAGAAGAGCAGCAGTGGCAGTGGGTGAATAACTGGACCAACATCCGGGGCAACCACACTCTGAAATTTGGCGCTGACATTCGGTATGCCCAAAACCTGCGCGTTCCCAGCGACCGGCACCGCGCTGGCGAGTTGACCTTCCACAACGAAGGAACGGAAGGGCCCACCGGCGGAGGCCTCGGGCTTGCGACCTTCTTGCTCGGCGATGTTAACTTCTTCTCGCGCTACATTAGCAAGAGCACGGATGCCGCCGAGCGGCAGAAGCGCTGGTTCTTCTACGGCCAGGACACCTGGCGAGTTACTCCCAAGCTCAGTGTCAATTATGGCTTGCGCTGGGAAATCTACTTCCCGCAGACGGTAACCGGCCCTAGCAAGGGTGGATTCGTCCAGCCGAAGACGGGGGAAGTCTGGGTGGCCGGAACCAACGGGATCGGCCTGAATGGTAATGTGGAGAATACTTTCACGAATTTTGCGCCGCGCCTCGGGGCCGCCTATCAGTTAAAGCCCAACACCGTGATCCGGATGGGCTACGGTCGGAGTTTTGACATTGGTGTATTTGGCTCCACATTCGGCCACAGCGTGACCCAGAACCTGCCGGTGCTGGCTATCCAGGAACAACAAGGGCCGAACGGAAACCCCTACGAGACAGCCTTCAACCTGGCTCAAGGCCCCGTGCTTTTTGATGCGGCGACTGCACTTCAGAACAATTGCCTCAACGCCAGCAAATCAGGACCAAACCCGATCACCAACCCGGACGGCAGCAAAACCCAATGCTTGGGGGTCACGGGACGGCCACTCCTCCCTGACGGCATCACGTCCTTCGTGTTGCCGTTCAAGATGCGCATGCCCACGGTCGATGCCTGGAACGCCACAGTGCAGCATCAGCTTTCCGGCTCAATGGCGCTCGAAGTCGCCTACGTGGCGAACAAAGGCACCCACATCTTCGCAGGTCTCGGACCGGACTATAACTTTAACCAGCCCACTGAGGCGGGCTTCGGCACGATAAGCGCCAACCAACGGAAGTTCTTCTACCCGAAGTTCGGCTGGTCTCAGAGTTTCCGCTATTTCGGCAATGATTCGAACAATAACTACGAGTCGCTGCAGACGAAGTTTGAGAAGCGCTTCTCCCAGGGCTATTCGTTCGTGGCTCACTATACGCTGGCGCGAGCCTACTTCCACGACGGCAACTACTGGCCGATCGACGGCAGGGTTAATTACGGTCCTGACGATTTCCAGCGCACCCACGTGTTTGTGCTGTCGAATATCGTCGACTTGCCGTTTGGCAAG
>QHZE01000205.1 GCA_003225335.1 Acidobacteriota bacterium
TGGGTCTGTACTTATTAAAAAACTGGACGACGTCGAAGGCCGCCCCTGCGGCAACGCTTATGGCTTTGTCGACGTACTTGAGGGGTTTATGCATATAGTGTCTTTCTCCTGAAATATGACCCGGCGTTGGACCCATGTCACCGGTCCTTCACAGACCGGCCCGATGCGCCACGATGTCTTCGCAACCTTGAGGCAACGCCTTGATCCCAAACCACCCATAGAACGATACTCACTCCAAGCCTAACCCCTTCCACGACAGGAAGAAGGGGCATACAGGCTGGAATTGGAAGGGGCACTATATATCATGAACGCCTCGGGAAGCAGCAAAAAAATGTCAATGATTCAAAGAAATGGACCCCCCCGGGGCCGATTCTTTCGCAATCTGGCAAGGATTTCGTTCTGCATAAACTGCACAAAAAACGAAACCACAGATGAACACAGATCCGTGTTCATCTGTCCTACTAAGGTGCAAATCCTTTGCCGCTTGGAAAGAATTCTTTTCTCGGATTCTTTGCGCTCTTCGCGTCTTCGCGGTTAATTCCGGACAGCGCTTTCACCGCTAAGACGCGAAGGACGCCAAGAAAACGCTAAGCAGATAGTTTGCTTGCGGCTGGGCTGCTCCGTGTTCATCTGTGTTCATATGTGGTTTCGTTTGTAGTTTTTGGTTGCGGCTCTGCTACCCCGTGTAATCCGCGGCCAAGTTTTAAAGCCGGCCACTGAGGAAAGAGGGTCTATAATCGAGTCCTCCGGGGAGGAATCAATGATAGGCGAATCGGTCGGCAATCACCGGATCCTTTCAAAGATCGGACAGGGCGGAATGGGAACGGTGTATGAGGCCCAGGACACGCAACTCGGCCGTCGCGTCGCCATCAAGATACTGAATCCCTCTCTTGTCTCCAATTCCAAGGAACTGGCGCGATTCCGGGCAGAAGCTAAAGTTCAGGCCAACCTCAACCATCCCAATATCGTCACCCTTCACGAATTTGAGCCCTACAAGGATTCCTATTACATGGTCATGGAGTTTGTTGTGGGACGAAACCTCGCAGAGATCGTCAAAGCCGTCGGAGCCCTCCCGGCCCACATCGTCGTGACAATCACAAAACAGGTCCTCGACGGGCTCTCCGTTGCGCACCGCAGCTGGGTCGTGCACCGCGACTTGAAGCCGTCGAACATCATGCTCACTCCCGACGGTGTGGCAAAGGTCATGGACTTCGGAATTGCGAAGGTTCAGGGGAGCAAGAGTCTGACTGCGACAGGGGCGCTGGTCGGCACGGTCTCCTACATGTCTCCGGAGCAGGTGCGAGGCGAGGAGGTGGATGCGCGTTCAGACATTTATTCCCTGGGTATCATTCTTTTCGAGCTCCTCACCGGCAGGGTTCCATTCAAGGAGGACAGCGACTTCTCCGTTATGATGCACCATGTAGGAACGCCACCTCCTCCTCCCACGCAATTCCTGCCGGAAATCCCAGGAGATCTTGAAGACATCGTGATGCGCTGCCTGGAGAAGGATCCCGCCGCACGTTTTCAAAATGTCGATCAGGTTCTGCGCCCTCTGGAGGACTTCGAAGAGCAAGAGCGCGCACTGGGGCGCGGGCAGCTGTACACGCGCCGTATGCTGGCTCAATGGCTCTCCGGAACCGGCCCTCAGCCTTTGAGGACGGCCGCTGACGCGCCGCCCCCCATTGCCGGAGGCACGGCAACTCCAAGACTCTATCCGGCGAATTCGTACGAGGCCGTCCCGACGGGCTCGACCGCGCCACCAAACGGAAAGACATTCCTGATATTCGCTATTTGCTTCCTGGCGCTGGCGGGAGCGGCAACAGCATACGTCTTCTACAAGCACGGTATCGCGATCCTCTCCCTCGGGAGTGGATCGCCAAAACCGCAGGTCACTCAGGCGAAGGTGATCCCGCCAAACACAGAACCCGCCGCACAGCCGGTCTTGCAGAATCCTGAGGCTCCTTCGGCTTCCGGAACTCAGGTTCCGCCGGGCGTCCCCGCCAGCGGCACAGCGCCGCCTTCTATTTCTCCCTCCCGGAACGCCCCGCCCGCAGACGGCGCCTCTACCGCGGGGGCCAACGTTGCGGGACCATCCTCCACGTCGGGTGGAGCGACAGGCTCTGCCAGACAAAGAACAGGCTCCTCCTCGCTGAATGCTCCTTCAACCACCGTTCCTCCAAAGAACACTCCTGCAACGATGGGCAGCCGCGCGGGCTTCTTGATCTTCGTCGACTCGGACCAGTCAGGAGAGAAGCTCCCGCTCGGCAGCGCCCAATCGCGTGCAGCGGAGATTGTCCGCCAGTCGGGTCACGAAGTTTTATCGGGAGGCGCCGTGAGCGCCGACGTTCGGAGTGCGCTCGACCGGGGAGACCTGGCTCAGGCACGCCGCCTGGGAGTCGGCTACGTAGTCTTGGGATCGGCCCATGGCTCCCTTGAAGCGCAAAACGCCTACGGGAGCACCTACTACGCGGGAAATGTAAGAATACGTTTCGAGCTCGTGAGGATGTCGGACGGGAGAGTGGCCGCTACGGGCTCCTCGACCGCCAAGAGCCGAGGTACGGCAGACCCCGAAGAGGCCCTCGCGAACGCATTGCTGAACGCGACATCGGAAGCCACGCGCGAGATGCTCCGCCAGTTCCGTTAGGCCAGACCTCAGGGATCAGACCTCAGACTTCCGACTTCAAACCACGTACGGTCCAATTCGCGAGTGGTCTGAGGTCTGATCAGGTGAGCTTTTCCAGCTCCACGTCTGTTTTCCAGTGCTGATTCGATTTGACGAGATGGTCCCAGGTCATCTCCTTTCCTTCGTAGGAAGCCTGCCGGCCGAGGATCGCGCTTAACGTACTTTCCGCTCCCTGGTCCAACTGGTTGTGGAACTGGCCGCTCTGAATGCTCTCCACAAATGCTTTCACCTTCTCGGGTGTCGCTTCGCTCAAGGGATCGACTTCCGGCTTCTGCTTCTCAGCGGTCGGAGGAGGAGGCTCGGCCTGCCATTCGTTGGTCCCGCGGATGAACACGTTGCCGTTGTAGTGAGCCTCCGCGTAGCCCTTGCTTCCGAAGAAACGCAAGCAAACATCCGCCCATTTTGTAAGGAACTGGGTGGACTGGAAGCCCACGCGGACATCGCCGGGATACCGATAGATCGTAAGGAAGTGGTCCTGAACATCGCCGATGTCTGTGCGGACTTTGCGGCCTGCTGTGGCCATTACCCTCTCCGGGCGGGCTTTCAGAACCCAGTTGATCCAATCGATAATGTGAATGTTCTGTTCGACCAAGACATCGCCGCTCAAGACACGGTCGAACGCCCAATCGCGTATTTTTGCTTCCAGCGGCGACATGCCGGGTTTCGCCTTCCGAGGAAGATCACCCGCCAGATAATATCCCTGAGCGCAGGCTATGTCTCCTATCGCCCCTTCCTGGATGCGCCTTGTGAGCTCTCTGTATTCAGGCGAAAACCGGATCTGGAAACCCACGTGCACGCTCTGCTTCCCTTCGACTTTCTTGCCCAGCTCCTGTATTTTCTTGCACCCTTGCACGTCCGTCGCTACGGGTTTCTCCAGGTAGATATGCTTTTTTGCGGCAACCGCCAGTTCCAGGTGTTCCGGGTGAAAATAGGGGGGCGTCGATATCAGGACGATATCAACATCACTGGACACCAGTTCGTTGCAGGAACGGGGGCCCTTGAACATCTTGGATGCGTCTATCGTCGCGTGCCCTTGAGATTGGTTGAGCTCGTCGAGCTTCGCTTTTGCCTTGTCGAGCTGGTCTTGAAAGAGATCGCCCAGAGCGTGCAGTCGCACGCCGGCCCTTGTGACAAATGCCTCCGACACGCTCGTCCCGCGTCCGCCGCAACCGATCATTCCGAGTTGCGGCGTCGAATTAGCCCGGCTGCCGAACGCGATTTCGGGAGAAACGAGAAGTAATCCGGCGGTGGCAGCCGTGGCAGACTTTACGAATTCCCGGCGGTCCATGCCGCCCGCACTCGGATTGTTTGAAATATTTTTTGCGGTTGACATAGGCTCCATCCTCCAATGGGTTAAACGGAATTCTAACTCAACTCTCTGCATTTCGCGCGAACCAATATTCAACCACGCTTGGGCGCAATCAGAAGTGGGAGTCCAAAAAATCGACAAAAAATCTCACCACGAAGACACGAAGATTCACAAGAACGTGGTGTATCTTCGCGTCTTCGTGTCTTTGTGGTGAAGACAGGATGCGTGCGCTCCCAGGACCGGCTTCTATTTCTTGGGCATCTTGATGGAATCGATCTTTACGCTCTTTCCATCGGAGCTCCTCGTTCCCGCGACTTCCACTTCGTGGCCGGCGTGCTTCGCCAGTTCGGAAGCGACCTTCTTGTCGTTCTGATTCTCGATATCGAGAACCTTGTCGCCTTCAAGGAAGGCGTAACCGCTGCCGTGCTTCACACAGGCGGCGATGCATTCAGCGTCGCTCTTTCCCTCCATCATGTGCTTGGCGCCGCACATCTTGTCGGTAATCGAACCCTTCAAGGTCTCCGCGAAGACACTCACGGAGCCGGCAAGCAGCACCGCTATCAGGGAACCAAAGATTTTCCGAGTCATTTCTCATCCTCCAAGTGGTTGTTGTCAAAAAAGTGAGAAGACGCCTACTCCCCGCGCTTGTTTGCCACTGAGCCACAGAGCCACGGAGAAAAACTGAAAAAACTCTTCTCTGTGACTCCGTGTCTCTGTGGCAAAGAATTCTCGAATGCATAGTATTACGCCAAGGATCGAAGACGGGAAGGGGATTCAGGGCAGGGCGTAAATGGAAAGGAATGGAGAGGCCGACTGGTGTTTGATGATCACCTGCCCTGATTGTATGAGAGCGTCAAGGTGAGCGAGCACCGACTGCACCGCAGCCGGATAAAGCCTGGGATCGATTTCCGTGTAGATGCGCCGAACAATCGCAGGCGCTGTATCGAGGCCCGCATGCAGGGCTTCGAGCACCTGCCTGGTCCTCAAGTTACGGTGCGCGATCAATTCTTCGATTCTGGCCCTCGCCTGATACACAGGCTCCCCGTGGGCCGGATAAATCACCGCTATATCCATCGTTACGAGTCTCTCGAGCGATGCCAGATAGCTGTTGAGGCTTCCGTCGGGACGAGCGATAACCGACGTGGACCATCCCATAACGTGGTCTCCGCTGAAGAGAGCCTTTTCCTCCGTCAACAAATAGGAGAGATGGTCGCTGACATGCCCGGGCGTATGGAGAACTTTCAGGGACCAGTCGACTCCGCGGACCACCTCTCCATCTGAAAGAGTGCTCATGGGGCTGTAGCCGTTGTGTGCCTTGAACCCGAACGTGATGGTTCTCAGCGCTTCGGCCAGCCGGGGAGCCAGGGGCCAGTGATCGGGGTGCGCATGGCTTGGCGCAATCCCCGCTACCGGCGTGCGATCTACGGCGCGCATCAAGGCATCCATGTGCTCGTCAGTGTTCTCACCCGGGTCGATGACGAACAAGGATTCTTTTCCGACGAGGTAAGTGTTCGTTCCCGAACCGGTCATAGGCCCCGGATTGTCTTGTGTCACGCGGCGTACCAGAGGGGAGAGTTTCGTCACCTGGCGCGGAGCAATCGTCGAGCTCATTACCCTCCTCTGTCGTCCCCATTCTCCGGGGGACCCGCGTAATTCTGGGCCGTGGCAGCATCGGCAGTCGCCGATTCACGTTCGTACCCCTCATCGCCGGGCATCAAAATTCGCGTGCCCTTCTCATCGCTCACCACCCGCGGCAGAATCATCGGGATGTTTCTCAGTTGCCGGGCGTACGATTCCGCATCGCGGGCAGTTTGAAATGCATTCAGAAGCATCAGGTTCCGAACCGTAGGAAAAATGATCGTCCATTCGCGGGTCCGAGCCTTCTCCAGAGCAACGGCAGGAGGCACCCATGCGGAATCGGTAAGCTCCCGGCCATCGTGAGCAGCCGTCTGACGCTCCGGCGCCACTGCAAGGAAGAATCGTGTGTCGTAACGTCGCGGTTCTCCCTCAGGCGTTACCCAGTGGCCCCAGTAGTACACTCTGTCTGTCGCGAGCTTCAGGCGTTCGCGGAGCAGCATCCCAGCAAAGGACATCTGGTTCGCATTCAGCGCGCGGCGATAGGATCTGAAGCGCTCCCCGATGTGTTCTCCTTCAAACGCCAGAATCCGGCCTTGTGAATCGTAGGCAAGAAGCATCCCGGCTTCCTCGAAACATTCCCTGATCGCGGCGACCCAGTATGCAAGCCCTCCTCGCGGGAGCTCCAACGCCTTCGAGGCAGAGTCATCCGTGCGACCCGCACAGAGCGCTTCATCCAGCGCATCCGCGGGCTCCACGACCCCCCCGGGAAAGACATGGGCTCCACCGACAAAGTCTGACTTGATGTGTCGCTTCGCGAGAAAGACTTCCGGGCCGCTCTCTGCGTCGCGCAACAAGATTATTGTCGATGCGGTGCGCGAATCAGTCATCTGGCCGGGCCGGAAATCAAACGAAGTAAAGTGACTCCGGAGTGCGGACCCTCCCACCCGCGCACGTTATCTGCCTCAAACCCAACCGGAGGGAGGCGGGTCCCGCTCCCATGAAGGTCTTTGACACACAGAAACGCGGCTGTTGTCACCGGAAGAAACAATGCCGAAGGGGGGACTCGAACCCCCACGAGCGTTAGCCCACTAGACCCTGAACCTAGCGCGTCTGCCAGTTCCGCCACTTCGGCGTAGTCGAGAAGGGTATCTTACGAGTCTTAACAAAAGCTTGTCAAGGCACCCATCTTCGTGTCTTCGCGTCTTTGTGGTGATCAGGAGCAGTTTTTTACCACGAAGACGCGAAGGATCACCAAGTTTTTGATGGCCCGGGGGGTGTCACTTCCGAGCGGGGGGCGGGAGGGGGGAGAAGATATATTGAGTCCATCCGCGAGGGTCGTCATTCTTGAGCTTTTCCGGATCTATTCCCATGCGGACCGCCTCAGCCAAAGCTTCCGATGACTCCTGGGTTCGCCCCAGAGCCTGGAGCACGCGGCTTCGCATGTATTGAACGAGGCCGTGACCTCCACTCGATTTGTACGCTTCGTCGAGGAGAAGCAAGGCTCCATCCTGGTCTCCCTGCAAATAACGAAGAATTCCGAGATTCATGGCGACGACCGGGTGTGATTGTAATTCACGGGCCCTCTTTAGACTGTTTACCGCAAGGGGCAGATCTTCTTCTCGCACGTACGATACGCCGAGGTTGTTCAGCACCTCCATGGAGGGGGCGAAGGGGAGCAATTCCACGTAGGCCTGGATCGCCTTGGAACTGTTTCCCAGCTTGCAGTGGCAAGCGCCGAGCATGAATCGGGCCTCTTGAAAATGATCTGCGGTTCGGGGTATTCGGTCCAGAAGCTCGACGGCCCTGGAGCACTCGCCTTTTTCAAAGTGGTAACTTCCCAGACGGAAAAGCGCTCCCGGGAAATCGTTGTAGCTTTCGATGGCCTTGACTAACAGGTCTAGCTGGCTTTGGTCATCGGGCGCGCCGAGACTGCGAATAAAGTAAAGATAGGCGGAATTGGGAACCGTTCGCGTTCTCTTGTGAAACTCCTCCCGGGAGAGATTGTTGTGGATTCCCTTCTGAGCGAGCGTTTGCCAGGCCAGTTCGTTCTCCATTTCCGCCAGGTTGTTCAAAGGGCCGGTCGAAACGATGTCGGGTCCGAGCTTCATGGTCTTCGTGTCGAGAATCTGCAGAACGATGCGAAGGGCGCTCTCAGTTCCCGAGAACGAGCCAAAGACGAGATAGTCTGCTCTGGCGAGCTGCGCGATGCGGATCATGCTGGCCCGGCTCAGCGTCGCATTCGGCGGAAGGTCCGCGTCCTCCACCAGCTCCAGACGGGTTTCGCGCTGCACGACGTCGAGCTCTGGAATCCGGACCTGAGCGCAGATCGACTCGGAGGTTCCTTCCGAGACCCAGGAGAGGGAGGGAACCCCGGTGAGATTCTCCAGAGGGAACACCAGCAGAGTGGCGTGTTCCGCCCCTGCCACCAGCGGCGCAAGAAAGGCCACGAGCGAGAGACCCGCGACCAAACGGGATATGAGTTCCCTCATACGCTTTGCTCCGAGCTCAAAGTCTGCCGCATCTCTTACCTATACGCCACTCTTCGCCTTCACCTTTAGCAAAATCCTTGGAGACTCTTAACACCTCATGGACGCCCACTCTTGTCCAAATAGCATCATCGCAGATGAACGCAGATACATTGCCGATCTGGGCGAGCCGGCATCTGCGTTCATCTGCGGTTCATTTCAAACTCTCTCACGAGCGCCGGCGCGGCGGATCGCGAAGCAAACACTGTCACTGCTGAATCTTGAAGTTCGCGGCGCTGGCACCGCACAATGTTCCGCTCAGATGGCAAACCCGGATGCGGGCCTGCGTCGTGGCCGGGGCCGGGAGGTTGACGGTCTGGTTCCCGTCGTTGGGCGTGCTTAACAGAACCGCCTCCCAGTTGATCCCGCCGTCACGGGAAAGGTCGATCTTGACGTTTCCGGTCACCCCTTTCGAGCTCCATTTAACACTCTGATTATGGTTGATGTGCCAGGTCTCACCCCCTTTCGGGCTCGTGACTGTGATCTGCGCGCCTGTGCCGGTCACGCCTTGCGAGATCGGGGATGTGAGGGCGTTGGACGTGAAGGTGACGGTCCGCGTGAAGGTGCCTGTCGCAGTGGGACTAAAACGCACCACCACGAAATTACTGGCTCCTGCGTCGATGCTGAAGGGGCTGCCGGAGACCACTGAAAAGGGCGCAGTGGTGCCGGCGCTTCCCGTGAGGGTGCCGCCGCCGGTGTTCTGGACCGTGAAGGTCTGATCGGCGCTATCACCCACCCCAACGGAGCCGAAGTTTAGCGAGGTGGGGGTGACGCTGATTTGCGGGGGACTCGGCGTTCCCACTCCCGTGACCCCTCGCGAAACGTCGCCGGCGTTGGAGGTGAAGCTGACGTTCCCCACAAAGCTAGCTTCCGATGCCGGGCTGAAACGCACTACCACGGCCTGGTTCGCTCCGGCGGCGAGGCTGAAGGGGCTGCCGGAGACTACTGAGACGGGCGCAGAGGTGGAGGCGTTTCCCGTGAGGGTGCCGCCGCCTGTGTTCTGGACCATGAATGTGCGATCAGCATAGCTTCCGACAGGAACGCTCCCGAAGTCTTGTGAGGCCGGGGTCACGCTGATGGCTGGGTTCGTCGAGGGTAGAGTCCACAGGAGTGCCGTACCATCGGAGAGTGAGGCGGTGTTGAAGCCGTACTGATTCGCGGAATTTGAGCCCACCTGAACCCCGACGGTCGCCGACGCCCCTTGATCGGCAGACGCGCACGACCCGCCAAATAATGCGTCGGCATAGTTGAAGAGGATGTCGCTGCTACCCTCGAAGAAAACCACCTGGAACTTCACGGTGGCGGTGCCGTCGGCGTTGCACGAGAAATTCCTTATATCCCTCCATTCAATGACCAGCTCCCGGTTGGGAGCGGTCCCGGTCACATCCCAGAAGACGTTCTGGGCGGTCCCGGAAACTGCATAGAGATCGTCCCAGAACGGGGCCACCAGCGTGCCTATCGTCGTTGTCGGAAGTGACTCATTGGAGAAAGCGGTGAACGGACCCGAAAAATTCACGTTTCCGTTACTGCCGACATAAAGCGAAGAAAAGCTCCCGCCGCCGAAGCGGATCGGGAACGGCGCGGTGATAAGGGCAGAAGAGTCGTCACCAAAGTTGAGGTTGGTCCCGGTGATCGTCCGGTAGTTGAATGTCGTGGACGAGACGTTGTAAGGGATCAGGATGGTCACTGTCACGACATCTCCGCCCGGGAAGGTAAGCGTATAGGTGCCCTGAGATGCAGGGGTAAACTGAGCTGAATAGACCCCGTCCCCGGCAGCCTGGTCGCCCTGCAGGCCATCGTCGTGAAGAGTCAAGATCGCCCCGCCGGGGTCGACCGTAACCGAGACGCTGCCGTTGGGGGCCGCGCAATTGATGTGCAAAACAGCGAGATCGACGGGCGTTCCCGCACTGGTAGTTACCACGTTACCGATGGGCCGGAGGCGGGAAAGGATCGTGGAGTTGGTACAGTTGAGCGACCCAAAGGCGTTGAGCCGCTTCTGCGTGACTGTATTGCTTAAGGAAGATTTGTTGTCCCCGCCGGCCAGGATCAGATTCCTGATTGCGCGCCAGTCGCGCGTGCCGTCTTGCGCCTTGAGCAGCGCAGCCACGCCGGTCACATGGGGAGTGGCCATAGAGGTTCCGCTCAAGGTGCCGTACGTGTTGTTGGGAGTAGTGCTGAGGATCTGGTCGCCCGGGGCCCCGAGGTGCACGGTTCGCCTCCCGAAATTGGAAAACGAGGCGCGGGCGTCCGTCGAGGTCGTCGCCGCGACGGCGATAATATTGGGCAGGTAGTAATTCGCGGGATAGAAGGAGACTGTGTCGTTGTCGAGGGCGCTGTTGCCTGCCGCGGCCATGAAGAGGATCCCGCGCTGCCGGTGGGCATCGATGGCGTCGTAAAGGGCCTGCGAGAACTCCCCGCCACCCCAACTATTATTAGTGGCAACGATATTCACGCCCCGGTCTTTCATCATCGCCAGATAGTTCAGGCAGGAGACCGCGCCGTCCGTCGAACCGGACCCGCCTGCGTTGAGGAACTTGCAGGCCATGAGCTTGACGTTCCAGTTGACGCCGGCGACCCCGATGCCGTTGTTTCCCACGGCACCGATCGTGCCGGATACGTGGGTGCCATGCTGGTTGTCATC
>QHZE01000664.1 GCA_003225335.1 Acidobacteriota bacterium
AACTGGATATGTCCGCTGCTCGCCGGCACTTTGGTTTGCAGTGGAACCTTGCTCACGCAAACAGCCGAAAAACCAAAGCGCAATCTCCTGTTCATCGGACAGGCTAAAGGCTACCAGCACGAAGCCATCTCCACGGCAATGGCAACGCTTTACAATCTCGGACGCAGCTCTGGACTTTGGAACACGCAGTTGCGGACTGACTGCGCCGCCATCACCAAGAAGCCGCTCAAGTGGGAGGCGAAGAACCTGGACGCCTTCGACGCGATTGTCTTCTTCACCGACGGCGACCTCGATATGGATGCATCGCAGAAGGCTGACCTGCTCTCGTTCGTTCGCGACGATGGCAAAGGCTTCATCGGCATCCACAGCGCGGCGATCACGTTCACCAGTTGGCCCGAGTACGGGCAGATGCTTGGCGGCTATTTCGACGGTCACCCCTGGGGACAATTCAACGCCCCGCTCGTCGTGGAGGATTCAACGTTCCCGGGAATGAACAATTTTCCAGCGACGTTTGCGCTCTTCGATGAAATTTATCAGATCAAAGACTTCTCCCGGCAGAACGTGCGCGTGCTGCTCAGCCTCGACGCCGAGAAAATTGATCTCTCCCGCAAAGGCGTGAAGCGCGCGGACAAGGATTTCGCCGTGGTCTGGGCGAAGAACTACGGCAAAGGCCGCGTGCTCTACAACGGCCTCGGGCACGTGCAAGCTGTGTGGGAGCGTCCCGATGTTCAGAAGATGTGGCTGGAGATGGTGCAGTGGTCGATGGGCCTGATTCCGGGCGATGCCACACCATGCTCCAAACCGGAGAAATTAACCACCACCGCCAATGGTCGCTAATGGGTTTGACCGGACGGTTGCGATCTCAGCCCAACGCTGTTCACGGTGATGATCGAGTAATTGTGTCTTTTCCTTTAAGGGCCAGCAGCAAACGAGTTCCGAGTCGTGTGTTCCTCATGACCCAATTCACTTTGTATTCCCCACGATGAAATCCACCACACGTGTTTGGTCTGCTACTGCGAGCGGATAGCGCGCGTCGTCTTCATTGATGATGACAGCGATCTCGCCGCCGAGTTCCTTGTAGCGCTGTTCAACCACCTTCGTTTGATCGTTGAACCACGGGTCGGTCTTGTCGCACACGTGCAGGAGCGGCACGCCGGCTTTGGCGAGCGGACCGAGATTTTCCAACGGCGAGGTTTTCGACATGAGGCTGCGCAGCGCGGGATTTCGGCCAACGATGCAAGCGACCTTGTCCGCGTTTTCGATCGCCCAGGCGTAGGCTTCGCCCGCCGCTGTGCCAGTGCCTTCCATCACCGGCTTTTTGGACAACCCGTGCTCGGTCATGAGTTGATAAGCGGCGTTCCACTGCGTGCGCACCGCGCCGGATTGCGCGGTGAGCGGCGGAATAACAATGTGAAAACCCCGAGCGAGCAGCGCTTGATCCACGACCGCATCGCGAGTGATGGCGTCGGCGCGGAAGACCCACGGTTTTCCGGGCGCAACCGACCTGGGCACAATGACGGCGAGGCCTGTGACGCCCCATTGGCTTGATGTTTTTTCATCATAGCGGTCATAGCACTCGACGAAGCCAGGTCCGCGACAATTGGCGTAAGTCTTCTCTTCCGCAAGCCAGAGGTTCGTGCTTTCGAGGCTGTAGTAATAAGATTTGATGAACTTCTCGCCTGTGAATTCCGGGCGCATGCTCGTCGCTGGCAACATGTGCTGCTCAATCCAATCCGCGATGACTTTGGGATTTTTCAGACTGTGCGGGTGATGCGCGTGCCCGTCCTTGATCATGACCGTGCTGCGGCCTCCCAATTGTTGGTAACGATCCTCGATTGGCAACGTGTGCCGCTGGAGCAGAGAATCGGCGCTGCCACAAATGTTGAGCAACGCCACGTCATTCAGCGCCAATTCGCTTAGCTTCGCAAAAGCTTCGGGACGAATCGCGGGATTGTCCGCGTAAATGCACGAGACTTTGTCCGAGTTCGCGGTGGTCCAGTCATATTCGTTCACGCCGCCTCTGCTCATGCCGACGAAAGCCGGTTTCTTCGACAGCCCGTGTTTCTCCGTGAGCCACGCGTACCACGCGTCCCATTGTTTGCCAGGATCTGGTGTGATGAAGGCGATGTGAAAACCGCGCCGGAGCAATTCAACTTCGGCCTGCGGCTCGTGATCCCAATAACAGCCTTGCCACGACCAGGCGTGGCCGGGAGCCGCCTGCCTGGGCACAACGACAATACACCGCCGCTGCCCTTTTGGCGGACCGCCCACGGCAAACTTCTCTGAGTCTGGCCGCTTAAAAGGTGTGATAGCAAAGCTCGCCTCGTCCAGGAGGTAGTCGTAACGCTCAAAACCGTCGTGCCATGTTGTCTTTTCCCCGTTGAATGGAACATAAATGCTCGCTGCTCGCGCTACCCTCGGGCTCCAGAAACCCGCCCACAATATACCGGCCGCTAACAAAGCGACCCGCGCCGAA
>QHZE01000665.1 GCA_003225335.1 Acidobacteriota bacterium
CATCCTGCGGAAAAGGCCGTCGTACCACAGCGCCGTCGAAAGTCTGGCGCAGGAATTCAAGCACGTTTACCCTGACGCGTCGGTCAACTATGCGGAGTTCTGCGAGATCTATCCGCTCCACCCCGTAACTCTCGAACTGCTCGAAGAAGTGCGCGACCGCTTTTCGCAGGCCCGTGGCATCATCGACTTCACACTGACGCAGTTGCTTGGAAACGAAGCGCGAGGAATCGCCCCATTCCTGGATCAACCGTGGGGACACCTGCTCACTCCCGACACGATCGTGGACCATTTCGCCGACCTGTTCGAGGTCCAGCGGGAGTTCCTGCCGATCGCACAGAAACTCCTTCCCTATTTTCGAAGCCAGATTCCAGTGCTGTTTCAAAACCACGCGCAGCAGGATCTCGCCTGGCGCCTGCTCAAGTTGATGATCCTGGTCCATCTTTCGCCGCGTCGGGAAGCGCTGGACGCCGATGAGGCAGCCGAGTGGCTGCTGTTCAAAGTCTCGAGCATTGATCCGGAAAGAAATCGGGACATCATCAGAAAAGTCCTCGACACGCTCGCCCGCCAGGGCTCTTATTTGAAGCAGCAGGGTGCGGGCTTTCGCCTCGATCTGGAGGACGATAGTAAGGAGCACCTGGATCAACTCCTTTCCAAAACCGTCGCGGAGGTCAAGGGTCGAGGCGGCTCCATGTTCGAAAGCCTTATCCCCTCACTCGAGCAGGCGGACTTCAATCCCTTCTCTCTGCCTCGGGACCGATGGCACACCCGCAAAGTGCGGTGGCATTTCCACGACTGGGAACTCCAGGTGTACTTCGGCGGCGGCACGCCTCCGGAACAGAAGGGCCCGGCCCAACTGGCGCTGCAGATCGGCATGCCGTGGGGTCCACTGGCCGCCGGCGCCTGCACCAGGATTCTTCCCAACCCGATCGAGCCCAATCCCGACATTCTTGAGCTGGCCGCCTTGCATCACTTGAAAGATCGACCCCTGCCGGCGCGCGTGTTGAGCCGAATCCAGGAGCGCATCGCCTCGCGCAGTCCCTGGTTCTCGTCCATCATCCGGACAGCCTATATCGAAGCAACGGTCGCCGACCCTACGGGCGCGAAGGCCCAGCCGCCGCTTCACTCCCTGTCCTCGCTGCATGGGGGCCACAGCGGATGGCTGAACACATACAGCGAATGGCTGCTCCGGCAAACCTATCCGTTGTTCGAACGTTTTGCCCCGGGATTCGAGCCGTTGCCGAAAGAAGCCTATCGCCAGTTCATGAAGTTCGTATCGGAACACGACCTCGGCGCACAGGATGCCCCCGACTTCGTGAAGTTGATCCGCGAGGCCTATCTGGTCCCGATGGGTCTCATGCAGCGAAAAGGATCGGAATATGTCATGAGCCCGAAGCTCGACAACAATGAGCTTGTCCGGCTTCTCTCTCCGATTCTCGATCATCACCCCAGTCCCACACGCGTCTATGAACATCTGAGCGCCCCCGTCTACGGTCTGGTTCCCGATCAGATTCAACTGCTGTTGCTGGTTCTTTTAATTCAAGGCGAGCTGGACATCGTTAAAGGAGAGCACTCGTATCGCGAGATCTACGACACCCTGAGCAGTCCCCTGCAATACGACAGGATCCTGCCCGGCCATGCCCTCAGTCTGAACCAACTGCGCAATCTGCAGATCCTGTGCGAAGGCTTTCGAATTCCAGTGCCCAGGCAATGGAGCGTTCTGGCTCAGAAGCGAGCCGTGGAGCAGTTGCGTAAATACGGCCGCGGTCAGAGGGACCAGATGAGCGGTTTTGTTACGAAGCTGAAGGACTACGGCGAGGCAGGCGATGTGCTATCCCAGGTGGAGACGCTCATCTCCAAATGGCTCGCGCTGGAAAAAGGAGATCACGAACTGCAGGGATTCCAGCATTTCGAGCTGGCCATCGGCTCGGCCCGACGGTTCGTCGGCGAGGCGAACGATATGGCGTCACTGCCTCAGCGCTTCGAACGGCTGTTGCGGGAGACCCAGCGTCTCCGCCATCTGTTCAGCGATCCTGCCATTGCCCGCTCGGTTAATCCGGATATCGTGACGCGGCTCGAAGCGATGCAACCGGTCCCGCCGTTATCGCAGCCCGAAGCGCTCCAGGCCTGGCTCGACGGCGCGCTGGCGCTCTACCAAAGCCATCAGCAGTGGTACCGCCAGCGGCATGAGCAGTGGCAGAGCGACGCGAGCCGCCACCCGATTTGGTCGTACCGGACTCCAGGAATCGCACGGAGCAGGCATGTGATGGTGGATGGGCTGGCGCGGGAAGTGGAGACGTTGATCGCACAGGCTAAAACCCAGCGGTGCCCCGGGTTGGCGTCGCTGGAATTCCAACCTATCTGCCGCTGCGGTTTTGACGGCGCGGACAGCCCTCTATCGGAAACGTTGCGGCGCTTCGAGACTGCCTGTCAGCGGCTGGAAACCGAAATCGGTTTGTTTTTCCAGCAGGACCGGGTGAAGTCCAAGGTGCGTGAATGGGTGAATCAGGGCTTGGAAGTGACCACACCGGCGCTTTCATACCTCGAGGGCAAGAGCGACTACCCCGAGGTGGAAAACCTGTCGCTTTTCGATCAGCACCTCTCCGGCCTGGAACTGGTGAAGCCCGTGCGCGCCGAAGCGCTGCTGGAATTTCTCGGAGAGCGGGTTTGGGAAAAGCCGGATTTGATGAGAGCCCTGGAACAATTCTTCGACCGCGCCGGATCCCGCATCACTGTTCGCCGCGCCGGCAGCCCTTCCAGCGAGAACCAGCCCCTGAAGCGGGACCTCCTGGCCTGGTGCTATGAGCAGGCGCTCGGCCAGGGACATCCGCTGCCGCCAGCCTTTTCGCGCGCAGAGCAGGCGGTCGGCGCGGAGCTGATCGATCCACGATGGATCGGCGAAGCAAGCCTGCGGAAGCTCGAGGATATGCAACTGGGCGAAGAGGCCGTCCAGCGCGTGCTGGACATGATCCTCAACGGGCTGGTGCGTGCGCCCGAAAACACGCGCGACAGCCGTGCGGTGGCTGCAGCCAGGGAACTTCTCAACCCACAGCCGCCGGGCGAGGTGGATCAACTGGCCGCGAAAATCGAGTGCGTCTACGCCGAGCACGAGCGATTCATGAAATAGTGAAATTGCGCGCGCGTCTCGACGCTCAGTGGGTCGTGGTCGACTGCCTGGGACTGCCCCTCGCCGATACAGTGCGTCGCGTGCTGCCCGGCTGCCTTGCACCACGGCAGCTACGGTCATTGGAGTTTGCTTTCGTCTCGCAGAGAACCTCGACGGAGGCGTTCTACCTGACGATGATCGCGCAGGAATTCAGGAAGGCCTTCGAAAAGATCGATGTGGTCGATCACCTTATCCATCAGCGCAACCTCAGTCTGGGAGACCTCGCCCGGCTGGCGCGGGCAGAGTTGGAAATCGCATTCAAAAGACTGGTCCCGCGTCTCGATCCCACGCTGCCTGTGCTCATCTTCGGCGACCACGGTTTTCGGCTTGCCCCTGACGGAAGCGGCTTCACGCACGGCGGGCCGTCAACCCTCGAGCGCCTGACCGTCGTGTTGCTCCTGAACTGAGGCACTTTCCGCCCCCGTACTTAGGTCCAATTTTCCGTTTCGGCCGGACGAACTAGAATCCGTTTACAGATTTCCTGCGCTTCCGCATGGAGTCGATATTGCCATGCGGCGGCGGATCACATTGCGAGGTAAGTATGCTAATCAGAAGATCGGTGCAGTTCGCGGTCAACGCCTGTGGAACGATCCTCCTTCTCTTCACACTCGCGACCATGGGCCTGCTGCTCATCATGGTCGCTATCTTGCGACACCCGCATTAGGCGCCCCTAAAGGTTTTTTTGCTAGTCGCCCGATGACCGAGACCGCCCAGGCTGCGATCGTGCCGAAAATATAAGGGCCATAAAGAGGATCGATCCGAACGTTGCCAGGAAAATCGCCACAAAGAAAAATACGGGAACCTGGGCGGATGTGGCGGAAACGCCAAGGAAACGATCGAGGTAGCCTTCGATACCTGCGAGGCTCTCGGCCATTCCTGAGAACGGCGTCGTCGCTCCAACCTTTTTGCTGCTCCAGTCTGTCGTGCCCGCCATTATAGCGAGGATATTCGCGGTCCCTAGCTCGATCATCTTCATCATCGGTCCTCCTGTACGCTTCCATTTGCGTGTTGCGAAGATACACGCACGCGGCAGGACTGATAATCGAACAATTGAGCCAGCATCAGGTACCGTCTTGCTTAGCCCAGGAATAGCACATTCGATCGATGGGCTTTTGTCACCTGGTGCTGCATCATGTGACACTAAAGTCCGTTTTGAAAGATACCGTTTCTGGGAATTTGCTCAGAGGGAGCTGTAAACCATGGGCCGTTTTCTTATCCTCCTCACAATAGGTTCAGCCGTAATTTTC
>QHZE01000666.1 GCA_003225335.1 Acidobacteriota bacterium
GAACTCCCCGAACTCATTGCTGACCGCTCGCGCCACGATTTCTTTTCCGGACATGAGGATAACCGCCACATCCGGCATTTGTCCGCCCGGCTCTTTCTGATTTGTGATCTGACCGACGAGCATGACGCGGGAACGGCCCCGCGCGATCTCCTGCCGCAAGTCCAGGCTGTGGTCCCCGGCTTCGTAGCGGGTATGGCGAATGATTTGACCTTGACTGCGGATGCCTGCGGGGAGGGGCTCCCGAAAACTATCGTAAGTCAAGCTCGTTTGATTGTGGGCCACATGCACCCTCTCTGGCGCCTGTAGCGGATGAATCGCCTTTACATAATCAACCGCATAACCAGGAGCCTTGTATGTGGCTTCGGAATCGGCAACCGCCACCAGTTTGCGCAACCGGCGCGCGGCGCCCGCACACTCTTGACAGCCGGACGCCAGATGTTCCTTCATAGCGGTCCGATCCGCCGGCTCGAGCAGGTCCCGTACGTAATCATCCCATTGAACTATGTCGAAATGTCTCATTCTCTTCCCACTTCTTTAGGTATGACGATAAACAGCATGACACGATTTTCCCGTTAACGATAATTCCTTGAATTACTTGCCCCAATATCGCCGTAGGAAGCTGTGAAAAAAACCATCAGATCGCGGGCGAACCCTACGTCACGGTGGCTTTTTCCACAGCTTCCTTGTCACCCGGGGGGGCGAGCACGTAGCGTCCCGCAAACGGCGGGAAATTTGTTTCGATTTTCGTTACCAAGGACACGGCGAGCGGGCGCTCATTTTTTGCTCACGCCCTCTCGATTCATCTCGGCTGCCCCGCGGCAGCCAAACAGGGCGCTCCCCTGTATACCACCTCTATGGCCCGGATCAGGTCACGCGGCGAGACGCCCTTGGCGAGGTAGCCGGAGGCGCCGGCATCCATACAGCGACCCAAAACTTCTCTCCCGGTTTCCGCGGTCAGCATGAGCACCTTCGTGTTCTTTCTTGCCTCCTTTATGATGCGGGTCGCCTCAACGCCGTTCAATCTGGGCATTTGGATGTCCATCAGTACCACATCGGGATCCAGGTCAAAGGTTTTTGCTACAGCCTGGACGCCATCCTCAGCTCTACCCACCACTTCGATAGAAGGCTCTTCTTCGAGAAACCGCCCGATCATATCGAGGATAAGGGGGATGTCATCGCAGACGAGAACCCTGATTTTCGTTTGTTCTTCCATTTTGTCTCCGTCTCCCGCACAAGGTACGGCACTTCCCACCATTGGAAGTTTGTTGCCTTGACTTAACGTCATAATCTCTCTCCCAAGCCCGTCTGATCCTTCGCTTTCGCCGCGAAGGCCCTGCCGCATGTGATAAAGCACTCCCGCGCGTCAGCGTTAGCCTGCGAAGCAACCCAGGTTTGAGCGAGGGGGGCAACCTGACCGCGTTCAGGTTTCTTGCTTGCCACTCAACATTTGTGCGCCTAGTTATAGAGAGTCGGAAGGGGTCAAGAAAATATAGGCCAGAGCAAAATTTTCCCACTTTTCTCATTTTTCAAATTATTACCGGCATTTGTCATTTCTGGCTGGTGTTTTAGTCTTAGTGCATGATTTCGTAAATTAACGTACTTCCAGATAAGCCCGGGCCCCCTGGAAAGGGCTCTGAGAGCTTATCCGAGCTTAGCCGGGGGTTCGCTTTCGCTCACCCCCGGTTATTCTTCGTGTCATAGCCGTCCCGGCCATGACTGACTTAGATCTTTTCCTGACCGGCTCCTCACGGGCGGGACGCCCGTGCCACTGCCCCTTTGTGGCATGGCTAATTTCCTTTCGCCCCAGCGGGGCGCGTGGGAGCTTAGCCAGGGGTGAGCGCCTTCTGCGAACCCCTGGAACGGAGCCTACGTGACCAACGCGCCCCGGCAGGGGCAGCCGGACTTGTTCACTCAAGATTTGAACCTGAACTCCAGTCCTTCCGCCCCTCCAGGGCGGGGTTGTTGTTGTGGTGTATCCAGGGGTTTGCAAAAAGCGCTCACCCCTGGCTAATTTCCTCACCCCCCTTCGGGGTGGAAGAGCTTCGACCCATAGGCGGGGCGGAATACGTTACGTTACCGTAATTATGAAACCATGTAAGACCATGTACTTAGCTTACGTTTTGGGAACTAGGAAGGAACGAACTTGCCAATCAGGATAAACGGCGCCCAATAGTACGGATGGGGGTAGTTCTCCCGAAGCTTTCGCATGGCTTCTTGTAGGGCGAGCGCCTTGTTGGGGTTTTTTCGCAGCCGTTCGTAGAAGGATTTCATGAACTCCGCAGTACTTTTGTCGTTCACGTCCCAGAGGCTGGCCAGAACCGCCTGGGCGCCGGCATAGAGCAATCCACGCACCAACCCGATCAGCTCGTCTCCTCCCTCGACCACATTCAAGCCGGTACTGCAGCCGCTCAGTGTTGTCAACTCGGATGACAGGCGGAGTTGATAGATATCGAACAGGCTCAGTTGGGAGCTCCCGAGCCGGATGGAAGAAAACATGGGATTGTCCTGGCGAAACAACCCGTGAGTGGCGATGTGCACAAATCTACTCGTCGGGCCGTACTCCTCCAGGCGATCTTGCGTGGCCTCTGCGCCCACGAAAAGCCGTGAGTGGGGCAGAGTGGAAGCCACAGCCCGAACTTCCTCCAGGATCTGGGGGGCGAGGGGGTCCGGAACGCCGAGGACAAGGGCTTGTTCCCGGAATTTTGTCTTCTTCGTGCAACACAGGTAATACACACTGGCGCTGGGAGCATAGGAAACGGAGAACTCATCGATGAGAAAATGCTCCCCGTCAAACAGGGCGTGAAAGGGCAGATAATGCAGGAAATCATGGGGCACTATGATCAGGTGCCGCGTTTCCAGTTGGTTCCGAATCGGGGAAAGCAGCTCCTTGTACAGCTCGCAAAGATGCGCTTGTGTGGCTGCGTGAAGCGGCTCGGCAGTGACGCTTGCGCGGCCGGGTGTGGAATGGGATTTCGAGAGCTGAAATTGAAGCAGATGGAGAAGATCGCGTACGCGCGACACGGATGTAACGGGAACGATTTTCAGGTTGCCTCGACTCAGCACACAGACGTAGATAATGTCCCGCGCCCGATAGTATTCGAGAAGCGTCGCA
>QHZE01000206.1:0-26797 GCA_003225335.1 Acidobacteriota bacterium
AGGTGCGCCAAGGCATGGTTTGGGTTGACGGAAACGCACCTTTCAAAGTAAAGGATGGCCGTATCGAGCTGTTTCTGTTCCATGTAGCTCGCGCCCAGATAAAACAAGGCCTCGTCACTGCCGGGTTCAAACTTGAGATATTCCTGCCACTCCGAAATCGCCTTGGCATGGGCTCCTGAACGGTAAGAATTCAAGGCGGACTGGCGGAGCGCGGCCATCCCCTGGCTTGATTGCTGCTCCTCCTGCGTTCGCTGGATACGCTGCTGCTCGGCGAGAGCCGCTTCCGCCAGCTTTGATTCGACCATGCTCAGGCGCGACTTGCTGTAAGTATCATCAGGAAAATACTGAATCACGAGTCTGAAGTCGCCCCGAGCGCCCTGCCAATCGCCGCTGCTGATCTTCGTGTCTCCCCTGCTTACCAACAGCTCCTTGAGCCGTGACAGCGCCTCCCGGGCGTAGGCATTCTTCTTGTCGAGGCGCTCTATATTGCGCAGCGCATCCAGGGCATTGTCCTTGTCGGGCGGAACGAGGGTGCCCGCGTTGAAGGCTGCTTCCGCCTTTCCGGTCCACTCGCCGATCTGCTTCTCCCGATCTTTGAGGCTGGCATCTATTTTCGTCGCAATGTCGTCGAGCCGCTCGCTGATCGAAATATCATTGGGAAACATGAGCGCCAGGTTCTTGTAATGCTTCTCCGCCTCCAGCCACTCTTCTCTGGCATACGCCACCTCCGCGCTTCGCCGAGTAATTTCAGCTACCTTCCCTTTGACTTCCTGGGCGTAGGCGTTGGCGGGATCGATCTGGAGAATCCTGTCGGCGAAGTACAAAACGTTATAGTCGTCGGGAGGTGGAAGCAGGATGTTTTCTTTCTGGGCGCTTTCCACTTTCTTCTTCCACGCTTCGATCTCGGCGAGCTGCTCGTTCGTCAGGTGAGGAACAATCGGGTCGAGTGTCCAGTGCAGGTTCTCCGTAGAATACGGAATAACCTCCACCTGCTGGACGTATTCCCGGTACCCTTCCTTTGCCGCCTTTATCTGATGCCCCCCTGCGCGAATTTCACCGATGGTGAGCGGCGAGCTGCCACGCTGCTTTCCGTCCACGTAAACGGCCGCTCCGGATGGCGTCGTCTTGACTACCAGGCCTCCGTATTTGGGTTTCAGGTATTGATAGAAAAAGACGCCAGTAAAAGCGAGAACGGACGTTGAGACCAGGAAGGCCGTGGCCAGCACAAGCGTCTTGAGGCTGATGTAGGTCCCCTTGCGAAGAGGAAGAGGAAGAGGAAGACTTGCTTCAGACGATTCCGAATCCCCTTCCGGACCTTCCAGCAGCAGCGCGCCGTCCACCGGACAGAACTGGAAAGCATGAGGGTAAAAGTTACCGCAACGGGGGCATTCCTTCACGTGACGTACAATAGCACACGCCCAGGGGACAGTTGAAGACAGGGGGGAGGGCATGGCATGGCCGTCTCGGCAATGACCCAGGTTAGATCCTCACCCCCCATGGCTGGACAAAGCCCCGTCAGGTCTCGACGCTTTTGAGGGCTTCCTCGGCGATCTTCACCCCGGCGGAGGCGCCCACGCGGGTGGCTCCGGCTGCGATCATCTTCTGCGCGGCGGCGAGATCGCGGATGCCCCCTGCTGCTTTGACACCGATCTCTTTGCCCACCACACGCCGCATCAGCGCGACGTCTTCCGCCGTCGCGCCGCCCGGACCGAATCCTGTGGACGTCTTCACATAGTCTGCGCCGGCCTGCTTGGCCAGCGTGCATGCCTTGACCTTTTCTTCGTTGGTGAGCAGCGCAGCTTCGATAATGACTTTGACCCGGGCACACCCCTCCCGCACGGTTCGCACCACCTGGCAGATCTCATCCAGTACCAGGGCGTCGCGACCGGACTTGAGCAGGCCCACATTGATGACCATGTCTACCTCGTTGGCGCCGTCGAACACCGCTCTTCTCGCCTCATAGGCTTTTACGTCGCCGGGAGTCGCCCCCAGCGGGAAGCCCGCCACCGTACAGATCCCGACGCCCGTGCCCTTCAACAGCCGGGCGCAGAGCCGCACCCAGGTGGGGTTGACACAAACGGTCGCGAACCGGTAGTGCGCCGCTTCTTTGCAGAGTTGGCGGATCTGCGCTTCGCTGGCATCCGGTTTCAGCAGGGTGTGGTCGATGTATTGAGCAAGGTCCCCGGAAACCCCTACAACGCCGGATTCGATGCCGAACCTCTCTGCTCCGCATTGAACCAGCTCGCGCAGATCTTCGGTTCGGCATCCGCATGAGGTCTCCTCCTGCCGGATTCTGCTCAGAATCTCCCGCGTGATTTGTTCGACCAGCTGCTCTTTCCGATTCGCTTCCATAACCCGAAGAAACAAACGCGCGAAAGAATCACTAAGTACATGATTTCATAATAGGCCAACGTATTTTCCCAGATAAGCTCTCTGGAAGGGCGCTGGGGAGCTTAGCCCGGAGTGAGCGAAAGCCAACCTCCGGCTTCCTCTTCCAGCCGGGGGTCCGCTTCGCTCGCCCCCGGCTAAGTTCATTTCGCCCCGTTGAGGCGGAATACGTTACCGTATTTATGAAATCATGTACTTTATGAAATCATGTACTCAAGATCGGCCTACTCCTGAGGCGCCCTCCCCTCCGCCCTGATCAGCGGCCCGGCTTGCAGGATGGTTCCTTTCAAGAGCTCCGTCCTCAGCTCGAATTTCTGATTGGCGAGCGCCTCGACCTCCGTCTCAAAGGTCTGGTAACCGGGGAGAGTGATCTTGATGCGATGCTTTCCGGGCGCCAGAAGCAGCGCCTGGCGGGCGCCGTCAAACTCACCCACATGCCCCACAAAACGATCGTCCACAAAGACGGCCGCGCGCTTCGGCAAAACAGAAATTTTGACTTCGGCGGTCACTTCCGGATAGCGAGCCTCCGGATCCTTCTCCATGGCTACGCGGACGACGTGTTTCTGTCCGGGTTCGACCAAAACGCTCTGAGAAAAATCCTTGTAACCGGCCTGGCGCAACACTATCTCGTGTTTTCCCGGGAGGAGGACGACCTTTCTGGACCCCTTTAATTCTTTGAGGAAGCCGACGTACTGCCCGTCGATCCACACCCCCGATGTTTTCGCACCCGCTCCGGTCCCTTCAAATTGAATTTCGCCGAGGACGTCGTTGTTAGCTAACACAACCTGAGGTACGGCCAGGAGCGAAATAACGGCCGATGCCGCTAAAACACTTTTGCAAACTCTGATCATCGAAATCATCATCTTCTCCTTCCATCGGTTTCAGCCCGCCAAGGGGGGGACCAAAGCTTTGAACTGATCCAAACTTAACCTAGATGATAGGTGTTTGCCCCCGGGCATGCAAGGACATCACATCCAATCCAGGCCTCCAGGCTGCTTGCAAAGCATAGCGAGGGAAGCTTCATGCCGCCAAGTCAGTCACGGGCGATGGATCTTCGTGGCATGGCCGTCCCGGCCATGACCCAGGGTAGATCCTCACTTTCCACGGGCGGGACGCCCGCGCCACGAGGGCTTATGCAAATTTGACCGAATTGTGAACTTTGTGCGCACCAAGAACCCTAAGTTAGTGTGGGAGCAGGCGCCGTTGCCTGGGGGCTTCTGGTGGGGTCAATTTCTTCCTCCTCATGAATGACAAGGCCGTAGGTGTCGGCCACAAAATGCATGTTCTGAAGGACTCTCTCAGCTCGGCGGCGCTCGACGCCCCCATGCCAGAAAGAAAGCTGATCGACAATCATTTCCGCATGGCGGCGAAGGAATTCGCCCAGGGAAATGACGTTCGAGCTCAAGGGGGTACGCGGCTTGCAGAGGGCCAGCAGATCCTCCACGTATTCGTCCCAGTGCCTGGCAAAGTTCCTGTTCTCCGGCCGGCGCAGATATTTCGCCCGCTCCAGTGAAAATCTGGCTCTGGTTTGGACGCGAAAGCGAGGAGCTACGGGATGAAAATCATAAACGGTGTCCACGATCTTGTCATTGTCTTCATCCCGCTTCCGGTACACCCAGACCTTCTTGAACTTGTTCCAGGAAAAGAGCGCCAGGACGGCGTCCTCGCGGCTGTCGAGCACGATGAATCGGCCGCGCTCTTCTTTCACTACAGTCACCCAGTGCGTCCAATCGTAGGCGCAGACGAGACAGGGGTTCCCGTCTCTCAGATACGTCACGAGCTTTCGCCGGGCAGCGTCGGGATCGTGCTCGCGCATCACGAGTAGGTTGCAGCCGAATTTTCGCGCCGCGCGCGCGAGCTGAATTTCATCCGTGCCCGACCACTTATTGCTTCCGGCAATTCGAGAGATTTCTTTCTCGTCCACGAAAATTCCCAGCATGATCAGGGCATGCTTCAACGCGAAAGGGCCGCACTGCCAGAGGTTTGGTTGCGTACTGAAACCCATAAAGGCAAAACCTGGTAGTTCAATTTTTGGAGTTCAGCCTTCAGGCTGCAAGCTAAGCTTTGAACTCCGAGCGAGCCGTGCGTGATTTTTTCACAACTCCTCAGTTGCAGAATGACCGTTGAACTAGGACGCGACTCAACGCTGATCTCGCGGATCGGAACACGAAGCTGAACCAGCGGAGCCAAGAAGATCCGCGTGCATCCGCTTAAACCGCGTCCTATTTGCCCCCCGGTAACTGGCCCGTTAGCAAACCTATCCAGACTTCGGCCGAATTGCAAGACCGTCCCTGCCGGGTACGAAATCACCCGGATTTCGACCGGTCCACAGGAGCCCCGGGGTAACCGATGCTATTGCCACGGGCACCCGAGATCTATATTCTGTGGCCAGGATGCCCCAAAGAAACATATCGGTCGCTGTCCTCTACAACCATATCGGGAAGGATGAGTACGAGGATTTGCGCAAGGTCGATGCTGCGAGTCTGGACTTCGAGCCGGAGTACCCCATTCACGTCGCCACGGCAAAAGAGGAATACCAGGCCATCGTTGAGGCCTTGCAGGCCGAGGATTTCCACGCCCAGGCGATCAATATGCGCGACGATCCGTCCCGGCTGCAAAGCGTCCTGCGGCGCGATCCCCCCGATGTGATTTTCAACCTGGTCGAGCTATTTCACGACGACCCCTGGCTGGAATCCGCGGTGGCCGCGATCTTCGATTTGTACTGCATCCCTTACACGGGATCTCCTCCGTTTTCCCTCACCCTCTGCAGGCGGAAAGGCCTAACGAAGCAAGTGCTGCTTCAGAACAGCGTGGCTACACCCCGTTTCAGGGTTCTGAAAACTCCGAAAGTGCCCCGCCGGCACGGCCTCCGCTATCCATTGATCGTCAAGCCATCCCGCGAGGATGCCAGCGCGGGAGTGGAACAGGACTCTGTGGTCGTGGACTTCTCCCAGCTCACGGTGCGTGTCGGAGAGATGTTCGAACGCTTCGATCCGCCCATCCTGATCGAAGAGTTCATCGAAGGGAAAGAGCTGCACGTCTCCGTGCTGGGCAACAATCCTCCTCAGGTTTTGCCCATCATTGAGTTCGACTTCTCGGAGCTGCCGGAGGACCATCCTTCGATCATCACATACGACATGAAATGGAATCCTCTCTCGCTCGCTTACCACAAGGTGCATTCCCGGTGCCCCGCGCAGCTCGCGAAGAGAGTGGAGCAAAGAGTCAAAAAACATGCGCTGGAGGCCTACCTGGTAACCTCCTGCCGGGATTACGCGCGCATCGACATGAGGCTGTCAAAGAACAACAAGCCTTACGTGCTCGAAGTCAATCCCAATCCCGATCTGACCGAAGGCGTCTCGCTGATGGAATCAGCAGAGGCAGCGGGTCTGTCCTTCTCCAAAACCTTGCGCAAGATCGTCGATTTCGCCCTCGAACGGCGCACCGAATAGCGCAGCCTACACCACGGGGACGCACGGAGAATGCCCGAGGCCCCGACTTGGCCCCAGAGGCACGGCTAACGATTGGCTTTGAGAAATTTTAAGTGAGATACGGAATGGTCATCGGGCCTTCGGGAAGGACGGCGATCGGAGCGTCTTGGCCGATGCGCTCCAACTCCGCGGAGATCCGGCCCCCGATATCTGGCACCGGGGCCAGGTGCGCGCGTTCCACCTCTTCCGGAAGGATATCGCTGTAGAGGCCCACACGGGCCTTCAGCAGAATCATCGCCAGGATCTGCGCTTCCCATTGATCGTACATGGAGAATCCGGGCGCAAGAATCCTGTCCAGCAGGGCTCTGGGAGAATCGTGGTCGAAGAGGAGCTTCCTGAAATTGCCGTGCGCGGGGAAGCCGTCGTTACAGCGTGAGGCGGCGAGGACGAATCCACCTTCGTCCACGATCTGCGCTGCCGCCGACATCCCTTTGACTGCCTGATATAGGTTTTGATCGAGGGGATAGCCGCCGTTGGTCGTCAGCACGATCGGATACGACCGCTCGCAGGCTACCATCGCCGTCGTCCGGGCGAATTCGCATCCCTTCAGATGAGCCGCCATAACACCACCACAGAAAAACTGCGTGATCTCACGTTTCCGGTTCTGCGTGACGTTAATGCAAAAGTCCACGGGCAGGAGCGCGCCGTTGGCCCGGATCTGCTCTTGCGTGGGATTCCCCTCCAGCACGCCCCACGTGCTGTGCGGGTTGCCTATGACCGAAGCGCGGTGGTAACGCATGATGGAATCGATATCGGCGAGCGCAGGAAAAATTCCCTTGTACCCGCCGGAAAATCCCGCCATGAAATGCGGTTCGATAAATCCCAGGACGATGCGCCGGTCGGCGTCCACATACTCTCTGTTCATGAAAACGGGGCGTCCCTCGGGCGACCTACCGGCAAGCGTCAGAGTCGACGGATCGTGCGCCGTATGGTTAACGACCCGGTATTTCGAGAGGACTTCCACCCCGACCATCGACGCCAGTTCCGCCTGGGTGTTCGTGCGATGAGAGCCGGTCCCGTTAATGACGGTGAAGTTCTTCGCCGGGATATGCGAAAGCTCGGCAAACATCCAGAGCAGCAAACGTTCTGTGGGAAGCGGGCGTGTGATGTCCGGGATCACGACCGCAACCCGGTCCGTCGCGCGGAGTACATCCTTCAGAGGCTGCGACTCAACTGGACGCCGGGCGGCATCCCGGAAAGCCGCCGTTTCGTCGGGCAATCCGGGCAGAAACCTCGGGGCCAGGATCGTGATATTCGAAGCAGGGATTTCCTGCTCCAAACCGTCCTTCCCGTAATCGAGATGCACTTTCATCGGTCAGTACCCGAGCTTCTTGTCTACCACATTGCGCAGGGGTTGGCCCTTGCGGAACCGCTCGAAATTATCGAGGAATATCTCCATCGCCGGTTCGAGCCAGCCGCGCGTGTGGTCGGCGCAGTGCGGCGAGAGCAAAACGTTCTCCATCGAATAGAAGGGATGGCCCGCGGGAAGGGGTTCTGCGTCGAAAACGTCGAGCGCGGCGCCCCGAATTCGCTTCTCGGAAAGCGCCTGAATCATTGCCCCCTCGTCGATTACAGGGCCGCGCCCCACGTTGATGACGACGGCTGCGCTCTTCATCGCGGCAAATTCTGCCGGGCCGATCAGGCCCCGCGTCTCTTTCGTCAAAGGGGCTGCAACGGCGACGTAATCAGAGCGCCGGACCAGATCCAGTTTTCTGTCCAACGGGAGCACTTCATCGACAAAAGGGTCGTCCGGGGAGCGTTCCGGATGGCGGCGCAGGGCCAGCACCTTCATGCCAAAAGGCCTGGCTCTCTGGGCAATCGCGCGGCCAATGTCGCCATACCCAACTATTCCCAACGTCTGCCGGCTTACGTCGTCCACGTCGAAGGGTTCCCAGACGCCCGCGGCCTGATTGCGGATCATGCGGCGAAAGTCCTTGGCAAAGAACAGCACGGCTCCGATCACGAACTCGCCCAGGGATGAGCTGAAGGCTCCTCGGCTGTTTGTCACGGGGACGGAACTTTCCACCAGTTCCGGAAACAGGACGCTGTCGAGGCCGGCCGCAACAGAATGAACCCAACGGACGTGCGGCGCGATCTTCCAGATCTGTTTCAGCAGGTTTCGTTTGCCAAACCAACAGAAGAGGACGTCCGCTGCCGGCGCGGCTCGTTCCAAGGCTTCAACAGACCCCCCGATCACGACGGTCACGGATTCGGGCAGGCGCCGCAGCATCTTTAATTCGGGCTCTGAAGGGTCCGCCAGCACAAGGAGTGTGACATGTTCCATGCGAGTTAAATGTATCACGGTGCGGCCCGGCCGCAACCAAAAGTGTGAACGAAACCAAAGATGAACACGGAGCGGCCCGGCCGCAACCAAAAACTTGGCGATTTCTTTGTGTCTTCGCGCCTTCGTGGTAAAGCCCACCCCCAATTCACCACGAAGACACGAAGACGCGAAGAATCACGAAGAGTTTTCCATCAGTCGAAAAATCCTTTCCAAAAACGCAGAGGAAAATTCTTTTCAGCCGGTGAAGGATTTCGCGTTAGTAGCGACGGTTGCCGCCCCGCCGCAACCGGACTTGGCGTTGCGTCTTCGCAGCTTGGCGGTTAAAGGCTGGGCCAGCTTAGCGCGCGTCGTGAAAGATGACTCCAAGAGCGTAGCGCGTTCCTCGGGTGACGGTGCTGGCTCCGTGGCGCACGTTAGCCTTATAGTATCCCCCGCGCCCCGCCACCGGCCTCCAGGAGTTCGTGAAAATCACCATCTCGCCCTGTCGTGCGACGACGGCGTGACCCCGTGACTGGCTCCGGGGCCGCTGCTCCACGAGCAGAAATTCCCCGCCTCCGTAGTCATCATCCGGACGGCTCAAGAAACAGGTGAGTTGGAGCGGGAAGGCCAGGTCGCCATACAAGTCCTGATGCAGGCAGTTGTAGCCTCCCGCTTCGTAGCGCAGCAGGAGAGGCGTAGGCTTGGTTTGGTTGCGTGAACGGCACGCCAGGAGAAAGTCTCTCAGGTTCCGTGGATAGGATGGATCCTCACCCAAAGCTTTCACCCACCCGTTCGCAATCGGCGCAAGGAACCGATAGGCGTGAGTCCGGAGATCCCGGACGATGGGCGGAACCGGGTAGGAGAAATACCGGTACTCTCCCACGCCGAATCGGAATCGCTCCATATGGATCGTGCTGCGAAACAGCCGGTCGTGCGCATACATCGCGATTAGATGCGCGCACTCCTCTGGAATGAGCACGGCCGGCGTCCTCGCATACCCAAATGCCCAGAGGCTGTCTTCAACACCCTTCCAGTCGAGCTTTGAAAGTCTCTCCCGGATGCTTTCCATGGCGTCTTTATGGCGGAAGATTAATTGTATCAGTGACAACCTGTGAAATCGAGTGCGCCGTCTCGGATCGAGCTGGCGTGGTTCATTTCTGCCGCCGCAGATTGCACGAACTTTGAAAAAACCGGCCACGAATTTCACGGATTACACGAAAGGATCAGTGAGCTTAAGAAATCCGTGTAATTCGTGTGAATTCGTGGCGAGCTTTTCTGGGGTCAAATTCCTTCCCCGGGGTTCCTCCCGAGACTGAGGATTAAGCCGCACCCGAAAAAACCGTTGAAAGCTCGGCTGCACTGCAATAGGTTAAAGGCTTCGATAAAATAGGTACTTGTATATTATTTGCGAGGTGAAACATGCCTGAAGTCAAAGCAGGCCCTGAAACAAAAGTCCCGTTCTACGGCCACGTGCGCCAGTACCATGGCATTCAGAAGGAAATTGACACGGCGATTCGCACTGTCCTGGAGAGCAACCAATACGTCATGGGGCCGGCTCTCAAGGAGTTTGAGAAAGACCTGGCCAACTACTTCGGGATGAAACATGCCGCCGGAGTGAACTCCGGAACGGATGCGCTCTGGCTTGTCTTCCTGGCGCTTGGGATTCAGCCGGGAGACGAGATCATTACTACCGCCAACACCTTCTTTGCAACGGCAGAAGCCGCCTGGATCGTGGGCGCCAAGGCCGTGTTTGTGGATTGCGATCGGCGGACGTACAACATCGACCCGTCGAAAATCGAGGCGGCTATCACGCCGAGAACGCGGGCGATCGTCCCAGTCCATCTTTATGGGCTTTGCGCCGACATGAAGGCGGTGAGCGAGATAGCCAGAAAGCACGACCTGTTGGTCGTCGAAGACAACGCGCAGTCCATAGACGGCCACGGTCCGGGCTGGAAGCAGGGCGACTTCAGCGACGCGGTCTGCCTCAGCTTCATCGTCCAAAAAAACCTCGGCACCTTCGGTGACGGCGGCGCGGTCGTGACCAACCGTGAGGATGTGGATGCGGCGGTTCGCCGGCTGCGCAACCATGGCTCCAGCCAGCGCTCGATGCACAGCTTCGGGTTCAACAGCCGGCTGGATGATCTTCACGCTGCGATCCTCAGCGTGAAACTGAAGTACATCAAGAAGTGGACCGACCGCAGGCGCGAGATCGCCGCGCGCTACACACTGGGCCTTCGGGGAACGAGTCTCACACTCCCGTATGAACCCCCGGGAAATCGTCACGTATACCACCTCTATGTGGTCGCTCACCCGAAGCGCGACAGCCTGGAGTCCTTCCTGCTCAAGGCCGGGATCGACGTCAAACTGCACTACCCGATCGCAATCCACCAGCAGGCGGGCTATCCTTGGGGCAAGCTTGCGGATCCAAAACCTCATGTCCCCAACTGCGAATACAACGCGGCCACCTGTCTCTCCCTGCCGATGTTCCCAGAACTGACGGATGAAGAGGCCGACTACACGATCGAGAAGTGCATCGAGTGGGACAGGTCGCAGACGTGAGGAAAGTCTACAAAGTCGTTGTTGTCGGAATGGGGAAGCGCGGAAAGCACCACGCCGCGGCTTTCAACAAAAACCCGCGCTTTGAGCTCGCCGCCATCTCCACGCGAGATCGCGCCCGTTTGGAGAAGGCGGCGGCAGAACTGGGAAACCCGCGGATCTCGACCGATCCTGCCGCGATAGCGCGGGAAATCCGCCCCGACGTCTTCTGTTTCTGCACGCCTCCGGATGTTCGGCTGGGGCTTATCCAGGTAGGGATCGATTGTGGCTCCAAGCTGATCGCCTACGAGAAACCCATGGCGCTTTCGATGAACGAAGCGATCGAAATCCGCAAGGCGGTCCGGTCCGCCGGGGTCAAGACGGTGGTGAGCCACCAACACCGTTATGGCCAGCACTACCGCAAGGTGAAGGAAGTCATCGACAGCGGAGCGCTCGGGCGCATCCATACGGTCTACGGTCATTCCGTGGGCTGGATGATGCATCTCTTCACGCACCTGATTGACTACATGCGGTGGTACAACGGCGACGCCGAGGCCGAGTGGGTGATGGGCCAGGCGGCAGGAAAGGGCAAGTTTTCCGACAACCACCCCTCGCCGGATCACATCGCCGGCCTGATCCATTTTGCAAACGGAGTGCGCGGAATAGTGGAGACGGGTGCGGGCGCGCCCGACGTGCCCGAAGTGGACTACTGGTGGCGCAAGAGCCGGATCGGAGCGCAGGGCACCGGCGGGTTTGCGGAGGTCCTCACGGGGGGCGGCTGGCGCGCGGTGACGAAAGACGGAACCATGTCCGGCGAAGGGTGCATGAATTACGACCTCGACATGCCGCCTTATGTGGACGACATCGCCGGCTGGCTCGACGATGATTCGAACGTGCATCCCTGTAACGGCGAAAGCGCGTACAAAGGGTTCGAGGTCACCATGGCCGTCCTCCGCTCCGTAGTCGAACGGGGCCAGGTCAGGCTTCCTCTCGGACCGGGCGAGCCTGAGCTCGAAGCGCTGAGACGGGTCCTTCCGGATCAGCCCGCCCTCGCTTCCACAGAGGCCAATCGCAAGGAGTACGCGCTCCCATCGAAATAGAGCCATCACCCGGCCGTCCCCTGCTTCAGTTTCTTCGAGCCACTTCATTGGAGGATCGAAAAAGAAGTCGCTGCTTATCCAATGACCCAGACTTGAAGTTGGGCGCCGACTGTCACGAAAGGCCATTGGCATAGAGAGCTTGGATGAACGAGTTGAACGGTAAGGTAGCATTGGTGACGGGCGCCTCACGTGGAATTGGAGCCAGCATCGCCCGCATGCTTCAGGAGCGTATGAACAATCGGCACCAGCGGGAGACCCTAAGGAAACATCAGGCCAAGTATCCCTTTGTGACCATTGCATTGTTCCTGTTCACTCTTGCGCCGCCCATACCGCTGACGATCGTCACGGCACGGATGCTTAAGCAGTTGGCTCCCAACCCTCGTGGTTGGCAGATCATGATGGCAACGCCACTTTTCATTCTGATCTTCGTCTTTGGAATGCTCCTCGGTGCGGTGCTGTTCCTGATTGTCATGAAGCCCTTTATCAAGAGGGAAATTCTAGAGCCGCACTTCATCTATCCCGGGGTCCCCATTGCATCATCGTTATCAGCATTGCTCTTCCAATGGATTTACGGAGAAGAAAGGGATACTCGGAAGGAGCGCTCTCCGTAAACATACGCCGCCCGCGGATGCCTAATACAGTTCCACAAGTTCTCGCTTGGTCAGCCAAATTCTCCCCGCGCTCTTTGCGCTCCCGCGTCTTTTGCGGTCCAATTCGGGCGCACTTTCACCGCGAAGACGCCAGGCGCGCAAAGGCTGCCAATTCATAGCAAAAACGAGGCTTCAGCTACAGATGCCAGGCACAATCCCTTGGTTTTTCTGCATTTGGTGCGGAAGTTGCTAATTCTCTAACCGATGGTTACCGATAATTGTTGCCAAAGGAGTGAGACGTACAAATGAAAGATGTCGCATTGCTCGCGCTCTTCGGTCTGTGCTATTTCGCAGGAGTGCTATGGTTCGGAAAGACGGTCCTAGCGGGGATCCTATTTCTGTCTTCCAGGCTCCCTGAGACCAAAGGGCAGAAGAAAAACGCCGCCTGAAACAACCCATCCCCCCACTACCTCCACAAAACCTGAACGAACACAAAGAATTGACGATAGAAAGACTTGCAGCTGATTTTTTCACCGTTTGTCAGACCCCTATGGCTTTTGGGATTCCCAGGGCGGTGATCTCCCGCCGAACCATCGACAGACCGCAGCCGCGGTGAGGTCCGGCCACGACGCCATGAGGTGATTTCACGTTCCGGTAGTGCTGCATCAGCGAGAATGCCACGGGCTGGTCCGTCAGGGTGACGATTGGTCCACCGCTCTCGCCGTGGTGCCAACCCACGTTGAGCTCGTAAACCTGCACGCCCCCAATGACATATTGCGCCGACACTATTCCTTCGTTGGCGTGACTTTTCAGGAAGAACTGGCCTCCGCGATAATTTCCCTGCTGGTCGAGGTTGATTCCAGCGATTTCGGGAGCAGGGAATCCTAGGGTGCCCACGCGAGTGCCGTCCGCGTGCGCATCGAAGGACACCGGTATGGCTGGGATATGCACTCCTGCCGTCGCACAGGGCCCCACTTCGAGGATCGCGATATCCAGATCCGAGCGTTCGACCGGAAAAGACACAACCGGGAAGTGAAACGCATGATCACCATTCTGGGGCACCACGAACGCGTAGAACTTGTCCTTCGGGTCGCGGGGTTTTCCATCGTTCAGAATGTGGAAAGCGGTAACGAGATAGCGGTCGGCGACCACACAGAAGGCGCTGCCGGCGAGAGCAGCGCCGATGCTTGCAGGTCTTGCCTTGCCCTTCTTGACCGTTTCAGGCTTGACCACGTGGAGCCTGAGAATGGCGGTCACCGACTCACGAACGGTGGGAATCACGGTAACGAGGCCCGACATTATGTTAGGCTTTGGAGCTTAAAACGTGTGAAAGGCGGACCTTTATATCTGATTGGCAACGTGTTGCGCGAACCTCTTCGCAGTTTCCCGCGCCTCCACCGTCAAATCGAGCATCGGTAGCGATGCCTTGTCTGCGTAACGAAGGTCAACGAGACTGACGCTGATGTCCGCGAAAATCTTGCCTTTGCGAAATGTAATCCAAGAATTGCCGTTCTTCGCATACTGATAGGCCCGCTCCCCAATGTTCTCTAGGCCGTTATGCACGCTCAAACGAGAATTTTGTTCTCGTTTCAAGAATCCAGAAGCCAGAATTCAGAAGAGAGAGGACAGAATCAACTCACCGGCTTGAGCTTGCCATTCTGGCTTCTAGCTCCTGAATTCTGGATTCCATATCCCGCTGCTTTTTAGCGGGATGTCAAGGGGCGAAGCCCCTTGCCTAGCTAGCTAGCTAGTTTCTGGTGCGAAACTAGCCCCGCAGGGGCGACTCAGGAAAGCCCAGGGCGCAAGCCCTCCGTAGAAAATTTGAAGTGTAGCTAGTGTAGCTGTCCGATCCTTACGCTTCCACTCAAAGTCGTGTAGCGTACCGCGAAATCTATCTGGGTCAGGAGTTCCGGGCATGGAGTGTACCTTTCCACCTTGCCACTCCGGTTCCTTTTCTGCGATCGCGCGGACAATGCCATCAAGCACAGCCTCTTTGGTTTGCGCGGAATTTGCGATCAATCCGGGCAGAATAACTGCGAGACAAACCATTATCAGGTTTCTCATAATGTCGCAGCTATCGGCCACCTGAAGTTCGCGCTCAGCGGCGCACCGGAGCGTTGTTAAGCGAGCAGCTTCTGGACCAGGGTTCCTGCGACGTCGGTGAGGCGGAAGTCGCGGCCCTGGAAGCGGTACGTCAGCTTTGTGTGCTCCAATCCCATGAGGTGCAGGATGGTAGCATGCAGGTCGTGGACGTGAACCTTGTCTTCAACCACGTTGTACCCTAGCTCGTCCGTGGCGCCGATCGTGATTCCCTTCCGGACGCCGGCCCCCGCGAGCCACATGGTGAAGGCCCGCGGGTGGTGGTCGCGTCCCAGGTACATGGAATTGTTTCTCTTTTCGTTCATCGGCGTCCGTCCGAACTCCCCACCCCAGACCACGAGGGTCTCCTCGAGCAGCCCGCGCTGCTTGAGATCCTTGAGCAGGGCCGCAGTCGCCTGGTCCGTCTCCTTGCAACGCTGCGGAAGCGAATGGACGATATCGTCCCCCGGGCTCGTGCCGTGGCTGTCCCACCCGCGGTGGTAGAGCTGGACAAAACGCACGCCTCGTTCGATCAGGCGCCGGGCAAGCAGGCAGTTGTTCGCGAAAGATATCTTGCCGGGTTCGGTCCCGTACATCGCATGAACCGACTCGGGCTCTCTCGATACGCGCCGATTCTCTCGAGCTGCATCTGGTTCAGGTCGCGCAAGGCATCCAGAGAACGGCGGCGCTGCGACGGATCCATCCCCTGCGGGTTGGAAACAAACAAGACCGGCTCCCCCTGGGAACGGAACTCAACACCCTGATATACCGTGGGGATGAATCCACTACTCCAGCAGGACTTGCCTCCGTCGGGCTGGCCCACTCCCGAGATCAATACCACAAACCCGGGAAGATCGCTGCATTCGCTTCCCAAGCCGTAGGTCAACCAGGATCCCATACTCGGCCGCCCGAAGATCTGGTGCCCGGTGTTCATGAATATCTGGGCCGGAGCGTGGTTGAACTGGTCCGTGTACATCGATCGTACAATCGCAATTTCGTCCGCCACTTCCTGCAGGCGCGGCAGCAGTTGGGATATGTACGCGCCCGACAGCCCATACGGCTTGAACTCGTAAGGGGAACCCAACAGCTGCGGGATGCCCTTGATGAAGGCGAAACGTTCCCCCTTGATCATCTCCTCGGGAATGTTCTTCTCATTCAGCTCCTTCAGCTTGGGCTTGTAGTCGAACATATCGAGCTGTGAAGGAGCTCCGGCCATGAAAAGGAAGATGATCCTCTTGGCCTTGGGCGGGAAGTGCGGCGCCCTGGGCTTCATGGGATCGTCCGGCTCGGCAAACAGGTTTTCGTTCAGAAGAGCGGAGAGAGCCAGTGCTCCGATCCCGAAGCCGCTCTGCGCAAAGAAATGGCGGCGAGTGATTGCCTTCAAAACTTCATCCTGCTTGCTCATCTCTACCCCCCATTTCAGCCACAGAGCAACAAAGCCCTTTCCTCTGTGGCTCTGTGTCTCTGTGGCCGTTTCTCACTGCGAACCTGCCGGCTTTTTGGCCGCTTCCTCCTGCTTTACGAAGTTGATCTTGAAAGGCCCGACACCATGCACCTGGACGATGGTTTCGCCTTTCGCCCAAGCGAAATGCCACATCTTCTTGCGCACAAGCGCATAGCTTCCCGGCTTCAACTCCTGGCCGGCGCTCTGATCGAATTTCTCTCCGGTTCCCAGAAAGAGACTTCCCTGAAGCACGGTCAGGTTCTCGTCCTGGGGATGCCAGTGCGGCGGTACCTTCTCACCGTCCGGACTCTTGATGCGAATGACAAAAGGCCCCGTTTTCGACGGGTCTCCCTGAATGATCGCGAATTCACTCCGCATTGGTTCCGAAAACTCCGGCGGCGGCGTCCCCTGCATCCAGTCCGCGCCAGGCGGACCCCACTTGAGCGTGTCCGCAGAGACGGCCTTCATTTGGGACCTATGGGGGAATACTTTCTTTTGAGGACTATCCTGCGCCAGGCACAAGGCGCAAAGCATCGCGACGAGGATCAGAGTAACTGAATGTTTCTTCACAACTACCTCCTTCGAAAACCAGTCGAGCCGCGTGGGTTCTTCACAAATATCAGATTCTCCTCTTGCTATGGGACACAGATTTTCACGGATCTGACGGATCTTCATGGCTCAATCGATTCCGCTTAATCCGTCACATCAGTGAAAATCCGTGTCCTATAGACTGCCCCAGAACACATCACGGAGTACCAAGCCAGATCATCCCTTGGTCAAGGTCTCATCCAGGTTCAAGAGTACGTTTGCGACAATGGTCCAGGCGGCAAACCTTGCAATGTCGGAGTCCTTGGGCGGCTTCACACCGCCTCCGAGGGCTACGTCTTTCGCCGCCTTGGCGTCGCCGTTGAAATGTTCGAGTTCCTGATCAAAGAGCTTGACCAGGCGCTCCAGTTCCTTTTCATCCGGGCACCGGGCCGTGCACAAACGAAAGGCGTGGATCACGGCGCTTTTCGTGTCGCCCGGCGCCTCCCGAAAGACACGCCGTGCCAGCCCCCGGGCTGCGTCGAAAAACGCGGGATCGTTCAAAGTGGTCAGAGCCTGCAGCGGGGTATTCGTCGGCACGCGCCGCGTGCAGATGGTCTCTCGACTGGGAGCGTCGAACGTCATAAACGCCGGGTACGGCGCGGTGCGGCGCCAGAAGGTGTAAACCCCGCGGCGGTATCGATCCTCTCCCAGGCTGGTGATCCACTTGTCGTCATTATAAACCAGGTTCCACACTCCCTCCGGCTGAAGAGGGAATACGCTGGGGCCGAACATCTTCGGACTCAATAGTCCGGAGATGGCGAGGGCGTTGTCGCGGATCAGTTCCGCTTCCAGCCGGGCCCTGGGACCGCGGGACAGCAGCCGGTTGTCCGGATCTTGCGCCAGACGTTCCGGCGTCACCGGGGAGCTCTGGCGGTAGGACGCCGAAGTCACGATCAGGCGGTGCATGGCCTTCTGGCTCCACTTCTGCCTGACAAACTCCGTGGCGAGCCAGTCGAGCAGATCCGGGTGCGTTGGCGCGTGGCCCTGCACGCCAAAGTCCTCGGAGGTTTCCACAATTCCCCTGCCGAAGTAGTGCATCCAGATTCGATTCATGGTCACGCGCGCGACCAGAGGATTCTCCGGATCAACGAGCCAGCGCGCCAGTCCGAGCCTGTTCGCGGGCTGATCTTTCGGGAAAGGATGCAGAATTGCCGGTACGCCCGGGCCCACTTCCTTCCCCTTGTTCAAGAAGCTGCCGCGAATGAGGACGTGAGTTTTCCGCGCCTCGGGCAATTCTTTCATGACCATCGTGGCGGGGGCAGCAAGCTCGCTCCAGAGGCTGCGCAGCGCGGCGAGGCGCTCCCGGATGGGATTCCGGCTCGGGGCAACCGACCTGAAGTAAGCGCGCAGGACTTCCTCCTGCTGCGGGGACCGTTCTTCCCTGGCTGTATTCAAGACAGTCTGGACACCCACCGGAATCCTGACACTTTTCCCCGGTTCCTTTCCTGACGTGATCGCCAGACGAAAACGGCCAATTACGTGCTGCGCCGAAGCGGACTCCTGCTTCAGCCGGATTGTGAGGCGTGTCCCCCCTTCAAAACCGAAAGGCTTTTCGGCCAGGAAGATCGCCTGCGTGTCCTGCTGCAAGCCGCGAACGGACCAGCCCGAAGCAGGATCCTCATCCAGAGCGCGCTTGACGCTGGATCCGTGCTGAGAGACCGCGTCGGCGAACTTTACGGGTTGCAGGCCTTCAGGATTTCCCTCGGGAGCAATCTCGACTTCAAAACCGGTGAGCGTGAAACTGCCGTCAGGCGAACGGCCGACCCCCTTATGAGCCAGGCTCGGATCGGACAGCGCCTCCAAGCGCACGGCGGATATTCCATTCTTGACGGTGCGGGCTGTAAAGATATAGGTATCGTGTTCGACATTTTTCCCGCCGGCCAGAATGGATCCGTCATTCGGCCGTGTGAGGGTGGCTCCGGCCGCCGAAGTTACGCGAATCGGATCCAGAGGGAACCAGGAAACCGTGGCCGATTTGGTTTCTTTTTCCCACTCCAACTGCTCGGCATCCAGCTGAGGAGTCGGAGTGTCCAGCTCCGCTTCCAGACTTGCAATCTGGTCTTCCACCTGCTTTCGATGCGCGGCCAGCGCGCGAGGCGCCGGGAGGGAGAGATTCGGTCCTCGGCTTCCGCGCTCGCTGCCCGCGAACAACTCGACTTCCTCTTCGGTGTTGTTGAAGAAGGCGGAGAAACGGTAGTACTCCTCCTGAGAGAACGGGTCAAACTTGTGATTATGGCACTGCGCGCAGTGCAGCGTGGTCCCAAGCCAGACAGTAGCGGTCGTGTCGACGCGATCCAGTACGGCGGCGACGCGAAACTCTTCCGGATCCACCCCGCCCTCTTCGTTGATCATCGTGTTGCGATGCAATCCCGTTGCGATCCTTTGATCGAGCGTGGCGTTGGGCAGCAGGTCGCCCGCGATCTGTTCGATCGTGAACTGGTCGAAGGGCATGTCCTTGTTAAGGGCCTCGATCAACCAGTCGCGGTAGGGCCAGATGCTGCGCCGGTCGTCTTTTTCATAGCCGTTCGTATCGGCATAGCGCACAAGATCGAGCCAGGGCCGGGCCCACCTTTCCCCGTAGTGAGGAGAAGCCAGGAGCCGGTCTACGACCTTCTCATACGCATCCGGGCTTCTGTCGGCCAGAAATGCGTCGATTTCCGCCAGGCTCGGAGGAAGTCCGATGAGGTCCAGGCTCGCGCGGCGAATCAGTGTTTCTTTAGATGCTTCCGGCAACGGACGCAGTCCTTCTTTTTCAAGCCTGGCGAGGACAAAACTGTCGATGGGATTGCGAACCCAGGACGGATCCTGAACTTTAGGCGCATCGGGCCGTTTGGGTTTGACGTAAGCCCAATGCTTCCTGCTCTCCGCCGGGCCCCCGCTGAATTCTTCCGGCCATGAGGCGCCCTGATCGACCCAGGCTCGAATCAGAGCTACTTGAGCGGGCGTCAACCTCTTTCCCTTCGCGGGCATCGGCGTTTCGTCGCCGACACCTGCGACGCGCCGATACAGCGGGCTTTCCTGCGCATTGCCGGGGATTATGGCGACTCCGAAGAGCCCTCCCTTTAACGCCAGCGCTTTGTTGTCGAGGCGAAATCCGGAGGTTTGCTTTTCCGGGCCGTGGCATCCGTAGCACGAGGCTTGAAATATCGGCTGAATGTCCCGGGTAAAGTCCACCTGGCTTGGTGATTTCTGGGCTGCCGGCCCGACCATTCCCACCGCCCACACGAAGAAAACTGTCAGCGGCAGGGATACGAGCGAGAAAATAGTGCGTCTCATGGCTTCACCGGTTTTCATTCCCTCTAAAAACGAAATATTAACGCAAAACCGCAACAAAGGAGCCACAATATCTTGGCGACTCTTCCCGTCTTTGCATCTTAGCGGTGAATGCGGCGTACCCTGCCCCGCTTTCACCACGAAGACGCGAAGGCGCAAAGAATCGCAAAGAATTTTGCTGTGTCCTGCGGCTACTAACGAAGGACGTCGATTTTCTCAAGCGCCTTTCGGGCCTCCGGAGCGTGCATTCCACCGGAGGCAACTGCCGCTTCCAGCTCCCTGCGGGCCGCCCCAAGATCCGACTTCCTGAAATAGGCCTTGGCGGAATACCAATGGCTCTCGTGCGCATAGGAATTCTCTGCAGTCGCGAGCTTGCTCAGTTGCGCGATAGCCTTGTCCGGTTGGTCCGACATCAGAAGGCAGACGCCAAGATAGAAGGTCGCCGCCATGTTTTCTGGATCCACCTGCAAAGCTTCTTCGAGCCGCAGAATGGCCTCAGGATAGCTGCCCGCAGAATACTCCCGCATCCCTTGCTGGAACTTTTCCTCCGCGCGGTCCGCCTCTCCGGCGCCGGCCGGCGAAGCGACAAAAGCAGGCGGCTCCTGGACAAGAGCCATCTGCTGCAGTATTTGCGCCTGCGATTCCACCGCAAGCCTGGGTCTATCCGGAACCGTGGAATGGCGGAAGAAGTAGAGGAAGACAGCGGAAACAAGCACCAAGGCGGCCGCAGCGACTGCACCTCATTGCCATCGCCGATTTGTTCCCGGCACGGACGGGAAGTCCATAGGCATGACCGAAAGGATACCACATCCTTCGGTTCCCTCAACCTCATGAAACCCCCGCACCCGCAATCCGTCAGCTTTTTCTTAGCCACAGAGCCATGGAGACGCAGAGACAAAGATAGAGAATCGAAAATTGAAGATGGAGCGGGTTCCGCCCTCCGCGCTTTTAGAAATCGAAGCGGGTGTCAAGCACGTTCTCGGCCTTCGGGATTGAGCTTTCTGGCCCTTTGCGCACTTAGGGCCCGTCAGGAAATAAGGTGTACATTTTGCTGCTGGCCCCCAGGCCCGCTGGCAAGGCGCGAGCGACGAGCATACCCGGTGCGGTATGTAAGGAGCGAGCAACACCGCCAGCGGGCCTGCGGGCCGCAGCCCGGAGGGGCGCGGCGGCGGGCGGGCATCTGCTTTGTTGCCGCTCCTCGACGATGCACACCGGCACCTTATTTCCTGACGGGCCCTTAGCGCCTTCGCGCTGAATCTGAGCCCGAATCTAACCGCGAAGACGCGAAGAGCGCAAAGGGAATCGCTAAGGAATTTGACTTGGAGCCCCGCCCTGGCTTAGCATATGCGTCCAGATGCCTATGATTGCCTGACAGCTTGACGAGTGGAAGGTTTGCCTGAACCGACTCACACGGGCTTGGTGTGTCTGTCCGTTCAGTTTGATCCCGTGAGCCTGTGACCACAGGCGGCCTCCTGACCTCTCGTCCTTTCCACCACACACACCGCGCGTCCATCCGAAAGAACCGCACAGTAATGCGGGTAGCGCGCCAAAACAGTCTTAAACACTCAGGAGGAGCTGTCATGCGTTTGGAAACGTTGGGTTGGAATTCATTCTTTGAAAGCCAGCTCACCCAGGAAGAAAAAGACCTTTACATCCCGGCTCGGGTTGCGGAAGAGCAGAAGAACAGCTACTGGTTATTCTCGGAGAGAGGTGATTTGCTGGGAGAAATCGCTGGCAGGATGCGCTACCTCGCCACAGCGCGAGAAGATTTTCCGGCGGTCGGGGACTGGGTCCTGGCCAGGGCGCGTGGCGAAGAACGGCGGGCGACGATCCACCGGATTCTGGTCCGCAGGAGCAAGTTCTCACGAAAGAGCGCCGGAGAAAAAACGGAGGAGCAGATCGTTGCCGCAAACGTGGATTCAGCCTTCATTGTGAGTTCCTTGAACCGCGATCTCAATCTTCGGAGAATCGAGCGCTATCTCACCCTGGCATGGCAAAGCGGTGCGCGCCCGGTCCTTCTTCTGAACAAGGCGGATCTATGCGCGAATCCACTGAAGGAGACTGAGCGGGTTGAACGTGCGGTCCAGGGTGTACCGGTTCATGCGGCGAGCGCCCGGACCGGTCAGGGAATGCAGGCTCTCGATCCCTACCTCGGGACTGGACAGACCGTCGCTCTGCTGGGCTCTTCCGGGGTGGGCAAATCGACCCTGGTGAATCGACTCGCGGGAACGGAGCTGCAGCGCGTGCGGGAGATCCGTGAAGAAGACGATCGCGGCCGGCACGCGACAACTTGCCGGGAGCTTATCATTCTCCCTCGCGGAGGAATCCTGCTGGATACTCCGGGCATGCGTGAGCTTCGCCTCTGGGACAGCGACGACGGGTTGGAGCGAACATTCCAGGACATCGAGGCGCTGGCCCGGGAATGCCGCTTCCGGAACTGCCGGCACGGGACGGAACCCGGCTGCGCCGTACGGCAGGCTCTGGAAGAGGGTGAGCTCGAGTCATGCCGATTCCAGAGTTATCAAAAACTGGAGAAGGAGCTGGCGTACCTTGCCCGCAAGCAGGATGCCTTGGCCGCTCTGCGGCTGAAGAAAGAGTGGAAGAAGATCCATAAGGCGCTCAAGCGAAGCCCTCACCGCTGAATTTCAGATTTGAAATAATCTGAAATTTGAAATTTGAGATTGAGAAAAACGCGTCATTGGCTCCAAAGACACAGAGAAAGGCTGGCCACGAATTTCACGAATTACACAAAAAAAGGCTGGCGGTTCCGCGGAACTCTTGCATCACGCTCACTAACGGCATGCATCCTCTGTGACCAAAAGAATTCGTGTAATTCGTGGCGAGTCTTTTCGGGTGTCAATTCTTTCCCCTAGGTTCCTCTCCCGAGACTGGGGCATTACGACTCGAAATGAATCAGCGTCGGCGGTATTTGAAATTTCAGATTCTAAATGACCTGCTCGCGTTGCAGCTCTTCCAGTTCCTCTCCGGAGAGTCACAACAGGCCGCAAAAAACATCACGATTGTGCTCTCCCAGCACAGGGGGAGCGCTCGCGGCGAAAGTGTCCGTTGCCGACATCTTGATTGGAGAGCCGGTGACGCGTATCGCACCTGCGCGAGGATGCTGCATTTCGAGGATCATGTTGCGCGCGCGCAGTTGCGGATCGCCCAACGCCGCCGGCACGTTCCGTACTTCTCCGCACGGAAGGCCCGCTTTGCGAAACGTTTCGATCCAGTAAGAGACGGGCTTCTGGCGGAAGACGGAATCAAGCTGCGCCCGCAATGCGTCGTAGTTCTGCACGCGCAGAGGTATCGTCGCGAATCTGGGATCGGACTCCAGACCTGTCGCGGCGCAGAACGTGCGCCACTGAGTATCGTTCGCGATCCCGAGATTAAAGTGCCCGTCCGAAGCTCCGAACGTCTCGTAGGGAGCAATGGAAGGATGGCGGTTGCCCATCCGCCGGGGCGTTTGACCTGTGGCGAAATAGATACCCGCCTGATACGTGAGCGTGGAAACCATGCTGTCGAGAAGCGCAATGTCCAGCTTCTGTCCTTCGCCGGTGCGCTCTCTGTGATACAAGGCCGCCAGGATCCCCTGGACGGCGTACATCCCGCAAGTTATATCGGCGATCGAGATGCCCATCTTGAATGGCGGGCCATCCGGCGCACCCGTAACGCTCATGACGCCGCTCTCACCCTGAATAATAACGTCGTATCCGGGCTCCATGCGCCGCGGTCCGGTATGACCGTATCCGGAGATGGAGCAGTAAATCAGTCTGGGATGGAGCTTGTGCGTGCCCTCGTAGCCCAGTCCGATTTTTTCCAGCGCGCCCGGCCGAAAGTTCTCGATGAGAATGTCGGAGAGCTCGAGAAGCCGGTGGAGAAGCTCACGCCCACGGGGTTTCTTGAAGTCCAGAGTGATCCCGAGCTTCGAGCGGTTAATAGCAAGGAAGTATGTGCTCTCCCCGGCGAGGAACGGGGGACCCCACGCGCGGGTATCGTCGCCCTTTCCAGGGGCCTCCACTTTGATGACCTCGGCGCCCAGGTCCGCCAGGGTCATGGTGGCGAAAGGCCCCGACAGCACTCTTGACAGGTCCAGAACTCGTATTCCGTCCAGTGGGGCCGACAATATTACGAGCCTCTCAATTCCGGATTGCGGACGGTGGATTGCGGATTTGACTCATGGATTTCTCCGTGAATCTCGGTGTTCTTCGTGCCTCCGTGGTGAGCGCGCGTCACAGAATCGCCGGCGCAGACCATAAAATCCGCAATCCCAAATCCGAAATCGCTCAGATTCCCGCAAACCTGCTGCGGGCCACGTACTCGCCGGCGCCCGGCTTTCCCATGACTTTCCCTTCGCGGGATATCGACCTTCCGCGCTGGATCACCAGCCAGGGGGCCCCGCGTATCTTCATACCTTCATACGGGCAGTAATCGACGCGGGACAGTCCGATGGATTTGGACAGTGTCTGATCGGCCTTAGGATCGAATATCACCATGTCCGCGTCGCTCCCGACTGCCAGAGTTCCCTTGCGCGGGAAGAGGCCGAACAGCTTGGCCGGCGTGGCTGAGACCAGATCGACGAACCGGTTCGGCGAGATCTTGCCGGTATGAACGCCGGCCCAATACACGAGCGAGATTCTTTCCTGAATCCCGGGAAGCCCGCGCGGGGCCTGAGAGAAATTTTCCTTTCCGGCGTCTTTCTGGCCCGCGTAGTTAAAGGCCGCATGATCGCTCCCCACCACGTGCACATCGCCCGTGGCCAGCGCCTTCCAAAGCACCTCCTGATGCCATGACGGGCGTAACGGCGGAGTGCTGTAGTATTTGATCCCTTCGCTCTCTTCATAGCGGTCGCTGGCGAGAACGAGGTAATGCGGACAGGTCTCGGCGAAGACGGGTTGGCCGCGGTCGCGCGCTGCCTTGACCTTTTCGGCCGCGTGGGCCGATGACAGATTGGTCAGATACACAGGAACCCTGGCCAGTTCCGCAAAGGTGATCACGCGAGAGGTCGCTTCCGCCTCCACCTCCGGAGGACGGCACATGGGAATGTACCTGGGTAGAGTCTTTCCCTCCTGTGCCAGGCGCCGCACCAATAGATTTATGACCTCTCCGTTCTCGGCGTGGATGCACGCGAGGCCTCCCGCGGCGCCGACGCGCTGCAGGAACTCCAGAACCGCCGCGTCACCGATGCGACGATCGGCCGGGCCGTCGAGAGAGATTTTGAAACTGGTCACGCCGGCTTCCAGCATCGCCGGTATCTCCGCCAGAGTGGTGTCGTTCACTTCCGATAGCTCCATGTGAAAGCCGTAATCCACGACGGCCCTGGGGCTTGCCTTGGCCTTCCACCCTTCCAGTGTCTGCGCCAGGCTGGCCCCCGGCGTCTGCTGGGCGTAATCCACGACTGTGGTGGTTCCGCCCGCGGCCGCGGCGGCCGTGCTGGTTTCGAAATCATCTACCGTGGTCATGCCGTCGCATAGCGCGTCAAGATGTGTATGTACGTCCACGGCGCCGGGCAGAACCCATTTGTCGGCGGCATCGATGATTTCGCTGGCGATCTTCGATATCTCCCTCCCGATCTCCGAGACCTGTCCGTTCTTGACCAAAATGTCCGCTTTATACGTATCTGTGGCAGTGATAATCGTCCCATTCTTGATCAGTGTGGTCATAGTTCTCCCAATCGATTGACGATTTACGATTGTCGATTGACGATTGTCAGATTTTCCAATCGTCAATCGTCAATCGACATTCGTCAATCCCTAGTATAGGTTGCTCTGTCGTTTCCGGCCGGTGTAATCCACGTAAACTGTCTTGATCTCGCTGTAAAAATCGACCGCGGTTTTGCCCTGCTCGCGCGGGCCCACGCCGGTAGCCTTGATTCCTCCGAAGGGAACCTGGGCTTCTCCCCCGATGGTCCCTGAGTTGACGTGGGTGATGCCGCACTCGACTTCGTCTACGAAGCGGAAAATCTTGTTCGCGTCGTTGGTGAAAATCGCTGAAGCCAGGCCGAAGCGAACGTCATTCGCGACTTCCAGCGCCTCCTCAAAACTGCCCACGCGCTGAATAGAGAGGACGGGCCCAAAGATTTCCTCCTGCGCAATGTGCATCCTGGGATGAACGCGATCAAAAACTGTCGGGGAAAGGAAGTACCCATTGTCGTACTTGTCGCCCTCGAGCCGATGTCCGCCGCACAGCAATTTGGCCCCTTCCTGCCGGCCGATTTCCATGCCGCGCAGGACTGTCTTCAGCTGGGCCTCATCCACCGAGGGACCCATGTCGACCGATTCGTCCAAGCCGTCGCCTACTTTGAAGCTACGCGCCCGCGCCACTACCATTTCCGAAAACCGGTCCGCGATGGAATCGACGACCACCGCGCGGCTGGTCGCAGTGCACCTTTGACCCGTAGATCCAAAAGCCCCCTGCACCGTGGCCGTCACGGCAAGGTCAAGGTCTGCGTCTTCCAGAACGACCAGCGGGTTTTTGCCTCCCATTTCGCACTGTACCTTGATCATGCGGTGGGCGCCCTGAGCGTAAAGACGAGACCCGACTTCGTTGGAGCCCGTGAAGGAAACAGCCCGGATCGCCGGATGATTTACCAGACGTTCCCCCGCCTGGCCGCCGCTCCCTAAAACCATGTTGACGCAGCCGGGCGGAACGCCCGCTTCCCGGAACATCTCCATTACGAGAGAGGCGGTCATGGGCGTCAGCGTCGCAGGTTTGAAGACGACCGTATTACCGGCTACGAGCGCCGGAGCAATCTTCCAGCATGGAATGGCAACAGGAAAGTTCCATGGGGTAATTACCGCCACGACCCCAAGAGGCTGGCGGATTGTGTAGCAGAAGTTGTATTCCAGCTCCGATGGGAGCGTCTCGCCGCCCAGCCCGCGCCCTTCTCCGGCCATGAACTCGAGAATGTTGATGCTCCTTTGCACCTCGCCACGGGACTCCCGAAGGATTTTCCCTTCTTCGCGAGTCAAGGCGCGGGCCAATTCCTCTTTGCGTTCGGTCATGATCTGCGCGGCGCGCGCGATAATGGCGCCGCGCTGCGGGGCCGG
>QHZE01000206.1:26816-28723 GCA_003225335.1 Acidobacteriota bacterium
CGATTCGCGCCGGATTTCGATTCTCCACATACTTTGGTGATTGCGACTCCTTCCACTCTCCGCCGATGAATAGCGGATAGGTCTTGGTCGCGATAGTGGCCATGACTCCCTCCTGTTCAATTGCGGATTGCGGATTTCGGATTTTGAAGTCACCTAGCTTAGCTAAGCTGATTTGCGGATTCAAACCCGCAATCCCAAATCCGAAATCCGCAATCGATAGGCGCAGGCTAAGGGGGAGAAAACTCCTTACCCAAGCTGGGAGAAGGGCTGATCCAAGAGGCACATGGCATTGTCGACATCGGTCCGGGCACACGTCAGCGGAGGAGCGATGCGCAAAACGTTCCCGAGGTGCCCTTCCTTCCCGACGATCAAGCCGTTGTCCTTCGTCAGGTCCATCAATCGGTTCGTCTCCTCTGTGGCGGGCTCTTTGGTCTTCCGATCTCGCGCCAATTCCACGCCCTGCATGAGGCCTATCCCTCGAACGTCCCCTACGAGGTTGTATTGTCCTGAAGCTTCTTCAGCCGGAATCTAATGTAGTCGCCCACCGCGTTTCGAGCAGGTTTTCCAACTCAATCGCTCCGCCTCTTTCATGGCCCCTCCTCCGCCAGGAGACCATAGGTTTCCGGACGGCGATCCCGAAAGAATTGCCATGTGTGACGCACTTCGGCAATCATGTCCAGATCCAGATCGGCCACCAGAAGCTCCTCTTTGTCCCGGCTGGCCTGCGCGAATATCTTGCCCCGGGGGTTGCAAAAATAACTCTTGCCGTAGAACTCTCCGATGTCCCACGGATGTTCGTGTCCCACGCGGTTAATGGCGGCTATGAAGTAGCCGTTGGCCACGGCATGCGCGGGTTGCTCGAGCTCCCAGAGATTTTCGGACAGACCCGCGACGGTGGCCGACGGATTGAAAACGATCTCCGCTCCGTTGAGCCCCAGGATGCGCGCCCCTTCCGGAAAATGGCGGTCATAACAAATGTACACGCCCACCCGGGCAAGCCCGGTTTCAAAGACGGGATAACCGAGATTCCCCGGTTTGAAGTAGAACTTTTCCCAGAATCCCGGGTGGCAGTGGGGAATGTGGTGCTTTCGATACTTGCCCAGGTATCTGCCGTCTCCGTCAATGACGGCAGCGGTGTTGTAATAGACCCCCGTAATTTCCTCTTCGTAAATCGGCACGATAAGGACGATTCCGTGCGACCTGGCGACTTCCTGCATCGTCCGGACCGTAGGCCCGTCCGGGATGCGCTCCGCCATGCCGTACCAGCGCTTATCCTGCTCGGCGCAGAAATACGGTCCCGTGAACATCTCCTGAAAACTGAGGATCCGGACACCCTTCTGCACGGCCTCCCCTGTTATGCGCAAGTGCTTCTCCAGCATGGCAGATTTGATCTTTTCCAGCGGAGCGTCTACAGCCGTTTCGTTTGTGGCCTGAACCACGCCACAGCGGACGATGCGCGCCACTTCTTCCCCCTTATGTGCTGCCCACCTCCGGCCTCGGGGCATTATAGCAGATTGACGAATGACGAATTGTTTGGAGTTCAGTCTTTAGGCTGCCATAGGACTCCAGTCTCTTAGAGCAGGTTAGCAATAGACCAGTCATTCACGGGCGAGACGCCCGTGCCACAATAGCTTCGTGGCATGGCCGTCCCGGCCATGATACAAACCGATTTGTGAACTTTCTGTCCACCAAGTGGACCGGGAGCCTCAACTCCGAACGGGAAGGCCAAATCGTCACTCGTCATTTTGTAGATCGTGGAGCATGCCTTGCATTTCGCTATACGCGTGCTGGTTTCCTCTGCGCGCGGCGGCTTCGATCCCTTTGCGGAACATTTCCTTCGCTTCCGGCGTCCGGCCGTCGCGCGCCAGTAGCATGGCTGCCTGCTGATACGCGGCAACGTAGTCAGG
>QHZE01000667.1 GCA_003225335.1 Acidobacteriota bacterium
TTCCCGGAAATGATCGGCTCAAAAAATGGACTGCACATGTTGAGGCGGCGTACGCTACGTCTTAAGAGGACGGTATGAAAAGCACCCGGCGCCTTGTGATCATCGTGGTGGTCGTTGTAATCGCGTTGCTGCTGCTCGCCTCTCCAGTCTACGGCCATCACCCCTACGCCGCCTTCGATAACAACAAGACGATCAAGATCGAAGGCAAGGTCGTCCAGTATTTGTTCGCCAATCCGCATCCGCGCTTGCAGGTCGAGGATGGGCAGAAGCAGCGATGGGATATCGAATGGCCCGCCCGTGGGATCTTGCCATTGCGAATGCGCGGGATTCGGCAGGATTCCTTGCGGTACGGAGATACGCGTTGATTTGCAGGCGGAAGGCGACCTACTGTTAGCTGTCCCGGAAGGTAAATCTTACCACCACCGGCTCCGCTCGTTCGCGGCAGATCCAGTTCGCGCTGAAGCTGCTTTTCTGACCGGAGGAGGAAGCCCAGGTTCCGTCATCCGGCATTCGCATCATTCATCTTAGTGATGCCGTCGAAGCCATTTGCGCAAACAGGCGATCGCTAAGGCGCGCGCACGGTTGATCGGATTCTCAAGAGAATACTTTCACAAGCCGTTCCATCCTCTTCTCTCCCGTTTAATATGCTCCCAACTGTTGGATAGCCGCTTCGAGTTGCGGTTTCATCCGAGGGTCGAGCCTAAGGCACATGTCGAAATCTTTCTTGGCCTCCTTTTCTTGATGAAGCATTAGTCTGGCCAGCCCTCTCTTCTCGTAGGCCGATGTATCACGGGGTTTGAAATCGATCCTTTCGGAGTAATCAGCAATGGCACCTTTCAAGTCGCCGCTGGCAGCGCGAGCGATGCCGCGGTTGTAATACACCCATGACAACCATGGACTGATCTCAAGGGCGGTACTGTAGTCCGCTATTGCCTGCGCGACGTTTCCGGCGTCAAACCAGCAGAGGCCGCGTACGTTATATGCGTCTGCCAATCTGGCACTGATTGCGATGGCGTGGTCGAAATCCGCAATGGCTTTATCGCAGTGACCGCTGGCGTACAATGCGAGCCCACGGCCGTAATACGCCATCGCCACTTTTGGGTTGATTGAGATCGATTTGTTGTAATCTGCGAGGGCCAGTGTGATCTCTCCTTTGTCATAGGCGATCTGGGCGCGCTTGTAGTAACTCTTCGCAGAAAGCGAATCTTGCGACTGGGCGTCCCAAGGTGCACATACAACACAGATAAGCGCTAGTTGGACAAGCAATCTTTTGGCACTCATGATGGTTCTCCTAAAATCCCTCTTACTTGTATAAGCGGAATCGGAGGCTGTTCACCGCCGGGTCGGGAATCCGGCACGCGCATATATTTATGCATCGGTGGCCCCAGGCCCATTCCATGACACTGTCCGTTGTCCAGGATGGCTCCCATTTTCCTATCCTCCTCTGTTCCGCTCATGAGAGAATGCGGGAACGAAGCGTGAAAACTGGCAGATCACGATGAAATTTTTGAAGCGTCCTACCCTCGATTGCAGGGAGTGCGGAGCTATGCTCAACCTCCAGGGAACTTGGCCCGCGGAGTGAAGCCTGGGGCGGCGGATCGCATCGAGTTCCATGATCGTATGGAGGTCAGCCCTGTGCGGACGAGTTAAGGTAATCGGGCTCATTCGATTGAGAGGAGGAATCTGGGAGTCATGGCCGCATCTACATCCCACGCGGTCACCGAGCTGCTTCTGTCTTGGAATCACGGAGAGCGAGCAGCACTGGATAAGCTGGTTCCTCTGGTCTATTCGGAGTTGCGGCGGATCGCTCATCGGTACCTGAACCGGGAGCGCCGCGGCCACACGCTGCAGAGCGCGGAATTAGTCAACGAAGCTTACCTTCGGCTGATTGATGCAAGCCAGGTACGCTGGCAGGACCGCGCCCACTTCTTCGCGATTTCGGCACAATTGATGCGGCGAATCCTGGTGGATTTCGCCCGCTCGCGGCGCTACCTCAAGCGATGGGGTGGAATGCAAAGGACGTCGTTCGATGAGGCCATGGTTGTGTCCCCAGCACGGAGCGGGGACCTGGTAGCCCTCGATGATGTATTGGAGACGCTAGCCGCTAAAGACGGCAGAAAAAGCCGTGTGGTTGAATTGCGCTTCTTTGGTGGCCTGAGTGTGGAGGAAACCGCCGAGGTGCTGAAAGTGTCTCCTGACACGGTCCACCGTGATTGGAGGTTCGCCAAGGCGTGGCTGGCGCGGGAGATGGGGAACGCAGGGAGAAGCGTGACATGACGAGTGATCGTTGGCAAGAAGTCGAGCGGCTGTATCATGCTGCGCTCGCCCGGGAGGGAGACCAATCCGCTGCTTTCCTAAAAGAAGCCTGTGCCGGGGATGACGCGCTGCGGCATGAAGTGGAATCTCTGCTGGCGCAGGAGAACGGAGCGGGCTTCCTGGACGCGCCTGCGCTGGAGGTGGCGGGGCAGCAACTGGCTACAGACCGTGACCAGGACTTGATCGGCCGGCGAATCGGTTCCTACCAGATTCTCTCCTTGCTCGGCGAGGGTGGCATGGGCGCGGTGTATCGGGCGGACGATACCAAGCTGAAGCGCGATGTGGCCCTCAAGATCCTGCCAGAGGCCTTCACGCACGATCCGGGCCGCATGGCTCGCTTTCAGCGTGAGGCCGAAGTTCTGGCGTCGCTGAATCATCCCAACATCGCGCAGATCTACGGGGTGGAAGATCGGGCGCTGGTGATGGAGTTGGTCGAAGGCGAGTCGCCAAAAGGCCGGTGAGAACTCGCCAGCGTTTACCCTCGGCCCGACCGAGGTCGGTGTGATTCTTGGAACCGCCGGTTACATGGCCCCAGAGCAGGCCAAGGGGGAGAAGGTCAACAAGCGCGCCGACATCTGGTCGTGGGG
>QHZE01000207.1 GCA_003225335.1 Acidobacteriota bacterium
CCGAAGCCGTGCCCTATCGTAAATATGGTGGTCACCTGAAACAAGCGGATAAGCATGAGGGGTCTAAGGGACAAAGGGGCGAATGGGTCAAGGGTTTCAGGAAAGTCAGCGATTTCTTCAAAATGACCAATGAAAAATCCTTGGAGGTAAGCCGCATCGGTCTATTTGTCATTGATCATTTTGCTGGTCTGTAAACTAAGCGCGAAGAGTCAACGATCCCCACGGCAACGGCCTTTGCCGTTGCCGTAGGGTCAAGGCGCAAAAAGGACAACTTTGTTTTTTGCCCTTGACCCCTCTGTCCCTTGGCCCCTCAGCGTTTCTTGACTTCGTTAACGCGCGCGATTGCCTCCTTGAGCCCGTCGGAAGGATTGAGATCGTAGGCTTTGTGATAAGCATTCAGAGCAAGATCCCACCGTTTCTGTTTCTCATAAACCAGACCGATTCGCTGAAACACTTCGGCGCTCCGAGGCATAAGCTCCAGAGCCTGGTTCAGAGCTTTTTCGGCTTCGCCAAAGTTCTTCTGGAAGAGATAGGCTTCAGCGATGTTGTAATAGATATAGCCGTCCTTGGGAGTGTAATCCCTGGCCTTGCGGAGCAGGTCAATCGCTTGGCCGTACTGCTTGGCGGAAAGGGCGGTCACTCCTTTTTTGAAGTGGGCCTTTCCGAGAAACTCCACTGTCGCATTGTGTCCCGGCTTCAGCGCCAGCGCGCGCTGAAGCGCCTGTATCGCCTCATCCTGCCGGTTGAGGGTGTAGAACACGATGCCGAGCTGTGAGAAATCGGTCCAGTCGCTCCCTTGAATGCGTATGGCTCCAGTCAGGTCATTTACCGCCTCGTTGAATTTCTCCAGCCGGTAATAGGCCGAGCCTCTCAGGTGGTAAAGCTTGTATTTGTCCTCACTGGTTTTGGCAAACTGCTCGCCTTGATTCAATATCTGTACACAGTTGTCGAACTTCTGCATGTTGAAATAAGCCTGCCCGAGCCCCTGATAGGTCGGAAACGCGGTAGACTTCAACTGGACTGCGCGCGTGAGCGAAGCAATTGCCAGCGCATTATTCTTCAGACTCAAATAGCTCAGGCCCATCAGACGGTGGCCAAATTCCCATTCGGGGTTCAAGTCCAGTTCGGGCTTCAGCTCTTGGATCGCCTTGTCATACCTTTGCTGGCTGTAGTATTGAACGGCTTGTTTGTAGTCTGCCAAGCCGGATCCGGCCAGGACAACGAGGACTCCGAGGAATCTTACCAAGGAGGGAAAGAAACGAGAAAATTTCATTTACTGGTGACACCTCCCGCGAAGCCAGCCCACATTGCCACCTCGGAGTTTGTCGGTATGGAAACGTTTTCGACCCGAAGTTGCTTGCACAGGTCCAGCATCTGAATCGTGGCGTAATAGGGAACGTCCGGATCTGTCTGGATGATCACCGGCTTCTTGGGATTCTGCTTCAGCTTACTGTCGATATATGCTGCAATCTGCTCGAGGGTGGCGGGTCTTTTGTCGATGGTAAACTGGCCCGGCCCCGTGATGTGGATATGCATGGATTCCAAAGGCTGCACGTTAATGGGGTCTTCATTCTTGGGAAGACCGTACTCGAGCCCGTAATTACTGCTGTAAACGGATGTCAGCATGAAGAATATGATGAGCAGAAAGGCAATGTCCGCCATGGAAGCCGTGGGGATCTCCGCGGGAATCTTGTTCCGAATCTGTATGGCCATACTCGTTTCCTATCGCGGGGCTTCCGGTTTGGCTTCCGTCAAAAGAGCAATACGGCGGCAATTATTGCTGCGCAGCTTCTCATACAACGCATTGAACGCGCCGTAGTGAATGTTCTTGTCGGCCTTGATAATAAACTGCTTGGTTGGATCGGTCGCCAGGACTTCCTTGATGAAAATGTCCAGTTCGTCGAGGTTGTTGACCTTGTTTCCCGGTTGGAGCCCGTCGGAAATCTCTATATCACCGTTGGGGCCGATCGCAATGATGGCCGCCAGCTTTTCCACTTCCTCGCGATTTGCCGCTTCGGCAAGGTCTACGGACATCTTCACGGGGCTGAACGAGGTGGTGAGCATGAAGAAGATAATAAGGAGAAAGGCAATGTCCGCCATGGAGGCGGTTGGGATTACAGCATCTACCCTGCGAACCCGGAGTCTCTTCATGGCACCGTTTGTGCCTGCCCGATCGGAGCGGGTCCGTGAGTTTCACTCGGGCCCACCCGGGGCTGGTCTTCCAGCTCATTGAAGGTTTCTATGAGCATGGCGGAGCTGGTTTCCATGTCCAGAGCAAAGGATGTTATGCGGCTTGTGAAATAGTTGAAGGCGGCCTGAACGGGGAGAGCAATAAACAGGCCGTAGGCCGTCGTGATGAGCGCTTCGGAGATTCCGGCCGCAACAGCTTTAGGGTTTCCCATGCCGATTTCCGCGAGCACGGCGAACGATTTGATCATACCCGTGACCGTCCCGAGGAACCCAAACAGTGGAGCCACGTTAGCCACGGTCGCAAGAATCCAGAGCCCCCTCTCCAACTTGGATATCTGATGCAGTGCCACACTCTCAATAGCCTTCTCGATTTCCGCCGCGGGCTTGCCGAAGCGCAGGAGGCCTGCGCGAAGGGTATCGGAAATCGGGCTTGGATTCTTGTCGCACACAGCGATCGCGCCCTTCAAATCGTGCTGCAACAACGCGGCACGAACCGCGCCGAAGACCTGAGCTGTGTTGACTTTCACACGGTGAAGGACGATGCCTCTTTCGATAATTACGATCAGGCCTGCGATCGAACAGAGCAGCATGGGGTGCATCGTCACCCCGCCCTTCACGTAATAGTCTATTAGCGTGCCACCTAATGAACTTAGCACTTTCGACAATCTCCCTTGATCTGATTCGGAGCCATAGGTCTAATCATAGAGTCGCGTGCCGCCCGAAGGTTTCAAAACAAGGACGGCCCCGCAGCCGGTCCCGAATCGGGCCGGCGCGACGCAAACACTAAACTCTATCGGCAAGCAGCAGGCAAGTCAAGCCAGTGGGCGCGACGGGGTGGGGTGCTTCGCTTACGATGGCACCAGAGGAGGAGCAGAGGGGCGGAGGAGGATGGGAGCCTGAGGGGAATGGGGGTGCAGAGGAGGTTAGATCTTTCTCCTCTGCCCCCTTACCCCTCCGCCCTTCTGCTCCTCTGCCTGCCTTTCGGGACTTAACGAGGCTTGATCTTGAGACGCTTCAATTTCTCGCTCAATGTCGTAGCGTTGACGGAAAGCAATTCTGCGGCCCTTTTTTGGTTCCAATCTGTATGGTCCAGGGCAGCCAGAATCAGAGACCGCTCGTAGTTTGTCACGCGCTCTTTAAGAGGAAGCCCGTCCACCGGGATCCTGACCTGGGAATCGGGCAAGAAGTGCGACAGGTTCTTAGGGAACAAATCCGCAGTGATGACGTTGCCGGGTGCAAGCACAACGGCCCGTTCGATGACGTTCTCCAGTTCCCGGACGTTGCCAGGCCAGTGGTAGTCCATGAGTACTTTCAAGGCTGATGGTTCCAGGACGCAAAGCTCTTTCTCATTCTCCTCGCAATACCTCTTGATGAAATGATCTGCCAGAAGGGGAACGTCCTCGCTTCTCTCCTGTAAAGGAGGGAGTTTGATCACTATCACATTCAGCCGGTAGTAAAGGTCGTCCCTAAAGGTTCCCTGCTCCACGGCCGCCTGGAGATCTCGGTTCGTGGCGGCGATGATTCGCACGTCCACCTTAATGTTCTCGAGGCCCCCGAGGCGGCGGAACTCCCGCTCCTGAATGACTCGCAAGAGCTTGGCCTGGGTCTCCAAAGAGATCGTGGCGACCTCGTCAAGGAAGAGCGTGCCGCCATCCGCAACTTCAAACAGGCCCTTCTTGGAACTGGTTGCGCCCGTGTAAGCTCCTTTGGCGTGACCGAAAATTTCACTCTCCAGCAAGTCCGACGGAATGTTTCCGCAATTGATGGCCACAAAAGGGGCATCTGCCCTGCCGCTCGAGGCGTGTATCGCCTTGGCTACCAATTCCTTGCCGGTGCCGCTGTCACCCTGGACCAGGATCGTGCTGCGCCTCGGCGCAACCTGAGCGATGAGATCGAAGACCTGCTGCATCGCCGCGCTTTTTCCAATGATGTTTTTGAAATTGTAGCGTTCCCGAAGTGACTTCTTGAGCCTCAGGTTTTCATCGAGCAGCCGCCGGTGTTCTGCGGCGTTCTTGACAGCCAGGAGTATCTCGTCGTTCTTGAAAGGTTTGGTAATAAAATCGAAAGCGCCCAGCTTTGTCGCTTTGACAGCCTTCTCTATCGAGGCGAAAGCCGTGAGAATCACCGTGACCGGGTTGCTCTCCATCTTTCTGAACTGTTCTAACACTTGGAGTCCATCCATGTCCGGCATCATGAGGTCCAAAAGGACCACGCTGTAGTCGGATTCTCGCGCCTTTTCCAGGGCCTGTGCTCCGTTGTGCGCGAAGTCCACCGAGTAATTCTCGGCCGCGAGGAGTGTCGACAAAACATCGCGCATAATCTCTTCGTCGTCGACGACCAGTATTTTCCCGTTGCTGCTCATGCGGATAGTGCTTGCTGGGTGGGCAACTTGAGCCGGAAATGAGTCCCTTTGCCAGGAGTGCTGTCTACGAAGATCCGTCCGCCGTGCTCCTGAATAATTCCGTAGGTGACGGCAAGGCCCAGGCCTGTACCGTTCCCGGTGCTCTTTGTCGTAAAGAAAGGATCGTAAATTCTCTTGATGTTTTCCTGTGAGATGCCCACGCCCGTGTCGCGGATGTCCACGAGAACCATGGAATCGTTCATGGATGTCTCTATTTCAAGCAGTCCTCCAGAGGGCATTGCGTCGCGGGCATTCAAGAGAAGGTTGATAAGTACCTGCTGCAACTTCCCTCCGTTGCCATGAACACGGGGGAGAGACCGCTCCAAATGCGATTCCAATCGAATGTTACACTGCTTCAATTGATGATCCAATAGCGAGAGGCTTTCCTGAATCAGCTGGTTCACGTCCACGTTTCCGAATTCACTTCCATTCATACGGGCGAAGCTGAGGAGGCCGTTAACGATTTCCGCCGCACGGAACGTCTGCTTTTCGATTTTCTCCAAAACGGTTTTACGCTTGTCGTGATCGGGAGTCTCTTTTAGCAGCATCTGAGTGTAGCTCGAGATGCCTGTGAGGGGAGTGTTCACTTCATGGGCAATGCCGGCTGCGAGCAGTCCTATCGAGGAGAGCTTCTCGGCCTGGAGCAGCTGGTCTTCGAGACGAACCTTGAAGGTAATGTCGTCCATGACAATGACACAGCCAGTGATCTGATCCGTGGCGTCCATGAGGGGAATGACGCTTACATTTACGATCAGACTAACTCCGCGGCGGTTTTGCAGGTAAAGCTTGTAAATGTTGCTAATGCTTTGCAATGCCCATCCTTCCGCTCCGGTTACTCTGTGAATGGACGCGATCACATCCGGGGCAAAAAGATCCTCGACCGAGGCGTCCCGTACCTCCTCCCGCGGCACATCGTAAAGCTCCTCAAAGGCGCGGTTACAGGAGGTAATCTTCCCTTCCAGATCCAGGACCAGCACCGCAACGTTGATGCTTTCCAGGATGTTTTCTGTGTAGATCTTCAACCTCTCCAGTTCCAGGGCCTTGATCTCCACCGAGCGATAGAGGCTGGCGTTTTCCAGGGCGATGGCGGCGTAACCTGCCAGCGCGCCCAGCAGGTCCAGGTCCTCGCTGCTGAAATGCTTGCCCCGAGGAAGCTCCCCAAGGCCGATCATTCCGATGCGCCGGCCGCGAAGATTGAGGTCCTGGAGGTAATGCAATCCATACATTGCCAGCACCGGCGAAGCGCGATGCAGCCGGTTTGGGACATCGACCCCGGCTAGGCCGCTGGGCCTCTCCCTGTCTAACAGCTGATCCTCGCTAAACGCGAGCGAATCGGTGTACTCCGACATGCGCAGCCCAAGCTCATCTGTCAGGTGGAGAAAGCCAGGGCGGCAGCTATCTGCGACAAACAGCGCTGCCGTTTCGACCTGAAAGGTTTTCGATACACGTTCCAGAACACTGCGCGACAGGCGCCCCAGCGAGATTTCTGTGGTGAGCATGCGCGCAAACTCCTGCAAGCCGGCCCGGTCATCGAACCGGTCTTTGTAGAAGAACCGGTCAAGACGCGCCTGAACGCGGTTCCGAACCGGAGCGAATAACAGTGCAATGGCCAGGGCGGCTATACAGATCACCAGGAAATCAGCCTCCGGGGCAACCCACTCCAGAGCGCGGCCCAGCACGAGAACAAAGAACAGATAAATGGCCAGCAACAAAGAGCTGGCGATGAAATAAGCGGCGCCTCTTCGGAAGAGGACCTCAACATCCAGAAGCCTATAATGAACAATGGCGTACGCGAACGATAGAGGGATAAAGCCCAGAAAGAGCATAGAGGCTTCCATTGCAAAGCCCGGGCGCGCGCCCAAGAGGAACGGGAGGGCATAGAACATACTGAAAGGCAGAATTCCGGCCATTGTTCCGTAGCTCACCCACTTCATCTGCTGACGTGTAATCAGGTCGCGGGCGAGCGCCCGTTTTCTCCACAGAAGAATGGCGCCGATAAAGAATCCTGCGCACAAATAGATTAGCTGAATTCGGTCCATCAATTGCGCAGATAGCGCGTCACGAGGCAGGCCCCAGTCCACAAGATGGCCGGAGAGCCAGAGCAGATGCAGCAGCCCGAGAGCGGCGGCTGGAATGTAGAGCAAGGGCGCGCGGCTTCGGCCTCCCGAAAGTTCCAGCGTAAATCGCATGCAAAAATGCAAGAACAGGACCGGCAGAAGGAGAAAGGCAGCGAAAGAAAAGCCGTAAACTACCTTGTCCAGACCGTCCCATTTGGGCGTAAACCGATAGAAATAAACTACAAAGGCGGTCAGGCAGATAATGTAAAAATGGAACGACCGAGGAAGACGGCTTCCTCGCAGAATCACGAACACGCCTATTCCGAGATGGAAAAAGGCCAGTACGATGCGCAGGGCATCGGTGCGTGTCATGAACCGCTTGGCGCCTATCTGCACGGGTGCGTCTCGCGTCGCCGCATCTGGTCCCTTCAGAGTGTATGTCGCCGCCGAATTAGGGCCGAGCCAATATAGAAGGTCTGAATAATTGCCGAGATTCGCGACTTGGCGTGCATTGATGGACAGGAGCACCTCTCCTTCCTTTATCCCGGCTACCTGTCCGGGGCTGTCCGGCGACACTTCCTGAGCTTGGAGACCGTGTGCCGTTTCCCCCCACAACACACCATCCCAGGGATCCGTCCAGTTTGAGCGATCACGCAGGTTGAGAAGGCTTATCAGCACGACCAACCCGGTCAACAACGATGTAGCGACAACCTTGAATGGCACCGGAAATCTGTTCATTTTGAACTCAACCCCTGCAGGTCGTGAATTGAGAAAAGCAATTCACGTGCCAAGCGCCATTTCGGACTCGACGAGGCACGGGAGTCGTAACCTCTTGATTTACGAAATATTTTCCGCGGACTTTCGCCGTGGCAATGGTCGTAGTTCCAACTCTTTGAACTGCATTCAACATTTTGAACCGGCTTCCTATCTCCTTCAAGACCATTTGCGTGAAGAGCCAGTTATACAAGGATTCGCGCGCCCTCGCTCGCCACAGATACACGGAGGATGCGGAGATACACGCAGAACGCTTTTGGAACCTCTGAGGTGAAGAAGCTGTGAAAAAAATGACGCGGTGGGGTGGATTCTTTCGGGGAGAAGGGTTTGGGGAGGACGAGTTACCGACAGACTAATAGAAATTCAGGTTGAGGCCGAAGCGAATGGAGCGTGGGTTGCGCGTAAGAGTCAACTCTCCGTCTTGCGAAATGATCCTGCTCTTTCCCTGATCCAGAAGGTTGCGGACATCTACGAGAGCCTCCCATCGTCCCACAGTTCCCATGAACTCAGGAAGGGGTATGCCCTGACGAACGAAAAAGCTCACTCCTTTCGTGACTGTGTCCTTTCTGTCGGAGAACGGGTCAATGGGGTTCAAGGTATATCCTGGATGCCAGCGGACTACGGTGCTGATACGGGTTCGCGTCTTGGGGAAATTCGCATCCACCTGGCTGGTGAGGACGTGATAGTAGGACCTCTCCACATATTCCAGGAGTCGGCGAGCGAGAATGTCGCTGGTCAGGGTCTCATCGCCGCGGTCCAGGTTCGCCGCGGAGCCGTACACGTAGGCAATCGATCCGCTCAGGAAATCGAGAAACCTTCTGTTCATGACAATCCTGAGTCCACGCTGAGTGGCCTGGTCTTCCCTCAAAAGCGCAAGCTTTGAGTCGCCCGAGCTCCTCCCGCCCGCTACCGTCACGAGGAAAGGCGCGCCGGGTCCTTCCATCTGATCTTCGTAAACCGCAAGTTCCAAAGAAGTGTCTTGAGCCAGACTCTTGCCGGCCGCGATTTCGGCATGTTTGAACTGGCTAAGGTGCAGTTCTCCATCGATTTGTGCCAGATACGTTGGCTCCATCAGGTTGACCCAATCACCGTCCGGCAGCAAAACCATGTTGTTATCGCTTAAGCGACGGGACGAAATCCCTGCTTTAACGGTCCAGGTTTCGGCTGGAGTCAGGATCAACCGGAACATGGGGCTGATGACACTCTTCGTCGAGCCGTAATGCACACGCGAGTAATCAAACCCATACTCAACTTCGATTGGATCCGCAAGTCTGCTTCGCGTTTCAAACCCAAAGCTAAGCGTTTGGACGCCTGATTCGCGAAGTGACGGGTCCTGAGAAAAGAACTGCGCCGGACCTACGGAACCCATTGTCGGAGCGTTCAGGCTCAGCCTCCCATAGCCTACCGAGATGTTGACGTCACGCCCTGATTCCGGGCGGTAGTTGTAAGTATTCCGCACCCGCCAGAGGGAATCGTAGCCAGAGTTCAGTTGCCCTGAGAAGATCATCCGGGCTTTGTCGCTGACAGGCTCTACATAAGCGAAGTTCGAAACAAAACCGTTATGGCCGATGCTGGGAAAGACTGAGTAGTTCTCACTGCTCAAACCTGCGCTGGAGGTTAGATTAACCGTGCCGCTACGAGTAAAGGTCCGCGTCCCGTTGGGAATCTCCGGAAAGACCGTCTTGCCGGCTGTTGACCTGTCACCGGACGCCTGCAGATAGCGGAAGACCAGGCGGCGGTCCGACGTGCCGCGCATCAACGTCCGGATATCCCAGTTCCGCGGGTCCGGGTCCGCTACAATCAAATCAAGAAGTTCCTCGAGGACGACGTCCAAGTTAGCGGTTTTGCCGGAAAGGATCTTTACGTCGGACCGAGTTAGGGGCTGATAGCCCTCCCGGCTTACCTGGAGATAATAGGCGCCAGGCGCAAGACTGGAGAGGGTGTAGGCGCCGGTCCGATCTGACCGCGTGAACGAAATGGTTCCGCCGGAGCTATCCTGTTTGAAGATCGTGATAACCGCTCCCAGAAGACCTGAGCCATCCTGGGCCATTATCTTTCCGGTGATCCGCCCTCCGGAAGCCGCTGTCGCCAGGTGGCGCGGTTCAACGAGCGAAGCATAGAGTATTAGGAGCAGCGGGAGGATGCGAGGTCGCGGTTTCATGAATGTTGTAACCCGAGTAACAACCTCTGGGTTTGAGTCTAGGACTGCTTTGCCTAAACCACTCTAGATTGCAGGACGTTACCACATGGTCCCGCAAGTGTCAACATTCCGACTCTGCCTCTGCTCTGCCTGCTCTGGGTCTGGTCGGAGTTCAGGCTTTAGCCTGCTCGGGGCCAGTGCAGCCTGAAGACTGAACTTGGCTAGAGGTACAGGGCTCTCATTGCTTCGACTCCATGTCTGCATGCCGGATTGCGACAACGCAACTTGTCGTCTGCGCGGGGACGGAGTCCGCAACAAACTCTGGAATGGAAACTGTATGTCCGGCCCCTACCGTTTCTTCAAGAAGGCAGGTATTTGTCTTCGTGGTTTTACCTTTGCGGTCCTGGTAGGCGAACTCGAGCATGATGTTGCGATATGCGACACTCCCGTTGTTTTGAATCGTGAGGCGATGTTTCGCGCGGGTATCCTTGTGTTTTGAGCTGGAGTCACGGCCGATCAGTTCAATTTCCGACAGCGTGACCTGCAGATCCGCCGGTCTCAAAACGCGCGTCGGCGTGGGCTTCGACTGTTTGACTATCTCGCCCTGTTGAGGGGGCGGTTTTTTCCCTTGGTAGGGCCTGACAAGCGTCCATACGATTTCCAAGACAAACAGGGCGATGAGAGAAAGAAACGCCCATGGGAAGTGTGAAGATCTAACCTGCGTCATGGCCCGACCACGAAGATCCGTCTCGCCCTTGACTGACTTGGCGGTATCACGCTTGCATCATAACCGGCTGGCTAACCCCTGCTGGCAGCCGTCTCCCCCTGAACGATAGTTGCATACCATTTCCCATTTCCCTCGACAATCTGAGCAGTGAGATTCTTCGGACCCGTCTCGCCGGTCAATTCTATGACGGTCATATCGGCCCAGTAGCCGCACCTTAATCTTCCCGCGGACGCGCCAAAACCCAGCGCCGCAGCGCCGTTCAAGGTGGCCATGCGAAAGATCTCGCAACTCTTCAGATCTTTCCGTACTCGGTAGAGAAAGCGCATTTCGTCCAGCAGGCTCAGCGAATCATTGCTGGCCAGGGAATCGGTACCCAGCGCAACATTGATTCCGAGATCCAGAAGTTTGCGTACAGGATGTTCTGCATGTCCGAAAAACGCGTGGCTCCGCGGGCAATAGACCACGCTCGAGCGGCTACGCAAAATAATTGCCATGGATTCCGGATCCAGGTAATTGCAATGGATGAGGAGGACGGGGCTTTCGAGGATCCCCAGATTTTCGAGGTAGGGGATGGGCTTCATGCGGGGTGGTTGGTATGCGTCCGGCAGTACCCCAAGTGTGGTCAGGAATTCGCGGAATTCCCCGGTTCCGGAGTCGAGAAACTCGAGCTCCTCCTGTGTCTCGGCCGCGTGGATTGCCAGCGGCAACGACGTGCGCCTGGCCAGAGCGCAGAGCGGGCGAAACAGTTGGGCGGACACGGAATATGGGGCATGCGGAGAAATGCCCGGGCACAGCAGGGCGTCAGGCTCCCTCTTGTTCAAGCGATCCTCGAGACTCGCAAGAATCTCCCCGGCTCTCTCCGGCAAAAAGGAAAGAGCTTCTTCGAATACGACCTTTCGAAGCCTTGTGCTCCTCAACGCTTCCCAGCTCACCCCGCTTGCGGAGATGTCGCCAATCAGCGTGGTTCCTGAGTTCACTGCCATTTCACAGCCGCGGCGTGCCGATTCGATGTAATCCTCACGCTTCCATTGTCGGCGCTGAAGAATGAGCTGAGAAAGCCAGTCGCAAAACGACGAGAACCGGACGAGCCGGCCTTGCAGGCACGTAAGCTCCAAATGAGCGTGCGCATTCACCAGTCCCGGCATGATTACAGCCGAGCCCCAGTCCACCACGTTGATATCCGGACTTGCTGGCGCGCCCTGCCACGGCTCGATCCGTGAGATCCGGCCCGGAGACGAGACATGTACCGCAGCGTTCTGGAGTACAAGATCGGGGTCGGCCAGGACATACTTCGCTCGGTGAACGGTTCGGATCATGTCGTAGGCCGACAGGCGGGCGTGCCCGTGGAAATGGAGAGACCCGGGTGGGGTAGCATAATGAGACCGGCGCTCCAGCAAGCTGGATTTTCTGCTTTTGGCAAGTCCCGACGCCCCCGCTCTCGGGTCTCAAAAACGGGTACTTGGACCGATGCTTACCCCTCCCGGGCTGCTGTTGAATCTAAACCCGAGGCATTTTCTCTGCAAGCGAAAAAGTGTGAGCGGCCTTTTTTCGCTCTTCGCGTCTTCGCGGATTAATTCGGGCTTTCACAGCGAAGGCGCCAAGTGCGCGAAGGTTTAATGTTGCGGCCTTAGCTGCGTCGAGTGTGCACCATGGAATATCTGGGCTGATGTCCCAAACAACGGATCGGGGAGATTTCAAATCTTAAAACCCGACGCCATGGTGGTGTATAAGAGAGTCTCCAAGGGAAGGAGAGATGCAGTAATGAGACGTTATTCGCTCCTGGCAATCGCCGGTTGTGCCGTACTGGCTGCCGGGCTGCACGCGCAAGAAGACAGGGTGGAAACCTGGAGGGGAAAGACCATCGTTGTATTCACACCCCATCCCGACGACGATATCTTCGGCTGCGGCGGGACGCTGGCGCTGGCGGCCAGGAATAACAAGATTTACACGGTCGTTTACACGAACGATAACAAGGGGAGCTATGACGAGGAAATGACTTCGGAGAAGCTGGCACGCATTCGCAAGGCGGAAGAGGAAGCAAGTGCCGCAACTCTGGGCATTCCCAAGGAGAACCTCATCTGGTTGGGTTACGACGATGGCGAGTTGGAGTATGCAGAACCCAAAACGCTGGTCGGAATATGCGCTCGATTGATTCGCAAGTACCGGCCGGATGCACTACTCTCTATCGATCCGGGCGAGTGGTACGATCGATGGCACAAGAGCGATCACCGCATGGCCGCCTTCAATACGATCGATGCCATACGGGCTGCCGAATTTCACCTTTACTATCCAGAGCACTTGCTCTTGGAGAACCTGAGACAGTACAAGGTGCCGCATCTCTACTTTTACTATACGGCTCCCCAGGAGGCGAATTATTGGGTCAACATCGATTCCGTTATCGACTTAAAAATTGAAGCAGCTGTAAAACAGGTGAGCCAGTTCGAGCCCTCCGTCAACAAATACAGACCGGATTGGGATCCGCAGGAGCTGGCACGTGTGAAAGCAGGTCTGAAAGCCCGGGCGGGCCGCAAGGACGGCCACTTCGTGGAAACATTCAGGCACGCCACCGGTTTCAACCAGCAATGACAACTACTGAACCAGTTGACTGAATAAATTGGGGGAGCATATGGCCCTATTCTTACGCGAGGCGGATGTGGAAAAGCTCGTGACCATGGAGACGGCCTTGCACGCGGTGGAGCAGGCCTTTCGCATGCATGGAGAAGGCACGGCCGAGAACGCACCGAGGCGTCGATGCAGGTTGGAAAGGGGATTTCTTCATGTGATGAGCGCTTCTCTGCCGGACGTTGCTGGACTCAAGGGCTATACCACAGTCGCCGGCACGGCGCGGTTTCACGTTTATTTATACGCTGGCGATGACGGGCGTCTTCTCTCGATAATGGAAGCGAACAAGCTCGGACAGATGCGCACCGGTGCGGCCAGCGGGATCGCCACCCGCTACATGGCCCGGCAAGATGCGTCGCGCGTAGGAATTTTTGGGACTGGTTGGCAGGCGCGATCCCAACTTGAGGGAGTTTGCGCGGTCCGGTCCATCCAGACCATCGTGGCCTTTGGGAGAGACCAGCGGCGCCGGGAAGCCTTCTGCAAAGAGATGACGGAGAGGCTCGGGGTTGGAGTCTATCCCGCTGGTTCTCCGGAGGAGGCTGCGAGGGATATGGACGTCGTCATCACCGCAACGACCGCGAAAGAACCGGTGTTGCGCGGAGAATGGCTCGCTGAAGGGTCGCACATCAATGCCATCGGTTCGAATTTTCTTTCCAGACAGGAACTCGACGTGGAAACGGTGCGTCGCAGCGCCTGCGTCGTTGTCGATTCTATCGAGCAGGCGAAAATGGAATCCGGCGATCTCTCGCGCGCGGCTGAAGCGGATGCCTTCTATTGGGAAGACGCGCGCGAACTGGGCCTCGTGGTTACGGGGGAGTTTCCGGGGCGGGAAGATGTCAAAGAGATCACTCTGTTCAAATCCAACGGGATCGCGCTCGAGGACGTGGCTCTCGCGGGCAAGATTTACCAGGCTGCGGTCGCTGCCGGCTTGGGTGAGAATCTCCCTCTTTAAACTCGCATCGCTCGCCAGGGAGCAAAGGGGTCAAGGGGCAAAGGGAAGGTCCTCGGCAAAGCAGAAAATCACAAATGATAAATGACCAATGACCAATGACAAATCCCAGGGGCAAGCAATCCCAACTGGTGTGATTTTCAGATGAAGCGCTACGCAATCCCGGTCTATTTGTCATTTCGAGCTCTGGGCGGGTCTGTAGACGTCGGATCTCCTCTCTTTGATCGCGAAGTGTCTAAGATCCCCTGCCTGGACCTAGGTAAGGTAGCATGGTCTGATTTGAGCAGGTTCGCCACTTCGCCCGGAGTGGGGAATGCGGGGATGGCGCCGCGGCGGGTGGTGGCAAGCGCGCCCACGGCATTCGCGTAGCGAACCCATCGTGTCAGGGTTTCGGTGCACGGGCGCAGTTTGCGCAGGTTCCCGGGTATTGCGATCATTTGATTCAGAAATCCCGCTACAAAACCGTCACCCGCGCCGGTGCTGTCGATTGCCGCAACCGGAAACGCCGGGACTTCCCCCTCGCTGTCGCTCCAGCGAAAGGCTGCCCCTCGCACGCCTCTAGTGACCAGGATGGCTGCGTCGGTGAAGCGAGACATGGCATGTATGCCGGAAAACAGGTCCCGCTTCCGGGTCAAGAACTTCAGCTCCTCTTCGTTGATCTTCACCAGGTGCGCTGTTTCAATCGTCTTCAGTATCGTCGCGCGTGCTCGATGGGAAGATGGCCAGAGATTGAGACGCACGTTCGGATCGCAGGAGACCAGCGTGTTGTTCGACCCCAGAGCGCATCGGAGGGCGGCCTGAGTCACTCTTCGGCTTGCCGGATGGATCAGGCTTATACTGCCGTAGTGAAAAACCTTGGAGGAGCGTACCATCGAAAGAGGGATCTCCTTTACGCTCATGAAGTGGTCGGCGGTGTTCTGCCAGTAAAAGAGAAAATCCCGTTCCGCGCTTTCCTTCAAAGACACGAATGCCAACGGGGTTCTCCCCTTTGACGACAAATGCAAGCCTCGCACATCCACGCCGTTCTTTTGCAATTCCTCTTTCAGGAAGAAACCGAAATCGTCTTTGCCCGCGGTGCCGATGAAACCGGTTCTCAATCCGAGCCGGGATCCGGCAACCGCAACGTTCGCGGGAGCCCCGCCCGCGGCTTTTACAAACCCCGGAGCCGTGCGCAAAGGCCCCGGAGCCGTCGCGACGAAATCGATCAGCAGCTCACCCAGGCACACAAGGTCCATGTTTAGAAGTCGTTGCTGATGAGACGAGCGCGATCCAGTATATATCAGCTCTCAGAAGACTGAGAGCCGTCAGTAGGATTCATAGGATTCGTGATTTCCGTAGCCCTACGAGTTGTGGGAAGCCAACCTCAAGAAGAATTCAAGCACTCTACTCTTATTCACCACGGAGACACGGAGCACACGGAGATGCACGGAGAACCCTGATGCCTCTGTGAAATCTCCGTGCCCTCTTGTGTCTCCGTGGTGAAACAGGACGTCTTGCCGCTGCAGGGCCGGCCACTGTTTGAATCGCAGCAGGATTCAAGTTCTTAGTTCCAAGTGATTCTTCGCGTCTTTGCGTCTTAGCGGTGAATGCGTCGTCAGAATTAGAATGTGTAGCGGAGCTGGAGATTCAGATGGCTGCTGTCGCGGTATTGCCCCAGGAAGCCCTCGCGGGTCCCGCCGAAGAGTGTCGCTCCGACCTTCAACCTCCACCTGTTGGAGAGCGCGACGTTGTAGAAGGGCTGGAGCATGAAGTCGCCGTCGCGCAGGCGCAGCGCAACTTTCATTTCGAAGCTTCGGGAAGGCCCCATGTTTCGCTCGATGCGAAGAAGCGCCGTCGAGCGCAGACCGAGATCGGGAAAAACCGCCGAACCGGCGAGCTTTTGCGAAACCTTCTGCCCCGCGTACTGGATGATGGCAAACCAGTCGCCCCACGTTCGATCCAGGCCGAGAACAAACAGGAGATGATCCCGGTTGCCGGGATCGGTCTGATCGAAATACGCCATCTCTCCCCGAATTCCCAAGGGTCCGAACCCGGAAGCGAAATCCGCGCCGACTATCCTCACGCGGTGGTATTCGCGATTAAGCCTCACGAGCAGCCGGGGTGTTTGCGCGAGCTCCGGGAGAGGCGCCGCCTCAGGGCGAAAGAAGGCAATATCGTCAAAACCGTCAAAATAGGAGATCGAGAATTCCGCGCGAGGCACGAGCTGGTTCCAGCGTGCGCCCCATTGTCCGTTGCCGAAGGTTCTGGGAGGCAAGGCCAGGCGCCCGTCCCTGTAAAAGAGGCCGGCCTCAACGCGTTCGCCGTCGACAGGGATGAACGTCCGCGAAGGAAGACGCGGAAACCAACGCTGGTTGAGTAGAGGCAGGCGCGTCGGAGTATAAAAAGGAATCCACGCGGCTTCGAACCGCGCCTGCTTCACATAAATGTCCGCCTTGAGCGCGGGAACAGCGATGCGTTGGTCCGAGAAGGTGTCGAGATAATCGTAGGGAACAAGGTTGTCGGTTGGATTGAAGCCGTCGGCCCTCCCCCAGCGTATTTCCTGCTTGCCCAGGCGGAGATCCGCTTTGCCGAGTTTCGCGTCCACGTAGAATTCGGTGACGGAGCCGGCAGGCTGGAGCAGGCCCTGCTGGCTCAGATCCGTCCAGCGGCGGCGATCCACGTTCCGATGAGTGTCGAGACCAAAGTCCAGCGACCCGCGCCAGGATAGCCGGGGGCCCAAGGTTGCACGGGTCCACAGCTGGAGACGTCCCGCCGAGATCGCGTGGCTGTCAGAAGGATTGGGCCGGCGCGCATAGGCTTGAGCCACTTGTTCGACAAAACCGCCGTATTCCCAGGCGAACTGAGCGCGCGCGCTTGCTCCGCCGGCAAAGCATACGGCCCCCAGAAAAAGCGCTCTCGAAAGACGACGCAATGAATTCACTTAGTGAGCCTGGCAACTTCAGGGGTCAAGGGGCAAAGGCAAAGGGGCAAGGGCAAAAAGCTCCGTGAATGATTCCCCACCCGCGGAGGACTCTGCCGCAAGACCAAAATCTATCGCCAGCCCTATGCTTACCCTCGACCGCAGTGTCTCGACAAAGTCAGCGATTTCTTGAAAATGACAAATGACCAATGACAGATGACAAAGCCCCTTGATTCCTTGACCCCTTTGGCCCTCGTTTCTCAAAGAGCACGGCGCAGGTTGCGCAGGCTGAAAAAGTCGGGCTCGATCTTGATGTTGTACCTCACGTCGGAGGCGTGTATACGGGTCGTGGATCCTCGCAGCAGGTCCTTCATCTCCACAAGGTGGGGCGTCCAGATGCCCTGGACTTGTTTCCAGTCGTCCCAGCTCAGAGTCTTGCGCAGTTTGCCGCCGACATAAAACTCCGCGAAGGCCGTAGCCACGATGTCCTTTCGGACCCAGAGGTAGACGTGGGAATACTGGGTGTTCTCTCTATCTCTGTAGACGGCTTTGATCTTATAAGAAGCCTGACCTGCGTAGCTCTCCTCCCCCAGGAGGTCGTAGTCGTAGTTCTCTATAGAGCGCTCCTCCATGTCTTCATGCGTAAAGTCGGTTCCCATGAAGCGCTGTGTCTTTTCCTGAGGCGCGATGCGCCGTTCGCGCTGGATGGCCGGCGTGTAGAGCCACTGCTCGGCGGGCCCATCGGGACGGTTGAGTGTGAGAAAACCAACCCCTCGCACTTCAGGCGGAGCGGTAAACCGGACCAGGATCTTGCTGTTTCCGCGATTCCCCTCGCGCCAGAAGAGCCAGCCCTTGTTCAGCGTCTTCCCCTTGTTGTCAATCACCTCAATGGCGCCGGCATTGCTCTGGCTTTCCGTCAGCTGGCGGCGTTCCGCTTCGCGCATGATTTCAAGAGCGCGATCCGCGGCTCCCGCGCGAACGAGACCGAGAGACAGAATCAGAAGGGTTGAGAAACTCGCGCTACTCATAAGCCAGCGCCTCCACGAGAGAGGTCTTGACTGCGAGCGAGGAGGGATACCAGGCAGCCATGAGGG
>QHZE01000668.1 GCA_003225335.1 Acidobacteriota bacterium
CGTCCTCGCGGCGAAACTCCCGACCCAGCATTGGTCGCTCCCCCAACACATCGAAATAGCCCGAGGTGATCCGCAGTCCGGCGAGGAGTTCCGGCTGGTCGTCTTTGGACAGCTCCAAGTCCTGCCGCGTATAGAGCGCTAGGCTGGCGAGGGTGGAGTTCAGTTCCCGGTAATCTTGAAAATCTCCCGCCGACATCGGGAACTTGGGCTGGCTCGCGCTGCTTTCAAAAACACGGATCAACTGTTCCGGGTCGCGATAAGGCAGCGGTTTGAGCAGCACGCCGTAGATCACGCTGAAGATTGCAGTGTTGGCACCGATGCCAAGCGCGAGCGTGAACACGGCGACGGCGGTGAAGCCGGGGTTCTTCAGCAGTTGGCGGAGAGCGAAGCGGAGGTCATTCATAACGTAAGGCCTCCATTGGAGCGACTTTCGCTGCGCGCCTGGCCGGCAGGAGACACGCGAGCAGGGCGACCGCGAGGAGCACGAGCGATACGGCGGCGAACGTCAACGGATCGGTGGGAGTGACGCCGTAGAGCAGGTTTTGAATGACGCGCGTGAGCGCCAGCGCAGACACAAGCCCGATCGTCACGCCAGTCATGGTCAGCTTCAACCCTTGGCCAAGCACGAGTGTGAGAATGTCTCTCTTGTGCGCACCAAGAGCCATGCGGATGCCGATTTCGCGCCGTCGCTGGGCCACGGAGTAAGCCAGCACCCCATAGATGCCGCACGCCGAGAGGAACAGGGCCAGTGCGCCGAATAAACTCAACAATCCGGACTCGAATCGAGGTTGCGCCATGCTTTGGCTTACCCGCTCCGTCATTAGTCGAATTTCAGGAGTGGGCAGATTGGGAATGACGGATTTTGTTTCGCGCTGGATGGCGGCCGTCAGCGCGGAGGCATCACCCGTGGCGCGAACGATCAGAGTCGGACCTTCCATCGGGTATTGCCAGTAGGAGTGGTAAATTTCAGGTACTGCCTCGGGCGGCAAGCCTAACGACTTCACATCCCCCACTACTCCGACGATTTCGTACCAGAACGGCACGCCGGCAGAATCTCTCGAACCGAGCGGCCCCGGTGACTTTACCAAAGTGATGTATTTGCCCATGGGGTCTTCGTTGGGAAAAAAGCGGCGTACGAAACTCTCATTCACCAACACTACTCCCGGTGCTTCCAATGTATCCGCCTCGGTGAAGTCACGTCCGCGCAGGAGTGGTGTGCCAAACGTTCGAAGGTAATCGGGCGTAATGGCGTTGGCTTCAACGGACGGACGTTCCGCTTCGAGAGCGATCGGTCTGCCAAAGATCGCGAACGACTGGTTTGGGGGATGGTTATCGTGCCGCAGGAGTCGATAAGCCGCCCCGGCCGATTGAACCCCAGGAAGCTGACGCAGGTGTTCCAGCAATTCCGCCAAGTACACCTGCGGCCGTGTGACAGTCGGGCGAAACCAACCGTCGAATCCCGAGACGGAGAAATCCAGTGCCGCCGTGACGACCTGCTCTGCGCGAAAGCCGCGATTCGTTGTCAGCAACTTTGTAAAGCTCTGCAACATCAGTCCGGCCCCGACCAGGAGAACTACCGCCAACGCGACCTCCGTGATAACAAGCGCATTACGCGTGAACTGGGCGGAAACTCCTGTCGACGCCGCGTGGCTCCCGTCCTTCAAAACTTCGTTCAAATTGGATCGCGAACTCTGCCAGGCGGGAGCCAACCCGAATATC
>QHZE01000208.1:0-26464 GCA_003225335.1 Acidobacteriota bacterium
ATCGTGAGCAGATCCACGCTCAGCGCGCGGCGTGCGGGAAGCATGCTCGCGATGGCGGCGGCCGCGAACAATACCAGCGGCGCGGCCAGCCAAACCCAAAGGCTCGGACCGGGGCTCGACGCGATTCGGGCCAGCCATCTTGCCACCACGAACGACCCGAGCATTCCTGCAACGGCGCCGGCGCCTGCAAGCCGGATTCCCTCCGCTAGCACCTGACGGATCACGCGCCAGCCCTGTGCGCCGAGCGCGATGCGAACCGCGATTTCGCGGCGACGTTGACGCGCGGCCTCGGTCATCGCGCCGTACAGGCCGAGGCCCCCGAGGGTGAGCGCAATCACTGCGGCCGCGGCGACGAGCATCGCCGCAATGCGCACCGGAGCCAGCGCGGTCCTGCTGAGGCGCTCGTCGAGTGTCGTCACGACCGGGCGCGGAGCGCCTCCCGATGCGGCATCGAGCCGGCGCCGCAGCGACGACAGCAGCGCGCCACTCGTTTCCCGCGCGCCGAGAATCAGCGTCATGCGAGGCAGAAAATCCTGCGCCATCGGAAGATAGATCGCGGGCTCGATGCGCCGCTGCGAAGTTCGAAGCAGCGCAGGGTGAACGACCCCGATGATTTCGGTGCGGCGCCCCGCGGCATCGATGACTGCGCCGCCAACGGCGTTGCCGCCGAAGTAGAGTTCGGCCGCTTCCTGGTTGATCACACCCACACGACAGGCGAGAGGCGACGGATCTGCCGTAAAGACTCTGCCCGCAATCGGCAACAGGCTCATCGCTTCGAAATAGCTCGCCGACACCACATTCGTTTCGAGAACGGCCGTCGCCGCCTTGGGCCGCACGGGAACGCGAAACCGCACCGGACCGAGCCGGTCCCGCGGGTTCGGGGTCTGATCCGCATAGTAGTAGATGGTCGGGCGATTCCGCGCCAGGGTCCGCGCCGTCTTGCGCATGGCAACCACGCCAATAATCTCGACGCGCCTGCCGTCAGGATCCAGGACAATCCGTCCGACTGCGTCCCCGTCCAAGAGTACTTGCGCAGCCTCTTCATTGACGATCGCGACCCTGCATGTGCGCGCCGTGTCTACGCCGCCAAACATCCTTCCCGCGACCGGCGGCAAGGCGACGAGCGCGAGAGAGCGCGGCGTGAAAGCGGCCAGGTCCATCACCACACCACGAAGGGGTAACTGCGCCGGTTCGATGCGTAGCGACTGCCACGCCGGCCGATCCCCCGGCACCGTACCCATCCATGCCGTCGCCGTGATGCCCGCCAGCGACTTCGCAGCATCCTCCGCCTCCTGAAAGTATTTTAGACCAAGGTCAGGACGCTCGAAGCGGAGGGGCGCCTCGAGCGTGGCCAGCATCGGACGGCCAAGACGATGCCCGGAACCGGTCTCGAGTGCGGCGCGAAAGCCTTTGAGGAGGAGGCCAGACGAGATGACGAGGAGGCAGCAGCATGTCATCTGCGCCATAACCAGGGTGGCGCGCAGACGGCTCATCGCCTTGGATGGGCCAGCGCACTCGCGGTTGAGTGCTGCAGCGGGATTATCGTGTCGAATATCGAGCAGCGGCGCAAGACCGCATACGACCGTGATGCCAATGCCCGCGGCGCAGGCCGCAGCGATGCCGAGGAGATCCGGAGCAAACACAAGACGCTCGGCATCCTGGTCGAAGAAAAGCGCAGGGATAATACGCACGGTCCACGCGGCCAGCAGCATTCCGAACGCGCCACCGGTGACGGAGATGACGACGCTGTCCGAGAGCAGCTGTGTGACGAGCCGGCCGCGGGCGGCGCCGAGCGCGACCCGAACAGATATCTCGTGCGAGCGCACCGAGGCACGTGCGAGCAGGAATAAGGCGACGTTCGCGCAGGCGACGAGGAACACGGCGCCCGCCGCAACTCGCAGCAGCGTGCGGATGCGCGAGACGCCGCCCGTCACTTCGGGCGTCATGCCTGTGTAAGGAAGCATGGTTATCGCGTCGGCCGCGCTTCGCCTTGCATTTACTACAGCCTGCGCCTGATCGATGGACGCGCCTTGGCGCAGCCGACCGAGCGCCCAGAAAGTTCTGCTGTTCCGGTCGAATCCTTGAACGGATGCATGCCGTAGCGGCCTCCAGATATCGACCGCTCGGCCGAGATAGACACCTTCAAGCCAATCCGGCGCGACACCGGCCACGCGCGTCTCGACGCCCTCGATCTGAAGCTCCTCCCCGCACACGCCGGCCTTGCCGCCAAACTCAGCCTGCCACATCCGGTGACTGATCACCACGCCTTCATCCAGCGATGGGAGGTGCAGCAACTCGGCAATCTCAGGCGTCGCGGCCGCTACAGACATGATCAACGATCGGCCCGAAAGTGTGATGGTTTCCTGCGATTCGCGAACAGCGCCGAGCGATTCAAAGAGTTCGGAGTGGCTCTTGAGCGAGAGATAACCCCCGTAGCAGACAGGGCCGACCGCATAGTCCGCGCCCCATTGAAATAATGAAACGACTGTTTCGATTCCCGGGAGCGGAAGCTCGCGCGCAGTCAGCCCGCGAACGAACCCACGCAGGGACACATTGCTGCCAATCCCTAAGGCAATCGTAAGCAATAGCGACAGCGTCAGGCCCGGAGTCCGTGTGAGACTTCTTAACGAATATCGGAGATCCGTCAGGAACGTCATAAGGACCGCTGGACGCAAGGACCATGCCAGACAGCAAACTTGCCGCTCACCTGGATGAACTGCGGTGAGCTTGTCGGTCGAGCCGTCCTTCCAAGCCTATGAGCTCGGAATGCTCGCGTCGTGTTCGTCTCCGGGACTGTAGTGTCCGCAACCGGACGAGTGTGTCAACCACGGGGTCTGAGTGGCGCTTATCCTCGTTCTCCGGCGAATCAAAGAAGAATCCTCCAAACGGAGTCAGGGTTGCCGCCGTAGATTTTGAGCCCGTGCGCGAGGACATCCACCGTGATGATTCCGCCGTACAGCCAAGACGGGGATGGCAAACTCGTCTGGAAGAACGTGCATGGCGGTATGATGTGCCTCCTCCTGCGTGCCGCAGGAACCAGAACTCCTCGGTACCTAACGGGGTTAAACCTCGGCGGAGAGATGGGTGCCGCGAGCAGTCACGAACTCAAGCAGCGCCTTTCTCGCCGCCCCGCTTCTGAGCTTATGGCCGGCGCCATTCACTCATTGGCTGCGCCGCAATCGGCGATATCTCGGGGTATCATTCGCCGTGGCGCACTTCACGCCCGCGACCACGGACTCTCGCTTCTGGAATCCCACAGAGCCTAAGCAGAGATGCAAGAAATCGCGTTGACGTTAGGCTGTCAGGTTTGGAAACTTGGTTTTTTGGATTTTGAGATTGTTTCGGATTTCGGGTTTCGAATTTCCGTATTTTAGCCCTTACCGGGGTGAATAACGCGGCTGGGGCTTTGCGTAAATCGTCGGCTGTGCCAGGGCCCGGAGGCCAGCGATTTTTTTCTCCACGGCAGCGACCTCTTCCGTGCTCGAACAGACTTCGACAGCCAGTGTTGAACGGTAGCTTTCACCCGGCTTGATCCGCGCGACACGTCCCTGCTCCCGTTCGAACTTCCGGGTGTTCGGGAAATTCGTCGCCGGCTCCAGTCCGGTGACATAGCCGTCCTCCAGGGCCCCGGTGTTTTTCCATTGCGAAAAACACGGAAGTTGCCGCTTGTCGTAACGCAGCACCGCAGCTCGATTCCCGGCGGAGTTGCGCAGCATGGCGAGCGTTTGGTGCGTTTCCGGGTCGGCGTTCAGGTCGTGCCAGAATACCTGCTCTACGAAGCCAGCCGTGGGACGGAGATAGGTGTCAAAGTGATCGATACCTTCCGCAGCGCGGCTGTCTCGGGGCGCTACTTCTCGGGCGGGCGCAAGCAAGCGGGCACCCTCATCGAGGAGTGGCCCGCCAAAATTGCAATGATAGAGAAGCTGCAACTCCGACGGCGTCGCCTTCCGGTTTACTACCTCGTCGGCGATCGTCAAGCGGTTTGTCCCCGGGCGTGTGCTGATGCGTGTTCTCAGCTCGAGCTGCGGGCAGAAGAGCGCCGATTCCTCGACGTGTCCGATCACCGCTATCTCGTAGGGCGGGTCGGTCTGCGCTTCGATCTCGACAAAGTGGGCCGGCAGGTTTGCGATCTTTCCGTGCAGCGTGAGATTGATCGTTATCGGGTTGCCGTTGTTATCGGCCACGACGTCGGGACCCGGAGCCCCGTTGGAGTCGAGCCCGCAGCGCACAATCCATTCATCAAAGCCCTGCAGCCATCCCAGCCCGCCGCGGTCAAGCAGATTGACGAACTGTGGATGCACAGGTCCCCTTACCGGCGCGTTCCAGCCAAGGGCAAGCCCGCGGTAGCTCCCCTTCCATATCCCCATCCCACGCGTTGTCACGATGGTGAAGCCGAGCGCGCCGTTGTGTACGTCAATCACTTCGACACCCTCTCGAAGTCCCCCACGGAGGGTGCGTTTGGAGATCGTCCAGCTTACCTCGCCAGGCAATTTCAACTCCGCAGAGGTCATGGAGAATCCCTCCAAATGGACCTCCCGCGGGACGTCGGTAAGTATCCAGCTCTTCGTGGCCATGACGCATAATCCTATTAAAAGAGGGATTTCACCACAATCACCAAATTAATCAGGCACAAATATCCTTCGACTGCAGTGACCTGTCCCTCTTTTAATTTCTTGCTTGCCTCCGAAGTAGGCGGGGTTATAAAACTCCGGCGATGACTCACTCACAAGACCAGATCGGTATTGGATTCATCGGGGCCGGCGACGTCTCGCTGCTGCATGCTGAGGCCGTGCGGCGTTGTCCAAGCGCCAAGTTGGTCGGGTTGTGGAATCGCTCACGCGACCGCGCCGCCGAGCGGGCCGCGAGCTTCCAGTGCAAGACCTACAGCACACCGGAGGCGCTCGTTTCCGACCCGGCTCTTCATGCCGTATTTGTCCTCACGAATCTTGAAACCCATCTCGACTACACGCTTCTAGCGCTCGAGGCGGGAAAGCACGTGCTGGTCGAAAAGCCGGTCGGCGCCACGATTTCAGAGATCGAACAGATGAAGCGCGCAGCGGCTGCGGCCGGCCGGATCTGCATGCCGGGGCACAACTATATTTACGAAGCCGGAATGGCGCGCACTCGTGAGCTTGTCGTGACGGGAGCCCTGGGCCGCGTCATCTCCGCATACGTGATGTACAACATTCACCATCCCGAGGAGGTGGCCGCGCGTTATCCGGGCGTTATCCGGCAGATTCTAACTCACCACTCCTACATGCTGCTTTACCTGGCCGGCCGTCCCCGACGGCTTGCGGCGCTGAAAGCGACGCTGCATTACGCGCGCATCCCTCAGGAAGACATTGCCATGGTTCAGATGGAGCTGGAAAGCGGCGCGCTCGCCCATTTTTGCGCGAGCTTCGCCGCCGACGATTACTCCGGCGACCCGTGGACCGTGATGGTCAAGCTGATCGGCACCTCCGGTTCGACGCGCTACAGCTACCGTGACTGGGTTGAGACCCGTCCGGGGATAGTACACTCTCAGACATACACGGCATACCAGGGATCGATCACGAACGAGGTCCGCCACTTCGTGGAGGTTTGTGTCAGAGGCGGAGGCGAACCCCTATCGACGCTCGACGATGCCATCACCGCGCAGCGGATGGTAGAGGCGTGCGAACGATCCGTTGCTGAGGGAAGAACGATAGAACTTTGATGAGCGAGATATCCAGGATGACGATCATCGACACGCATGTGCATCTCTGGCATCAAGATCGGGAGCGCTATCCGAGCAAACTCTGGGTGCAGGGCGCGCTGCAGCCGCATGATGGCACGGCAGAGCGGCTGGTCGATCTCATGGATCGCGCGTTGGAGTGACGGCGGCGCTCAATGTGCAAGTGCCGTGGTATGGCGAGGACAACCGGTATCAGGTGAGCATCATCGAAGGAAGAATTAACGATTGAGGATTTCCGAGATCCGAACGCGCCGCCGCCGTCGCTTAAGGACCTTCTTCAGCCGGCTCCTTGATCAGCGCGGGCCCTCCGCCGCGAAACCACATGGTGACCAGGCGGCGCGGGCGATCGGAGCGATTCTGACCGCTGCCGTGCGCGAGCAGTGGATGGAACAACACGGCGTCGCCCGGCTGCATCGGCACGAGCGTGCGGTGCGTCTCGTCGAAGATGCCTTCGTTCATCGAGACGGGATCGTAGGAAAACTCCACCAGTCCGCCCGTGTGCGTGCGGCCGGCCGGCCGCGCGTCTTGCCGATGACGAAGTGCGCGTCCTGGTGGAAGGGGAAGCCGGTGCCCAGCCGCGGCAGCTTGAAGTTCACCTGATCGACCAGGCACTTGGGCGCGTCGAGCCCGAGCTGCGCGAGCGCGCTGAGCACGCCGCGATCACGTCGCAGGTTAGCAAAAGCGGGCTGGCCCTTCGAGGGGAAGGAGATCTTCCGCAGCGCGCCGGGCATGACCGCGGGCTCGCCCCGACGTCCGGTGGCGGACTGCACTTCGAAGCCCACGCCGAGCATCACGGTGTCGCGCACCAGCGTGGTGGCCGAGGACTCGAGCGCCTCGGAGGCGCGGACCAGTCCCTTGACGGTGTCGCCATCGAGGAATTGCCGAATGAAGAGCCACCCCTCGCTTTCGAGAGTCGTCCGTGCGTCGGGTGGGAGAGTTGGAGCGGTCATCTTCAGCCCTGAGTAGTCTTACGCGCCATGGTGGAGGTGAAGTTCCAGAGTTTGGCGCAACTCGCGTGTCAGTTCAGTACTGCTCACCCGTATAGTCAAAAGAGCAAGACAGCAACGCCAGATCATATTGGTGACATTCTATATCGCCGAGCGAGGGAGTAATTAAGAAAATCCGCCTGACTTCGGCTTAGGGCTCGCGCAGAAATAAATTCACATTTTGGCGCGAGCGCCGGGCGGGCAGATGCGAGGCGCCGCGACGAAGGCGATGTCGGACATCGTCGAGGAGCGGCAACAAAGCAGATGCCCGCCCGCCGCCGCGCCCCTGCGGGCTGCGGCCCGCAGGCCCGCTGGCTTTGTTGCTCGCTCCTCACATACCGCCCCGGGTATAGCTCGTCGCTCGCGCCTCGCCAGCGGGCCTGGGGGCCTGCAGCAAAATGTGAAGTTATTTCTGCGCGAGCCCTATTCATTCAACTCCAAAATCTCCGGCAGAAGTTTTTGGGCCGTTGAAGATTTGGACCGTGGCTTCCCGGCCTGAGGATCAAATGTGGCTCCTGGTACGGGGCGCCGGCATCGAAAGCCAGGCCTGCGACCTGAATTGAGGCTGAGAAGAATTCATTGCCAATTTCCCTTCGGCCCCCAACGTTCAACCCAGGCGACTCGGCCATTACTTTGCTGCGATCTTTGCGCCTGCGGCGATCCGAGCTTGGTCCCAGAGATCGGGGTTGTTCTTCCAGATCTCGGTGTCAAGCATCGCGGCCTTCCCGAAGGGCTTCTTGTAGATCACTCCGTTCACGAGCGCGTCCGAGCTGTCCTTGCTGCCGGTGCGCTCGGCGAGAAGCCAGAAGTATTCGTGATCCTGTAAACCGCGCCGCTGTGCCTTGAGGCGGATGCTGGCGATCGGGTGCCGGTAACCCATGACCGCGCCCCGATAAATGAGTTGGCCCGAGCCGTTATAGATCCGACCGGGTTCTTTGAAGTTCTCGGCTTCGTACCAGGAGGCGTAAGCGTTCCAATCAAACTCCCACTCGACCCAACCCGAGCGGTATATCCAACCCACCCAGCCGATGGCGCGATTGACCAACAGATCGAGGTCGAGGAAAGTATTCGAGCCGCACCCGGAGTTCCGGCGCTGTTCATAGATCATTGGGCCGTAGAACCAGGCATCGACGCCACGCTTGCGGAAGTAGTCGACTGTGTCGGCGTCGAAGGAGACTGTGTGGCATACCCACAATTCAACCTCAGCGGAAAGCTTCTCCATCGCCTCGCGGGAGTAGCCGCCATCGACCCGGTACTTGAACCATCCGCGGCCCATGGCTTCGTGCAGCAGCTTGCCGTAATAGAGCATCTTTTCATAGGCGGCCTCGTTGTATGATTCGTCCAATCCATTGAGGAAGGCGACCTTCATCACCTGGCGCCACTGCGGCTTGCTGTCGAGATGCGCTCGAACCTGGCGCGCAACCTCTCTCCATGCGGCCTCGAACTCGGGCGTGCGGCCGGCTTCCGGTAGGGCCATGGGCCACGCGCCCGTCTTCGACTCGCCCTTCTCGATGTCAAAAGGCAGCATCATGTGCGAGACCGGAACGCCGTATCCCGGACCCCAATAGCCGTGCTTCTCAGTGAACGCGGAGCCATCGAGGTAGCGCGAGACTCTCCCGTCGTACTCGGTCCAGTCAAGAGAGACGTTCGTTCCCGAGACACTCAGCTTCGGCCGATAGGCATAGATCAGTGGATGGAACCGATGCTGCCGGGCCAACTGGTAATAGAGCAGCTCTTCGGCCGGCTCCATCTCCCGCATCGAACCGTTCCAGATGTCACCCTTGAGGTGGCTTTCGTGAGATAGCGCAAAATCCCAGACGTCGAGACGAATGTTGATCGTGTCCTCTCCGCCTTTCCAGCGAACCTGGAGCTTTCCGGAATAGAGTCCCGGCGGCGCGGCAGCGCGGGCGTGGGGCACATACACATCCACCCACACCGCATGGTTCTTCTGGCCGGGGATATTGTTGTAGAGATCGGGAATCGAGAAGGGAAAGCCCGTGTTCAGTCCCGCGCTCCGCTTCGGGAGCAATGCGTCCGGGTACCAGGCCGGTCCAAGGGAAGTGCGCTCGTACCCAGTGGAGGGCCGCCGCACTTCGACGTACCACTCCTTGAAAAGCTGCACATTGCGGCCGGCGAGTCGCGTACCCGAGGAGTGCGCCAGTTCAAGCGCGGCGACATCGACCCCGTCCAGAGGCTGCGGAGCATCGATGATCAATTGGAACGCAACGAACTCGTTGCGCGCCGCTTTCAGCGAGACCGTCTTCGACGCGGCATTCCAGATGCTATTGGAGGAGCGGTAGTCGCCCGTCGGATAGTCCTTGTGAATGTCCAACCGATCTTCGAGCAGTTTTCCCGTCACGGGGTTGACACGAACGCAGTCACCAACAGCCCAGATCCTTACCTCGGCCAAGCCGGCCGGCGACAGGGCGAGCGCGAGGAGCCAAACCAATATCTTCATGTCAGCTCCTGGTCTGATAAGTGATACCGCGGTCGGTGTCGGTGATGGTGATGTCAGCATTGGGAACCGCCGCACCGCTGGGATCGGTCACGGTCCCAAGAATGCCGCCGAACACCGCCTGGCCCAGCGCTGGGCCCACCAACAGAGCGGAAACTGCTGCGAGAAGAATAAACCAACGCAAAGCGCACCTCATGCTCCCCTCTAAGGGCTCGCGCAGAAATAAATTCACATTTTGCTGCTGGCCTGGGGGCCGCAGCCCGCAGGGGCGCGCGGCGGCGAAGGGCGCGTATCGGCTTCGTTGCCGCTCCTCGACGATGTCCGACATCGCCTTCGTCGCGGCGCCTCGCATCTGCCCGCCCGGCGCTCGCGCCAAAATGTGAATTTATTTCTGCGCGAGCCCTAAGTGTTTTGGAAAAGCTCTGACGCAGCCTGGAAAACCAGTGCGAATTTCACACGTGCTCTCGCCGGCGGAGCTGACAGGAATGGCAGGCGTTTTCCCCGTGCGGCTTGCAGCTTAGCGTTTCCTCTGCAGCAGAAGCGCCCAGTCCAGCCAGCCCGGAGTCTTCGGCAAAGTCCAAACCCTCCCTTCGACTGGCGGCAGCGGGATTATTTCTCCCGTGTAGGCACTGAACCATCTCGCCTCGTAGGTTCCCGGTTCAAGCTTAAGGGTGATCTCGCCGCAGACCTTTTGATGTTCGAAGGCTTCCGCATTGCCGCATATAGGTCGTACCGGCAGATACACGGCGTAGATTTCTCCAGGCTTCGCCAGGCAATAGGCTCCATTGCTGACGAGTTCGTCGTGCGGCTCCGTCTTCCACCACTCGAAACTGGTGAAGAAATCCACCATATGTTCGTAACCCTTGAGCATGATCATCGTGTCGTCGCCCCGTCCGTTGATCCAGCCGCCGCCAGCGTCGGGCCAGATGTTAGTGCCGCGGCGAGAGCTTTCTCCAGCAGTCCCGTAAGCGCCGGCCATTGCGATGTCCCACGCCACCCGGCGCAAGGTCTCCGCAGACTCCCCATCCGGCGCTGGCGCCCAGTGCGGATAGTGGTCCTCATATCCATACTCTTCGTTGGTCTGTGGAATGGTCCGGCCTGTCTTGATCTGGATCTGCCGCTCCTCCAGCATCAACTCATGTTGCCGGCGCGACCAATTCTGAATCGAAGTGAAACCGAACCAGTCCGAGGAGCGGTCCTGGTTCTCACGATGTACTGGATGGCTGGAAGCCAGGTGCTTATAAGGATCCCAGCTCTCAAGCAGGGTCCCCGTCTCGTGCGCCCACTTCTCGTCACGAAAGCTGTCGAGGTCGTCTCCCAGGTCCCAGGTGATATTTGAGAAGGCGCCAAGCCGCGCCGCCGCGTATCGGAGGTAACGCCTCTCGTCTTCGCTGCCTGCGGCCGGTTGGGCCTTGTGAGTGGAAATATCCTGGATCACGGAAACGATCATGTTGCGCTCCCGGGCGAACCGCAGCATCCGTTCCCATTTTTGCCAGTAGGGCACATTGAAGCGCGTGAAGTCGATCGAGGGATGATCGAAACTGTTGGGAGCCTGCGCAAGCCACGGACGCAGGAAGTAAGTGAAATTGTCACCCGTCATCACGGGCTCGCCCCAAAAGATGTTTGCAGCTCCTGCAAGCAGCACGCGGATTCGGTTGATCTTTAGCCCGCTAAGTCGCTCGATGCAGTAATTAATGACCCTGTCTTCTTTCCAACCTGCCAGCCAAAACGCGGTGGTGCCGTTGAAGAAGTAGTGCTCGCCTGTCCCCTCCCAGATGAAGTGCCACGGGTACTTGGGATCGACGCGGATTGGGCCTCGCCTGTGGCCCTCAGAAGCTTTGAACGTGCCCGTGCTGTTGGTCTCGAAACTCCCTTGCCGGTAGGCTATCGAACAGGTGTAGTCACCCGGCGACGACGGCATGAAGCGGATCCGGAACACGCCACCATCCGCCGAGTCGCAAAAACCTTCAACAGCCGTCCGATCAGCTCCATTGACCTTGCCGAAAGATCCGCGCAGCGTGGCATCGGTGAATGGATTGGAGGCGTCGGGCCCTTCGACGTTTACGGTTATCTCGACAAAATCGTAGACATCTACGCTCCTCGGCGGCTGCGAGAACGAAACCTTCTTTGGGGCTGCCACCATCGCCGGCGCCAACATCCACATCAACAAGCCAGTGTAGACCCCTACTGTCCGCATGATTCTCTCCTGTTCCGGTGCGATTAAAAGTGCGACACCGTGATTTTTCTGTTTCATCAACCCAGCATTAGTCAGCGGCTCAAAGCCTTCACGAAAATAACAATCGCTACCTTCCACCGGGCGTGCCCGAGGGTACGGTCAGGGCGGGTACGCCGGTTTTGCGCATGAGCTCGTTGAGCGCGGGCAGGTCGCGATCGAGCACCTCGCGCAGGTCCTTCAACTGCTCCTGCAGCTTGCCGTTCAGGAGATCATAGACGGCGTACTGCGGGCGCGTGGGCGCGGCATCAGCGGACTCAACGGTATGGCTGAGGGAATCGAACTGCTCATTGAGCTGGTTCGGGTAGCGCAGGTTGCCCTCGGAGCTCTTCATCTTTACCTGGATCAGAATTTCCTCGATCGGCGTCATCTTTTTGTCGAGCGCATCCACAGCCTCGATCACCAGCTTAGCCTGCGCGCTCTCGCCCGACCATTTCTTCAGCGTCATGAGTTCGGCGCCCAGCTCGCGGATCTGGTTCACCGCAGTGTGCAGCTCGTTGTTGCGATCTCGGATCTTCATCGCCAGCTCGAATTCCTTCTGTAAATCCGCCTGGGTGACGCTCTTCAGCCGCGGATCCATGCGCAGCTCCAGCGGCACAGTCTGGGTAAATGATCCCGCCGCGAGCTTCGCCTGGTAAGTTCCCGGCAGGGCGAGCGGTCCCAACGGGCCTAGGCCGGAATAAAACGCGCCGGGAATTTTTGCCGGCGACTCGTAACGCAGGTCCCAGGCGTAGCGGTTCATGCCCGCTTCGGCGGGAATGGTTTCCTTGGGAATTTCCTGGTCGGGCCACTCCGGCGGCTGCTCGAAGCCTTTCTTTTCCTTGCTCGACAGATGGCGCACGAGCTTGCCCTGAGCGTCGAGGATGTCGAGCGTCACTTCTTCCTTCGGCTTGCTCGCGAAGTAATAATCAATGATCGCGCCCTTGGGTGGGTTCTCGCCGGCCGGACGGCGCCGGTCCACCTGGTCGGGATAGTGCAAGCGGACGGCAGGCTCGGGTTTGTAGAGAATCGCCTGCGCCCGCGCGGTTTGCGAGGTGAGCTGCCGCAGCGGCGTGAGGTCGTCCAGAATCCAGAACGAGCGCCCGTGAGTGGCGACCACCAGATCGTTGTCGTGCACGACGAGATCGTGAATCGGCGAGACCGGCAGGTTCAATTGCAGTGACTGCCAGTGCGCGCCGTCGTCGAAGGAGGCGTACACGCCGTGCTCCGTGCCGGCGAACAGCAGGCCCTTGCGTCCGGGATCTTCGCGTACAGAACGGGCATAGTGGTTTTGCGCGATGCCGTTCACGATCAGGCTCCAACTTTTTCCGAAGTCTGAGGTCTTGTAGATGTAGGGCTTCTGATCGTCGAGCTTGTGGCGATCCACGGCGATGTAGGCGGTGCCGGACTCGTGCGGGGACGGATCAATGATGCTGACCATGCCCCATTCCGGCAGCGCCTTGGGGGTGACGTTCGTCCATGTGGTACCGCCGTCGCGCGTGATCCAGACGAGGCCGTCGTCGGTGCCGGCCCAGAGCAGGCCCTGCTGCACCGGAGACTCGGCAAGCGCGAAAATCGTGTCGTAGTACTCGACCGACGTGATGTCGAGCGTGATCGGTCCTCCCGAGGGATGCTGCTTGCTCTTGTCGTTGCGCGTCAGGTCCTTGCTGATGGCGGTCCAGCTCATGCCGCCGTCGGTGCTCTTGTACACCTTATCGCCGGAGGTGTAGAGCGTAGTCTTATCGTGTTGCGATATAAATAACGGCGACGTCCAGTTGAAGCGAAGCACGTCGAGATCCACGGCGCCGTGCCCGGAGACATCCAGCGGCCAGACGGAAACGTCCTGCGTCTGCTGGTCGGCCTTGTTGAAGCGGAAGATGGTGGCCTCGTTGTTGCCGTAAATGACGTTGGTGTCGCGGGGATCGGGAGCGATGAAACCGGTCTCGCCGCCGAACGCAAACCAGTTCTGCGCCGTGATGACACCCTCGTCGCTGAAGCTGGCGATGCCAACGCTGCTGTTGTCCTGTTGCGCGCCGTAGACGTAATACGGAAATTGGCGGTCGGTGATGACGTGGTAGAACTGCGCCGTCGGCTGGTTGTACACGGTGCTCCAGGTCTGGCCGCCGTCCACGCTGATGGTGGCGCCGCCATCGTTGCCGTCGATGATGCTTTTCGGGTTAGCCGGATCAATCCACAGGCCGTGATGGTCGCCGTGTGGCGCGGGCAGCAGGGTGAAGGTCTTGCCGCCATCGACAGATCGGAAGGCGCCGGTGTTGAGCACGTAAACCGTGTCCACGGTTTTCGGGTCGGCGAAGATGTGAGTGAAGTACCAGGCGCGCTGGCGGTAGCGCTCGTCTTCGTTGACGCGCGTCCAGGTATCGCCGCCGTCATCGGAGCGGAACAACCCGCCCTCTTTCGCCTCGATGAGCGCATAAACGCGGTAGGAATCCGCGCCGGACACCGAGACACCGATACGCCCGAGCACACCCTCAGGCAGGCCGTGTCCCTCGAGCCGTTTCCAAGTGTTGCCGCCGTCGGTGGAGCGATACAGCCCGCTGCCGGGACCGCCGCTGGTCAGGCTCCAAGGCGTGCGGTTCACGTCCCACATGGACGCGAAGAGGGTGTTCGGATTCTGTTGGTCGAAGACGACATCAATGCCGCCGGTCTTGTCGTTCACGTACAGAACCTTTTGCCAGGTGGCGCCGCCGTCGGTGGTGCGATAGATGCCGCGCTCCGCGCTGGGTGCGTACACGTGGCCGAGCGCGGCGACATATACGATGTCGGGGTTCTTCGGGTGGACGACTACGGCGCCGATCTGCCGCGAGTCCGGCAGTCCGACGTGCTTCCACGACCTGCCGCCGTCCACCGATTTGTACACGCCGTCGCCGTAGGTGATGTTGCCGCGAATGCAGGCCTCGCCGGTGCCGATGTAAAGGGTGTTGTGGTCGGAATCGGCCACGGCTATGGACCCGATGGAGGTGAACGGCTCCTTGTCGCTCACAGGGCGCCAGATGGCGCCGGCATCCGTAGTCTTCCACACGCCGCCGGCGACGCCGCCGAAATAGAAGGTGTTCGGATCGCCGGACACGCCGGTCACGGCCAGCACGCGGCCGCCGCGATACGGACCGATGCCTCTCCATTTCATTCCGCTGAAGAGCGCCTGGTCGTAGGTCTGGGCAAACAGAGCAGAAGACAGCAGAACAGACAGCAGGACGGCAAGGCGCCTGAACATTGTTACAATCCTCCCCACAATCAAAATGGAAACTATATGTGTTTGTATCGCGAAGGCATGACGGGAACAAGCGAATTCCTGCGGTAGCCGGGGCGGTCGACCGCCAGATTACGGTCAGATTCGCTGCTCAAGGTGGGGCGCGTCGCTGGAGGAGGACTACGGCGATTGGACCGGCCATGGGATGATGTATACTCGCAGCCATTCGACGGAGGAGAGCCATGAATCGCCGACAGTTCCTGCTCAACAGCGCCGCAGTCCTCGGACTGTCCGCTTACGACTTGCGAGGCCAGACTACCGGGGCCAAGCAGCCGCGTGTCGGCATCATCGGACCGGGCTGGTACGGCAAAACCGACCTGTTTCGTCTGATCCAGGTCGCGCCCGTCGAGGTCGTCTCGATGTGCGATGTGGATAAGAAGATGCTGTCGGACGCGGCCGATGCTGTGGCGCAGCGCCAGGCGTCGAAGCACCGTCCGCGCACCTATTCCGATTATCGCAAGATGCTCGCCGAGAAGGATCTCGACATCGTCCTCATCGACACGCCCGATCACTGGCACGCGCTCGCCATGATTGCCGCGGTCCAGGCGGGCGCCGACGTGTGGTGTCAAAAGCCCGTCAGCGTGGACGTGATCGAGGGCCAGGCAATGGTGGCCGCCGCGCGCAAGCACGGACGCGTCGTGCAGGTGGGAACGCAGCGCCGCAGCACACCGCACCTGGCCGAAGCGCGCGACAACATCATTCGCGAGGGGCGGCTCGGTAACATCGGTCTGGTCGAGATCTATTGTTACTACCACATGCGCGCCGAGAGCAATCCTCCCGATACCGAGCCCCCCGAAAATCTCGATTACGAGATGTGGACCGGCCCCGCACCTCTGCGGCCCTACAACCGCCTGGTGCATCCGCGAGGCTGGCGTGCGTTCATGGAATACGGCAACGGCATCATGGGGGAACCCAGACAGCCACTTTCGATTTCGACGATGTGAAGGTGATCTGGGAACAGCGTTCGTGGGGCGACCCGCCCGACTCCAAGTATCCATGGGGCGCGACCTTCTATGGAGATAAGGGGACACTGAAGGCCAGCGTCTATAGCTACGACTTCACGCCATCGTCGAAGGGTGAGCAGGCGATACACAAGGACGTGACTTACGAACTTGATCAGTATCCCGAGGACAAAACGGAGCCGGACCTGGAGAAACACTGCGCACCGGCAATTCGCGCGCACATGAAGGACTTCCTCTCGGCTATCACAACTCGCGGCAGGCCCGTGGCCGACATCGAGCAGGGGCATATCTCGACGGCGAGCTGCATCCTCGCCAATCTGGCGATGCGCCTCGGACGCACACTCGCCTGGGACGCCAACGGCGGACGAGTCATCGGCGATGCCGAGGCAAATCGCCTCTTGGAGCGGCCGTACCGTAGCCCATGGGTGCATCCGCGTCCGGAGACGGTGTAGTATTTTTTTCATTGCGACCTCCTCAGGAACCGCGACGCACAAGCTGTTGCGAGAGCCTGGCCAGCTTCACCGCAACCACGCCGTTCATGGGCTTCGAAGTGGCCCAGCGCCGCCGCGTGCGCCAGGCGGCGGGACGTTCGTAGGAATCGGACCTCTGCAGTTTTTGTCGAGCAACAGGCCGGCCCGGAGCTTCGCTGCGGAAAGAGGATCTCGAGCATCGGACTACGTGTTGCTCGTTGGTGCTACGGTAGAGTGAGGGCAGGGGGAAAGCGATGACCGTAACTTTCCGGCGCCGAGCATCAGGGAACTGAACCGCCTGATTCTGTTTTCAGAATACTGACTGTGCCGGATCAAAGGGGATCCTATAACCCTTTCGCACGATGATGGGCGAGCCTTCGGCTAAGAATGCGGAACTGGCTTTGCCGCCTAAAGCCTCGACATATTTTTCTCCGTACAAAGCTGCGACATCGCAATGCAGAGAACGCTCGCTCACTTGCCAGACGCGCCATGAAGGGTGCTCGACTTGATATTCCACACAGCCACCATCTTTCTGCGCGGCATAGCCCCAATGATGTTGGGTGATGAATTCTTCTTCCGAACCGGCGATTAACGTTTGCGCCTCGCCCGCTGTCTGCACGCGCAGATGATTCCATTCACCTCTGTACCGCCAACCATATTCGACCGCGCCATCTTTCTTAATAGTGCTGCCCTCTAAATCCAGCGCGTGTCGCATCGGCAGGGCTTCATAGTTTTCGTTATAGACGACGCGAGCCACAGTGGCGATAGCCCTTCGCGGCACCAACTCTTTGATAAAGACAACGCCGCGCCGCCATCCTTCGCTTGATTTGAAGCGCACGTAAAATCGTAAATTCACCTCTTCAAAATTTTGATGAAAGGGAATCGGCAAACCCAGCACTCGGGTTTTTAAAAACATGAACCCGACGACGCTGACAAACGTCTTGCCGTTCCAGGAGTCCAATTCCGTGCCGGAAGGAACGTGAGGGCGTGGAACGGATGGCTCGATTTCAAAATTGAGCATCGCCAAATGTTTCCATTCCGCTGTGAGGAAAATGTTCGTTTGTGCCATTTCGATTGTGATGGACAGATGTGTTTCCGTCTCAAAAAATCTTCAAGCCGTATCCAAAAATCTTGAGCGGACCTCAGGCGAGGGCAAAAGACAGCTGTCGTATTTGCCGAAGAACCGATAGCGATATTTGGCAAACAGATCATAGCAAAAATCTCGAAGTGGACGCGGAATGATTTGGAAAACCGCAAGCAATTTCCACCAGCCACCTAAATAACTGGCAATCTTTAACGCGGCGTTTGAGCGAACATAGACGCGCTCTGTGCCTGATGAGTTGTCAACCAAGACTATGGAATCAATGTTTTTGACATGATGCCTTGCGGTTACCTCTTCGCCAAAGTGGCTCTGCAACGGAGCGAATTTCAAAGTGCCTTGCTTATCATGCGCCAGAATCATGTGCACGCTCTTGTTGCAAAACCCGCACACGCCATCGTAAAGCAATACGAAATCGTTGGTCTGATCTTCGCTCATCCACGCTCACTTCCCAAAGGTTGTTGGCCTGCTGTGGTGCCTGCCAGCTCGGAAGTTAAATCCCGAGATCAAAATGTCCCCATCGAGAACGAGGACCAGATCACCACATGAATCGCAGGCAAAGCTGAAGTTGCCTCGCCGAGTTCCCCTGTGAGTTGATCTGCCCGAACGAAGACGTGCCAAAGGAATTGTTGGGACCGTTGAACTCCGGCGTGTTGAAGGCATTCAGCATTTCGAATCGGAACTGTGCGCTCAGGCGCTCTCGCACGGCCACGGTTTTGAAAAGCGAGAGATCCCAGTTAGCCAACCCCGGGCCGCGCATGGGAATGTAGCGGGCGACATCGCCGAAGGTAAACTGGGCGGCCGTGGAGAACGCGGCCGGGTTAATGTAACTGTTCAGCCTTTGCCCGAGACTGCCGATCGTTTCCGGAGAAGTGCCCGTGGCGTTGGGCCGCTGACCGGCATATCCGAAGGCGCCATTAAGATTCTGGTTTTGTGTAATCGCGACCGGGAATCCGCTTCGGTAGACCGCGACGCCGTTGAGCTGCCAGCCACCCAGTGCATAATCCAGGGCCTTGTTGCTGTTCAGAAATGGCTTGCCCCTTCCCGCGGGCAGTGCGTAGCTGAATGTAAAGGACCAAGTGACGGGGGCATTGAACTGTGACGGTGCATATTCGGCTTCCAGATTAAGAGGGTTCTGGGCTCCCGAAGGGCCGCCCATCAGGGTGTTGCCTGAGCTTGCCAGGTCGTAGCTTTTCGCCCAGGTCAATGTGGACAGGAAAGTAAGTCCTTGGCTCAAGCGTTTCTGGCCTTTGATCACCAATGAATCGTAACGGGAATGGTTCAAATCGCTGCTCGAAAAAATCACATTGCCGTAAGTGGGGAAGGGCAGGAGAAGCTGGTACGCTGGCACCGTGGGCGTTCCGATGACCCCTGTGCCGCCGTGCCCGTAAAAGGGGTTCGCGACGGGTTGGTTCAATGCGGTACCCATGGAAAAGAAGGTTGGATCCAACACGTTCTGGTTAACGTCCATGGGTAGATGCGTCCCGCGATTTCCCAGGTACCCGACCGAGAGAGCAATCCCGGCGGGCAACTCACGCTGAATGTCAACCGAATATTGTTGTATTCTTGGTCCTTTGGCGAAGGGAGAGAAGAGCGAGACGTTCTGGCCAATTCCCGTGAGGGACCCCTGCGACAGGCCCGCCGGCTGAATGAGACCATTGGGGAACGGGTTGCTGAGCGAGTTCGCCGGCGTCGCAAAGCCATTCAGTGTGGCAATATACGGCGTCGTGGAAGAGAAGCCCGCCGGCGCATAGGTGGCACCTAGCGTCGACTGTGGTCCCCAGATCACACCATAGCCCCCTCGAATGACGGTCTTGCTGTCGAGCCGGTACGCGACGCCGAGGCGTGGCGCCAATTTGTTAAGGTTGGGATTGCCGACGCCTACGGGATTCGCGCCCTGCCCGGCCCACTGAAGCACCCCTTTCGGTGCGATCCCGGTAACGTTTGCCGCGAGAGGATTAGTCGCCTGCTTGTCGAAATTCACGTACAGGCGATTTTGAACTTCCCTAAAGCCAAGCTCGCGTTCCCAGCGCAGCCCCAGGTTAAGCGTCAGGCGGTTGGTCACACGGAAATCGTCCTGACCATAGACCGCGTAGTAGTGGGTGTAGTTCGTCAGCTTGATGGCGAGAATCGTATCACCACTCGAAGGGTAGCCCAGCAGGAGATCGGCCACATCGGCGCCCGTGCCCGCGACCGGGTTCGTGGGACTCGATTGAGTGAAGGCGCCGTTGAATGAAAAACTGCCGGATTCATCGCCGTAACCGTTTCCGGTCGCCACCAGGCGGCGAAAATCGAAGCCCCACTTGAGGCTGTGGCGCCCTTGGATCCTCGAAAGGATGGTGGAGAAGTTGTTGCTGACCAAATTGTAGTACGAGCCATTGCCATCGCTCAGCGTCAATGCGGTGGAGGTATTGATGATCGGGAACTTATGGCCCATCATCTGCCCTACATACGAGGCGGGGAAGCCCAGCGTGGTTGGGTCAAAACCCTGACGCTCGCTCGTGGTGTAGAAAAGGTTGGGGAAACGGTTGAAACCGTATCGAACCGCCAGCACGGTGGTCGGAGAAATCGTCAACAAGTTATTGATCGCGGTGACATCTTCGACGCGCCAGAGCGCCCATTGCCCATTCGCTGCCGGCCCGCCGAAAAACTCAGGTCCCGGCTCGATGGTCCAGGTGTGCATATAACTTGCGCTGGCACGCCACCAAGGGAAGAACTGCTCATCGACCTTCCCGACGTATTGCCTGCCTTTCGAAACGGAGCTCGAGCTGCCAGTAATGTCAGGATCCCCATAGTAGGCAGGTGCCGAAGCTGGCAGCGGATAGTAGTTCGCGATGTTCTGGCCGACAGTGTTGATCCGGTTGGCCGGGATCGTATTATTCGGGAAAGGCGCGCGTCCGTAAGTGCCGTCGGGATTCTGCACGGTAGTCGAGGGATCGTAGAGGACCAGAGGCGCGCCGGTGGCGGTTTTGGTTTGGGAAAAGTCGCCGGCCCGCTCCGCGGCGGTGGGGACGTAAAACCTCGAGGAGTTGGCCGCGGAATTGTTGTAACCCTCGAGCGCAAAGAACCAGAATGTACGGTCTCTGCCGTCATAAAGGTGAGGAATATGGAGTGGGCCGCCCAAGTTGCCAGCCCAGGCATCGTTGGGAATAGGGCTCAAGGGAATGCCGGCAGCATTGTTGAAAAACTGATTCGCATCCATGCCTGTCCGGCGGATGGCGCCGTAGGCGACGCCGTGAAAGTCATTCGTGCCGGACTTCAAAAGGGTGTTCAAGACGAAACCCCCGTTGCGCCCCATCTCGGCATCGTAGGTATTGGTCATGACCTTTACTTCCTGCGTTGCCTCGATGGATGGGATGATGATCGGCCTGCCAGCCCAATCAGTCACCGGCACTCCATCGATGAGATAGTTGCCAACCCAACCGATTGAACCGTTCACGGAGGTATTCGCTGTGCTGCTCTGGTCCTGCATGCGGTTCATGACGGGATTGCCATATTGGACCACGTTCGGCGCCACCTTCGACATGATGAAGGGGTTGCGCCCGATGTTCGGAAGCTCAGCCAGCTTCTGGTCATCGAGCAACTGACCCTGCGATGCGTTTGTCGTTTCAATCAGCGGCGTCGCTGCCGTGACCTCGACCGTTTGCGTCAACTGACCAATCTCCAGAGTCAGGTCGAGGTTGACTTGCCCCTGCGTGCTGATAATCACATCCTTTCGCTCGAATTTCTTAAATCCTGTGACTTCGGCCCAAACGGTATAGGCGGCCGGAACGACCTGGTTAAAAACATATCCCCCATCGGCAGCCGACTGGGTGACGCGACGGAGACCTGTATTTTGGTCAATAAGCGTCACCTTTACGTTCGGCACCACGGCGCCGTTCGGGTCACGAACAGTGCCTCGGAGGCCTCCATAGTATGACTGGCCGAACGTCGTGGCCGGTGTAAGGCTCGCGATCAGCAGCATGGCTGCCGGCGTCCAACAAGCAAGACCCTTACCCCTCCGTATCTTGATCCTGACCAAAGACAGACCCTTTGGCCGTTTGACCCGATCAGACCCGAAGCCTACAATGTGCTGCAGCCAAGTGCCGAACACGTTGCACCTCCCGGGGCTTCCCAACCAGCATGTCAAAATGATGGATGTTGGGAGACTTTTGTGTATTGTGCTTTAAGTTTTGAGTCGCGCAGGATTGGAGCACAGCAGAAATCCGCTGTCAAGGACGAGAATTCGACGACTCGGTGATCGGTGATGACGGAGGCAATCTTCATCTCTGCGGGGCAGACCAGGGCGTACGAGCAGAATCGCTCTCACGTAGGATATGGCAGTTCTCCAAGGAAGCCTAAATTCTCTTCGACTAGCATCCTCGCGCCCATTAGCCGAACTTTGACCTCAGCCCTGGTTTGCGATTTTGGGGTTTCTGGGTCCCGTTTCCTTTTTTGGCTTGTTGTCGCCACACTCCATATCGGACTCGTCGTTTGTCCCTCTTTTGCGCCCGTCCTGCGGCGGAAACTGACTCCCACTTCTTCTAATTGCACCCAAGAGTGACCGGGTGCTTGCAGGTGTGCGCGCCCGCTGCCTGAGAGTCAAAATGCCGCAATACGGGCTGGAGTCCGCCGCTTTCTGCTTTTTGGTGCTTGACAACCTGCGGAAGCGCTTCGTAGCATCGACGCGAGTCTCTTCATCCGGACGGTCCGATGGGCGGCAGGTGTCAGGCAGGGGACTCTACTCTGCCTGCGTCCAGCAGGCTCCCGAAGCAAAGGTCAGGCCTTGTCTCGAAACGCGAAGATGAATGTGAGGATTCGTCCAGGTGGATCTCTTGCGATGGCCGTGCCCACGCTGCTGACCTTCTTCCTTTTCCTCGCCCAAGTCGCCTCGGCCCAGAACGTCCTCGACGTGTTGTCCAAGAACTGTTTTACCTGCCACGGCCCGCTGATCAAGAGTCCGAGGGGCGGATTGTCCATGGCCAGCGGCGAGAGCCTGAAAAAGGGCGGCGGTCGCGGTCCGGCAATAGTTCCCGGGAAACCTGACGAGAGTCTGTTGTACAAGGCAGTGGCGCGGAACGGCGAGCTGAAGATGCCGCCCGGGGGACCCATTTCGGCGGAAGAAGTAGCGCTCCTGCGGCAGTGGATTGAAGCCGGAGCGCTGTGGCCCCAGAAACGACAGGCCGCTCATTGGGCTTACCGGCCGATTGCGAAACCGGCCGTCCCCGTCGTAACGAACCGGCAGTTCGTCTTCAATCCCGTGGACGCCTTTTTGGTGGCGGCCTATGAAAAGCAAGGATTGACGCCCGCGCCGCTTGCGGACAAGGGAACCTTGCTCAGAAGGGTGACTTACGACTTGGTCGGGCTGCCTCCCAGCGCCCGGGAAGTGGCCCTGTTCTTGGACGACTCTTCGCCGCAAGCCTATGAAAGGGTCGTCGATCGGCTATTGGGCGATGAACAGCACGGCGTCAACTACGCCCGTCACTGGCTGGATCTCCTGCGTTACGTCGATACCGACGAACACATGCCCGCTTACACCGGCATCTACCGCTGGCGCGAATGGGTGATCCATGCGCTCAACCGTGACCTCCCTTACGACCAATTTGTCAAATCTCAACTGCTCGGAGACCTGATGGACGACCCCGCGGCCATGTTTGCGGTGGGATTTTTGGCCCGGGGCGCCGAAACGGAGAAGGATGAGAAGCGTCTTATAGCCTTCAGCGCGGTGGAAACGGCCACTACAGCTTTTTTGGCTTCCACCGTCGGTTGCGCCAAGTGTCACGATCACATGTTTGATCCCATCCGCCAGGCGGACTATTACGGCCTGAAAGCTATCTTTAACCCTCTGGTCGTGGAAAAGCGTATCCTGGCCGGCCCCGAGGAGCAGGCGTTATATCAGGTGGCCTTGGCTCATTACGAGCGGCGCAAGGCCGAGTTGGAGAAACCTCTGAACCAGTTTCTCAAGCCCTTTCAGGAAAAGCTTCAAGGGGAGCGGGTTCGTGAACTGCCGGCCAACGTCCAGGAAGCCGTCAGGACGCCCGAAGAGAAGCGCACGCCGGAGCAGAAGAAGCTGGCCGACGACTATGCGCCGATCCTGAGAATTGACCCCCCCAAGTACAAGGAGGTCATGACACCGGAGCAGATCCGGGTTTACGAAGGTTTGCGCGCCCCTTTAGAGATTCTGGCAAGACCGACCGACCTGGAGAATTTCTGGACCATCCGTGAAGACGAGGAGCTTGCCAAGAAGAAGAGCTTTGTCCTGGACACCGGAGATCCTGAACGCCCCAAGGAAGAAGTCGGCCGCATGTTTCACATCGCCGACACAGGGTTCGACGTGCCGCCCGGCCCCTGCGCAGGAAAGCGCTTTACGACCGGCGGCCGCCAGCAGTTCGTGGAATGGATGCTGCACCCCAAGAACCCCCTGTTCGCGCGCGTGGCCGTCAACCGGCTCTGGCAGTGGCATTTCGGCGTCGGCCTGATCAAGACCCCCAGTGATTTTGGCGCGCTCAGCGAAGCTCCGGTCCATGCCGAGTTGCTGGACTGGCTGGCGACCCGTTTTGTGGAAAGCGGCTACAGCATGAAGGCCATGCACCGTCTCCTGGTGACTTCACGCACCTATCAACTGGCGGCGTCCTCTCATTCCGGCAACGAGAAGATTGACCCGGGTAATACTTTTTTATGGCGCAGGGCCATCCGGCGCCTTACCGCGGAGGAGATCCGCGACTCGATCCTTTGGCTGTCCGGAAAACTGGACCTTAAGCTGGGCGGCAAGTCGTTCACCGAGTTGCCGGATTATTATTACCCGGGATCCAGAGTCGTGATTGGCAACCTCAACCGAGAGACGAATCGGCGAGCCCTCTACATGGTCAGGGGTTATAACTCCACCGTGGAGATGATGCCGAATTTTCTCCAGATCTTTGACGTCGATAACGGCTTGCTGCCCAACCCGGTTCGAACGCAGAGTATCACGGCGCTGCAAGCCCTCTTCTTGATGAACAGCCCGCTGGTAGAGAATGCCGCCGCAGATTTCGGGAAGCGCTTGTTGAAGGAGTCTGACGACGATCTGGAGAAAGCCATTGACCTGGGTTACACGATGGCCTTGTGCCGTCCCGGCTCTGCTTCCGAGAAGCAGATGCTCTTGTCCTACCTGCGAGAGTATAAGAAAGCCAATCCGTCCCTGTCGGCAGGCGAAAAGCTGGCCTGGTTCTTGGTCAATCTGGACGAGTTCGTCTTTGTCAGGTAGGTAAGGGGGGATTGCCGTGCAGTGTCAGCACTCTGTTGATGTGAGCCGGATGAGCACAATGACCCGCAGATATTTTTTCGAGCGGGTCGGAGCGGGATTTCTGGGTGCGGCCATCGGGTATCTCTGGACGCACGACGGCCTGATTACCTCCTCGACGGGCGCCGACAAAGAGGAAGGGCCGTTGGGCCAAATTGCTCCTCGCCTCCCCGTCAAAGTGAATTCCGTCATCTTCCTCTTTATGTGTGGCGGCGTCAGTCACATCGACACGTTTGATCCCAAAGACAACGGGCATGCCGGCAAGATGATTGACGCCGTTGGCTTCGGAGACAACCAGGCCAAAATGCTGCGGCCGGTTATTCCGATCTTGAGGACCTATACCCGCTACGGGAAGTCAGGCATAGCGGTCTCGGACTGGTTCCCCCATGTCGGGTCGTGCGTGGATGACATCGCCTTCGTCCGCTCCATGTACACCGAAGAAGTGAACCACTTTCCCGCTGTGATTGAGATGGTCACCGGACATCGCGGCCGCCAGTTTAACCACCCCTGTCTCGGCTCCTGGATCTCCTACGCCTTAGGCGCGGCCAATAAAAACCTGCCGGCGTTTGTCAACATCGGGCGTCCCTCCTCTCCGGTGCAACTCACCGGCGGATATCTGGGCACTACGGAGGCCGCCACACCGTTCGGCACGGGAGAGGTTCCGGTGGAAAACTTGCGCACCCCGCCCTCGGCTTCCGCCCAACGGGAGAAAGACTTGGCCCTGCTTCACCAGCTCAATGCAGAGTTCAGAGAGCACCACCGGACGGAAATGGAGATCGCTGCCCGGCTGAAGAGCTACGAACTGGCCGCGCGCATGCAACTCTCGGTGCCGGACCTGGTCGATTTCGCCAAGGAACCTGAGAGTATCAAGAGCCTTTACGGCATCGGAGAGAAAGACACCGATGCCTTCGGCCGCCAGTTGTTATTGGCGCGGCGCCTGGCGGAGCGTGGAGTGCGGTTCATTCAGATCTGCCACGGAGGCGGCGGCAACGGGGCCTGGGACGCCCATGAGGACATGAAGTCCCACGGGCCTCTGTGCCGGCAGACCGACAAGCCCATTTCCGGCTTGATCAGAGACCTCAAGCAGCGGGGACTGCTCAGTTCCACACTGGTCGTCTGGGCCACCGAGTTCGGGCGCACCCCGTGGTCCCAAAATACCACAGGGCGAGACCACAATCCTCGCGGCTTTACCTGCTGGATGGCCGGCGGCGGTGTCAAGGGCGGTTTTGTCCTGGGGAGCACGGATGACGTAGGCTTCAGCGCTGTGGAGGATCGTGCCTACGTCAGCGATCTAAACGCCACCATTCTGCATCAGATGGGACTAGACCATAAAGATTTGACCGTGGTTGTCAACAACCGTCCGGTGCGTTTGGTCGAGCACGGCTACGGTCCCATCACCAAGATTCTGGCCTGATACGGAATAAGACAGGACTGACCTTGATCAACCACGAGAGATTCAGCTCCCATCACCAGCGTTTGAAACCACTGATGAACACAGATGGACACGGATGTTGCTCGGACCCATCTGTGTGCTCTGAAATCATTTCAAACCGCTGTTCACCTGGACCCTGAATCCCCTGACCCTCATTATCAGTTGGGTCAGCTCTACAGAAAGTTAGGGAAATTGGAGGCCGCACAAAGAGAACTGAGGCTGTTTGAGCGACTAAGGCAAGGCGTGGAAGTCTGAGCTACAACATATGGGCGTCACTGGAGTCAAGTGCATACCCATATATATTATTTCGGTTAATTTATCTTACGGGTCGGAAACTGCACAGATTCAATTTTTTTCACTGCCACCGATCCTCATTCCCGGTCTCACGAACGGCTGATGGAAAATCGGCGCTCGCCGGGCCTCGTAAGGTACGCTCCTTTACTGATTTCCGCGCGCAGCTTACCCACAGATTTGCTGAGGAAGCGAAATTTCAAATCTGAAATTTGAGATTTCAAATGGCAGGGGACCGGCCTTAGGCGCTGGGGTATTCAGTGCCGGGCTTCGACCCTGGGTGAACGGGACCCGACAAAAACTTTCGAGAAGATAGCG
>QHZE01000208.1:26579-29201 GCA_003225335.1 Acidobacteriota bacterium
CATCGGCGTGCGCGATCAGCGCCTGTGCAATGGCCTCGCGCGTTGGCTCTCGATCTTCGCTAATCAGAATCGTGCCTTGGGGCAAGGAACTTGGCGGAGCCACGGTCACACGTTCCTTGGAAACCAAGCCTGCCGGTTGCGCTCTGGTTGCAAGTTCATCTTCGGCAGGATCAGGTATCGCCGGCGAGGCAAAAGGATCGGCTCGCAGGCTCGCTGCCATGACCGGAGAGTTCTCATCGCCTTCGAGCCGATAGCGGTAAAAGCGCGGCCGCCCTCGTTGCCGCCAGTAACGCGAGTAGTAGGATTCGGTCTTCAGCCCGGAGCGCACTGAACTGTAAAACGTTCTCTCCTCTGGATCGACCACCAGACCAACGTGGCCGCGCCAGACAATTAAATCGCCGGGCTGGGGTCTTGCTACGCGCTCGAAGCTTTGCGCCCCCTGGTACAGATCGTTGGATCTGGCGAAGCGATACTCCAGGCCCACCAGGGTATAGACTTCGTGCACCAGGTGGGAACAGTCGGGCTTGGAGGCCGTTTGGCGCTGGTGTCCGCGGGCGGCATTAAGGACAGTGATGCCTTCTTCCGCGCTCAGCAGCCGCCCTTCAGTCCGCACCACCAGGCGTTTAGCGATTGGGCGCATGGTTGCGTGGCCCCGGGCGGCAAGCACACAGACCGGTGCGCAGCTCAAAGAGAACGCCAAAGCGACTTTAGCCGGAAAGATCATAAAATATACCTTGGCCGTCCATGTTGCCTTGCCGGCGGCCCTATTGAAACTTTATCGGCCCCAGTGAAAGACCTCATAGGCATATTTTCTATTCCAGCTAAGCTTTCAGCAGGAACGTTCGGACATCGATAGAAGATTCGACCGGAAGCACAACGTGTCCCTGGTAACGGTCACACGAACAGAGGACCGCACACTACATCAACCGGGATCAGTCGAATTCGAGGCGTGGGGCGGCTGATCGCAACCGACACGTCCGGCTGCGATGTCAGCCAACAGCAGAGATCCGGTCAGTGTCGGGAGGACCTCGGGGAAATTTGACACAAATAGCACAAGGATTCACACACGCAGGAACTTAATTAACTTGGCGGATCTTTGTGTCTTCGTGTGGTGAAGAAGAAGGTCCAGTTTTTCTCGATCAGCAGGATTTGCTCACAGGACCTGGTAAAACCGCGCCATCCAATAGGGAAGGATGAAGTCGATCCCGGGCGCTTCGATCAGCCCGCTACCCCCGCCCACGAGGAGAAACGGGCTGCGCTGCCACAGAAAATCGGTCCGGACGCGCTGTTCCACAGGGATCGCGTGGCAGGCTCGATCCGGCTGGCCGCACGACGGGATCGTACCGCGCAGATCGACGAATTCGTCCCGGCTCGGTCGCCGGAGCCAGGCAGCCAGTAGCTCCGGCGTTTCTTGGTCCCTCTTTCGGTCCGGCCCCTTCAACGCGCGATCGATCATATTGAAGTGCGCGTTGCCGTGGTCGTCCGTCGTTCGGCGCAGAACGGTGTAGGCGAAGGTGAAATGCTCCTTGAACTGCGAGCTGTCTTCCCAGCGGATCAGGTTGAACAGGTTGATTGTGGCGAGATTGAACTTGAAGTAGGAATTGTGGTCGTCGAGGACTTCGAAGGCAATGGGGACGATTACGAAGCGGGCGAGGGCGCTCCGGCGTTCGCGGTATAGCTTCGAGAACCTCCCGGAGTTGACGCGTCTCCCGATCTGGAGGAGCGCCAACTGCTGGTCGGGGCGCCCGATGAATACCGTGCTGATCCTGCCGTCCGGCATGACGACTGCCCAGTGGTGGTCCACGAGAAACTCGAGAAGGCGCGTGACCAGTTGCGCGATCTCCGACCGCACCCCGGGATCCGTGACCATTTCGTGCGCGACGGCCAGACCGAACAAAACGCCGCAGTACTGGTCGCGGGAGGTGTCGCCGACCCAGAAGTACTCGCGGCCATTTAGCTTTCCCTTGAAGATGCCGTTGGATGCCTCCTCCCGAGTGATTGCTTCCGCGAACCGCGAGTCCGTTGGGACGAGTGTGCGCGCCAGAAGACCGGTGCCGGTAATGTCAACGAGGGACTGGATGCCGGCCAACGCGACGCGCGCGTTTTCCAGAGCGTCGGGAGACTCGGTGACCTTATAACGGAAGGCTTCCGCCGCGAGATAGTGACCCGTCCAAATAGCAGAGTCTCCTGCACGGGTATAGTTCACGATCCCGTCCCTGTCGGGCGAAACGCAGATGGGATCCATGATGACTCCGAAGGGGAGATGCCGTTCCTGGATCTTTTGCGAGATTGAGAGGGCCGCTTCTTCCCATCCTTCCGTGTCGATGATGTCCACGGGGCGCGCGGAGATCCGGGCGGCCGTCTTCTTTCTCGCCGGCCTGCGGGTGTGCAGGGACCTCACCGCCTCCGCCGCGCTGGTCAAAATGAGACTCCGGTCGCCGCGCCCGCTTCCTTTCGGGCGGCTGGTGGACCCGCTTCCTTTGTGTTTCATACGGAAATGCCCCCCTGCTTAAGTCCTGTGCATCATACTCGCAGTCGCGGGCCGAGGGAAAGCGCGCACAAATGCCAATGGCGAAAACAGGAAGAATGTGATACTCAAAAGGATCGCTTTCATATTTCAGA
>QHZE01000629.1 GCA_003225335.1 Acidobacteriota bacterium
TCCCCATCTGCATCTACAAACGTACGGCCCAGCGCAGGTTGAATGCCAAGGACACGGAAGTAGTCGCTTGTCACCGCCAAGCCTTGAAGGGATTCGCTGCCACCTGGAAGCAACAGAAAACAAAAGCCCCATGCGTAACCCGCCACGGCCTTGAACGACTTCGCCTCTTTCTGCCACTCAAGCCACTGCTTTCCGTAGAGACCGCGTCTGTGATGTCGGCGATCCAGACTCTCCGGCGTGATAAGGATAAGTTGCCCTGGCTTACGATAGAGAGGCGGCGTTAAAAGCACACCTTGAATGAGACTGCACACCGCAGCCGTCGCCCCGATGCCGAGCGCGAGCGTGAGCACGGCCACAGCGGTGAAGCCGGGATTCTTCAGCAATTGGCGGGAGGCAAACTTGAGATCATTCATAGTCCGTTGTCAGTGGTCCGTTGTTCGTTGGGCGCTTCGTTTCGCACTCCGCATTCTGCGTTTGAATTGTTCCGCGCTCCGCACTCCGGGTTCCGCATTTGAATCATTCGCATCTCAGCGCTTCCATCGGATCAACGTTTGCCGCGCGACGGGCCGGTAGCCAGCAGGCCAGCAACGCCACCGTAGCCAGCAGCACGGGAATGACCACAAAGGTGAGCGGATCGGTCGGCGCCACACCGAAGAGGAGGCTGCGAATCAAGTGCGTCAGCGCGAACGCTCCGGCCAGGCCGATGAGAACACCGACCGCTGCCAGCTTCATCCCTTGCCGTAGAACAAGACCGATCACGTCCGCACGCTGAGCGCCCAAAGCCGCGCGAATGCCAATTTCCCGCGTCCGTTGCGTCACTGTATAAGCCAGCACGCCGTAGAGGCCGATTGCCGCCAGTAACAGCGCCACTCCTGCGAATCCACTCAGCAACCTCACCGGAAGCTTCCGCTGCGCGACCGATGACTCCACGAGTTGCGTCATCGTGCGCGCGTTTTCCAGCGGCAAGTCCTTGTCCAACTGGTCGAGTTCAGCGCGGACGGCGCGAGTCACGTCCGCCAGGTCGCGTTGCGTGCGGAGCACCAGGCTCATCCGTCCCCGGCACACCTGCTTGTAGCTTCGATACATCGCGCCCCGCGGCGCCGTGGCAACGTCGTTGCCCTTGCTGTCTTTCACCACGCCGATGATTTCTGATTCCCTGCTGCTGTCAGTGACCTTGAGTCGCCGCCCAAGGACGTTTGTCCCGAGGTTGAATTGGCGGATGAAACTTTCGTTCACGACCAGCACCATCGGCGCATTGGTCGTATCACGTTCGGTGAAGTCCCTCCCTCGCAGCAGCGGAATGTTCATCGCCGTGAAGTAACCGGGGCTGACCTGCGCGTAGTCGGCGGTCAGTAATTCTCCCGGTTCCAGGGGCGGCGCGCCTACGAGTTCGATGTCCTGGCCTTCTATCGATCCGCTCAGCGGCAGCCCAAACACCGCGCCCGACGCGAACACCCCGGGTAGGGCGCGCACTTTGGCAAGCAATTGATCGAACAACCGCTGGCTGTCCGACTGATCCGGGTACTTTTTGTTGGGCAGATTGATGTTCATGGTCACGACCTGCTCGGGGTTGAATCCGAAATCTTGAGCCAGCAACCGGCCAAAGCTGCGGATCATCAATCCGGCTCCCACCAGAAGGATGACCGACAGCGCGACCTCGACGACCACGAGGCTGCTGCGCAACCGTCCGCGCCGGATGCCGGCAGTCCCTCGCGCGCTTTCCGTCAGCTCGCGAGCCAGCGCGGGATTCGACGCCTGCAAGGCGGGCACGAGTCCGAACAGCAGACCCGTCATCAGAGTCAGTGACGCGGTGAACATTAGCGCGGAACGGTCCAGATGAATGCCTTCCCACACGCGCGGCAAATCCGGCGGGCTGAGACGGATCAAGCCTGCCAAACCTGCCGTCGCCAGCAACCAGCCGCCCAATCCGCCTACCGCGCACAACAACAGGCTTTCGGTGAGTAACTGACGGATCAATTGTCCGCGTCCGGCCCCAAGCGCAGCGCGGATGGCGAATTCACGAACGCGCGCCGTCGAACGAGTGAGCAGCAGGTTGGCAATGTTGGCGCAACCGATGAGGAGCACCAATCCCACGGCCCCGAGTAAGACCAGCAGCACCCGTTGCACGTGACCCACCATGTCCTGCTGGAGTCCGTGAACCTCGGCGCCCCAACCTTTGTTTTCCGCGTCCGCCGCCGCCATGCGTTCGGCAATGAGACTCATTTCCGCGTTGGCCTGCGCGATCGAGGCACCCGGTTTCACCTTGCCGAGCACGAGATAATTGTGGGCGTGCCGGTAGCGCAATTCCCAAGGCTCAAAGGCCAAAGGCAGCCAGACCTGCGTCTCTCCCTGTGGGAAATGGGTCCGCGGCGGCATGATTCCAATCACGGTCTTCGGCTCGGAATTCAACGTGATGATTCGGCCGATGATGTTGGTGTCGCCGCCGAAATGTCCCTGCCAGAATTCGTGGCTCAAGAGCACGACGTGGTGTTTGCCGAAAGTATCCTCCTCCGGCAGGAAGTCGCGGCCCAGGACCGGCTTCACTCCGAGGAGTCCGAAGACGTTGGCCGACACACGCCAGCCCGTGATCGTCTCGGGCGGGCCGAGGCTTGTGAGGACGGGGTTCAGGCCGGAGTACCCTCGCGCACCCAACCCCTCGAACACGGTGCTCTGCTTCCTCCAGACGTCGAGCATCGGTGCCGCCACCGCATTTTTGAACCAGCCATTCGCTGGGTAGTTTTCATAAATCATAACCAGCCGATCTGCGTCCTTGTAAGGCAACGGCTGGAGCAAGATAGCGTTGACGAAACTGAAGATCGCGGTGTTGGCTGCGATCCCGAGCGCGAGCGTGAGCACCGCCACTGCGGTGAAACCGGGGTTCTTCAGCAGTTGGCGGAAGGCGTAGCGGAGATCGTTCATGGCGAGATTGGGAAACATCGAACCCAGAACCTCGAACATCGAACGTTAAGTCGGTCGTGTCCTGATCTTCGATCTTCAGCGTTCGAGGTTGGATGTTCGATGTTCATCTTATTCATAGCTTGTAGCAGCCGAGGTGAGGAGGCTCTGGAAAATGACGAAACCCGAA
>QHZE01000630.1 GCA_003225335.1 Acidobacteriota bacterium
TGCCGGATGCCCAGCAGACCGTGCAGGAATGGTTCAACAAGTCGGCGTTCACCACGGGCTTCAGCCCCGCGCCGCAGGCCTTTGGAAACTCGGGCGTGGGCATCATGCGCGGGCCGGGTTTCGCGAGCATGGATTGGACCCTGGCCAAGAACTTCCACCTGGCGGAGAAACGCTATTTCCAGTTCCGCACCGAGTTCTTCAATGCCTTCAATCGGGCGAACTTTCAGCCTCCGGACGTGCGCGCAGAGAACAGCGGTTTCGGAAGGATTCTGCTGGCGGGCAACGCGCGCATCATCCAGTTCGCTCTCAAGTTCTACTACTGACTTCTTTGCGCCCTTTGCGTCTTCGCGTCTTAGCGGTGAAAGCGCTGTCCGGAATTAACCGCGAAGGCGCGAAGAGCGCAAAGAATCCGCGAAGAAGAATTCTTTCCAAGCGGCAAAGGATTTGCACCTTCAGTAGTACAGATGAGCCCAACCGCAACGCAATTCACCGCAGAGTCGCAGTTCGTGAGAAAAATTCGTAGCGCCGGCGTCTCGCCGGCATGTGCGCCTTTGCGTCAACAGGACCGTTTGCCGGCTGGAAGCCGGCGCCCGCAGACAGAGATTTGGCATTGGCGAAGACAGTTTCAGCGTACTCCGCGTATCCGCGGTGAAAGAGGTGTCAGGAGTTGGCCGGGTTGAGGATGACTTTGAGGGCGATACCTTGGCGCATGGCCTCCAATGCTTCACCCATCCCGGTAAGCGGGAGGCAGTGGGAAACGACTTTCTCGACCGGAAAGTCCTTTTGTTGAAGAAGCCGGGTCACTTTCGGAAAGGCATTGCGCTGGATAAAAGACCCGACGATGGTCAGTTCCTTTCGGGTGAGGTCGTATTGCGAAACAGTCTGTGTAAGTCCATGAACCATGCCAAAGAGCACCACGGTGCCGCCCGGCCGGACCAGTTCGACTGCAGCCGCGATGAGCGTCCCTACGGAGTCGATGACGATGTCGGCGCCTGAAGGCAGAATCTTTCGAACCTCCGGGATCAGGGAATCGGAGTGAAAGTCGATCGCGACATCGGCGCCCAGGTCCGATGCGACGCGGCGGCGGAGTTCCCTCGGCTCAACGGACACTATCGTCCCCGCGCCCATCTTGCGATACAACAGTACGAACATCAGTCCTATGGGACCTGCGCCGAGCACGACGATGCTGTCGCCCGGGTTGGCCGGGGCCTTCTCGAATGCCGAGTAGATGCAGGTGAGCGGCTCGGCAAGGACCGCACGCTCCGGCGGCACTTCCAAGGCAATTTTATGCAACGATCGTGCGGGGGCGACGTTGTAGCGCGCCAGGCCGCCGTTCTGAAATATGCCCAGAGTGCCCATCTTCTGGCACATGTTAATGCGGCCCTGCCGGCAAGAGTCACAGGCGCCGCAAGGAATATTCGGGTCCACGACTACGCGGTCACGCGCGCTCAAACCTTTGGCATTGGCGCCGCATTCGAGCACGCGGGCGACATACTCGTGCCCCAGAATGCTCCCGGGGGTAGCAGGATGCTTCGGAGGATCGGAGAGAATATGCAGGTCCGTGCCGCAAATGCCGGTACGCTCCACTTCGAGCAGCACGTCATCGGGTTGAGTCCGCCGCGGCTCTGCCACCTCCTGTAAAGCCCAGCGCCCGGAACCGAGAAAGACTATCGCCTGCATAGGCCGCGGAGTCTATCACCGAAGCCAAACTCTTGTAAATTCCACGGGCGTTTTGCTTACCACGAAGACGCAAAGACGCAAATAAAATTCGTGTAATTCGTGGCGGGTCTTTCCGGCGTCAATTCTTTCCCAAGGTTCTTCAGGGCGCTGACAGGCTGATCCTTGCAAGGATTGCTGTTGACGGGCCCCAGTCCCATAAGGCAGCATTTCCAATATGGGCAGTTTCAAAACTCCCGTCTTCTTCCTCAGAAAAGGGGCGTCATCGTTCCACCATGTTCTTTGGGTGCTCGCCATCGCTCTCGCGCTGGGCATCGGACCTGCCACGCAGGCCTGGCAAGAGGCCCGCATCGAGCAGGTTCAGACAGAGGACATCTCGGCTGCGGGGTTCTCCAGGATCGTTCGCGAATTCTCCGAAGAGGATGGCTTCTTCCGTTCCGACAATTTCGTTTCCAACGAAACCTCGTATCTTCACATTCTGGATAAACTGCGAGTCATGGGCGGAAGTGGCGGCGCATACATCGGCGTGGGTCCCGAGCAGAACTTCACCTACATCGCGAAGATGCGTCCGCGCATCGCATTTATCGTCGACATCCGGCGCCAGGCGATGATTCAGCATCTGATGCTGAAGGCCATCTTTCAGCTTTCGGAAAACCGCGCCGAATTCCTGTCGCGGCTGGTGAGCAGGCCCCTCACCGGGGAAGACGTTCCTGGACGTGGGGCTCCAATCGATAAAATTCTGGCCTATCTCAGCGCCTCGCCGGCCTCTGAAGAGTATTTCACCGCCAATCTTGCGAGCATTCGCAAGCTCATCCAGAACGACCTCCAGTTTCCCGGGACCGGCAACTGGGGTGGCCCGCAGTGGGCTGGATTCCCTAGCTTGAAGGAATTGGTCCTGGAGTCGGATCTGCACGGCAGGCCGGGGAACTTCCTCGTCACGGATGAAGACTATGCTTTCGTCCGCGATCTCCAGCGCCGCAACCGGATCATTCCTGTGGTTGGGAACTTTTCGGGAACCAAAGCGCTGGCCGCGGTTGCCGATTACCTGAAGAAGAACGGCTATACGGTCAGTGCCTTCTACACTTCCAATGTAGAGCAGTACCTGTTCGCCAATGGAACCTTTGCCGCGTTTGTGGAAAACGTTCGGAAACTCCCCATCACCGAGAAGAGCCTTTTTATTCGAGCTTTTCCTAACATGCGCGAGCCGCATCCGGCCCGCATTCCAGGTCACAGACTGACGACGTTGCTTCAGAAGGTCTCGGACTTCCTTCAGGACTACGATAAGAGCCTGTACCCGGATTATTGGAGTCTCGTCACAACGCATTACATCGCCGCCGAAGAACCCTGATCCCTTCAGAGATCTTTGGGGCTCAATTGGGACTTGAAGTGCCGATGCCGTAGAGATTCTTCTCGCCGCGAATAAAAAGCATCCCCTGCGAAATCGCGGGCGAGGCATAAACCGGCTCTTCGATCGAGTTGGTGCGCAGAACCTCGTGGCTCGGTCCCGCCTTGATGACGAATGTGTCGCCATCCTCGCTCGTGAGCAGAATCTTGCCGTCGCAGGCGACAGGCGACGCGGTGAATGTGGCGGGCACCGGAACGCGTCCATTCTCATACTGAACCGCGCCGGTACGGGCGTCGAGACAGGTGAGGATCCCTCGATCGGTCGTCAAGTAGAGGTAATTGCCGTAGAGGATTCCTGACGGCACGTAAGCTGTCCCGCGCTCGTACCTCCAGGCGATATCAGGACTGCCGGTAAGATCGCCGGAAGCTCCCAAGCGGATTGCGAAGGTGCGCCTGGCAGGGAAGCCTGCCGAAACGAAAACCAGTCCTTGCCCCGCAACGGGGCTCGGGATTGCGTTGCTTTCAAGCCCCTTCGTTCGCCACAACTCCTTCCCGGTCGCGGGGTCGTAGGAAACAATCCATTCGTTGCCGCTCGAGATCAGCTCGGCGAGCTTGGGACCGGGGACGATCAGAGGGGTGGCCCAAGAGGCCTGCACGTTGCGTGCAGCCTTCCACATTTCCTCTCCTGTTTCCTTGTTCAGAGCGGCGATGAACGACTTCTCGCCGTTGTCCTCATCGCACTGCAGGATGACCAGGTTTTGATAGAGCACCGGGGAAGTGCCCGTCCCCATCCCCATCTGCGGAACAGGCCCCAAGGAGCTTTTCCAAATCAGTTTCCCGCTGAAGTCATAGCAGTAGAGACCCTCGGAGCCGAACCAGGCATAGACGTGGGCTCCGTCGGTGGCCGGAGTGGAAGATGCGTAGCTCCCCTTCCGGTGCCGGTCGTCGTAGACCGTCCCCTCATACGCCGTCCTTTCCCACAGGATCTTTCCCGTATCACGGTCCAGGCAGATAAGCTTGAGGATGTGCTTGCGGTCGGCGCCGGCGCTGTCGGGGTGCTTGAAATCGGTCCCTTGCATGATGTGTCTGACCGCCTTCGAATCGGGGTTTTCCAGCGGATGTTCTTCTCGCTGCTCCAGTCCGCCGGCAGGCGCGTCTCCGTCGATACGCCAGTCCCTGCCGAGCCGCGCCATTGAGGCCAGTTGGCTGCCCGGGTCAGTGAAACGGCGAGGATGCAAAGGACGAAGGCTCCGGCGGGCACTCTTCGAAACTTTCGCATTGTTCCGTTAACCCTCCCGAAATCCTTACGGACACTTTACAGGACACGGAGTTACACGGATCTTACTGATAGATCGACTCCGTGGCAATCCGTTGAATCCGTGAAAATCCGTGTCCCATAGCACCTCAACCCTGGATGCGGCCGAACTGTTCGCGCAGCGATTGCCTCAGCACTTTACCGGTGCGGTTCCTGGGCAAGCTTGCGACGAAAACCACCCGCTTGGGCACCTTAAACGCGGCCAGATGCTCTTTCACAAACTGGATGATTTCCTGCTCATTAGGCGTCTCGCCGGTACGGGGAACCACTACGGCCATGACCGACTCCCCCTGGTAAGGATGAGGCACGGCGATTACCGCGGCGTCCGCAACCTTGGGGTGCCGGAACAGGACATTCTCCACTTCAACAGGGTAGACATTGAACCCGCTTACCAGGATCATGTCTTTTTTCCGGTCCACAATCGTGATGTAGCCGTCCTCGTCCATGCGCGCCATATCGCCCGTGTGAAACCAGCCGTCGCGGATGGCCTCTCGAGTCGCTTCGGGATTGTTCCAATACCCGGCGAAAATGTTATCGCCGCGCGCCAGCAACTCTCCCGCTTCTCCGGCTGGAACATCGCGCTCCTGGTCATCCACGATGCGCACTTCAACGCCGTCAAGCGGTTTGCCCACCGTGCCCGGACGGATGACCTCGGCGTTGCCGTTGGTGCTGATGGTGGGGGCGCTTTCCGTGAGGCCATAGCCTTCCATGATCTCGACACCGGTCAACTGCCGGAACTTTTCGAGCACGGGCACCGGCAAGGGCGCCGCTCCGGAAGCGCACCGCTCAAGCGAGGATACGTCGAACTTCTCGAGCCCCGGAGTGTTCACGAAAGCCACATACATCGGGGGCGCTCCAAAGAACACCTTCACGCGATGTTTCTCGATGAGACGAAAAACCTCGACGGGGTCAAAGCGACGGACCAGCACCGTGGTGACGCCGTAGGTCATGCAACCGAACAGCCCGAGAATCAGGCCGTAACAGTGAAAGAGCGGGAGAACCATCAGAACGACATCCTTCTCCTCAAGTCGCGCTCGTTTCGCGTTGGCCATCATATCCAGGCAGGAAATGACATTCCTATGGGTGAGCATCGCTCCTTTGGGCCGGCCGGTGGTGCCCGAAGTGTACTGCACAAGCGCCAGATCGTTGCCGGACGGATGCGCGATGTTCTCCCGGGGAGGGAGCGCCAGCACCGAAGCGAAGGGAGTGCAGCCTTCCAGGCCGGAGCCTATGACGACCACGTTCTCCAGGGCGGGAAGATCCTTTTGCACGGACAGGATGCGAGGCACCAGCGCATCCAGGGCAAACACACTCCGCGCGCCGGAGTTCTGGAGGATGTAGCGAATCTCGTCCTCCAGATACATCACATTCATGGCGACGATGACAGCGCCGGCCATCAGGATCCCGCCCGCGGCGTAGGCAAATTCGGGGCGGTTGTCCAGCAGGAGCGCTACGCGGTCCCCTCGCTGTATCCCCTTGCCGCCAAGATAAGTAGCGACCCGCTTCATTCGTTCCAGAACCATCCGGAAGCTGATCGACTCTTCTTCGTAGAGGATCGCCGCCTGGTCCGGAACGAGTGCGGCAGTGATTTCCATAATCTCGGTCAGCGAGTGCTGAAGTTTGCGCAAGGGGAGCGCACGATCGTAAGGCCTCATCGCATCCGGTCCTCAGTGCTATCCGTCAGAACGTGTGAAAAAATTGTAGCGCCGGCGTCTCGCCGGCACATATTTCAATGCGCCTTCTGCCCCGCCGAGCGGGGCGCTACGATTTTTTCACAGCTTCTCACTACCCGACGGATTACTGGCCAGCTCAAATCAAGATATCAGATTCAGCGTTGATTTGATATCCTGCGCTGGCGTTCGGGCGTAATTACAAGTGGGCGTCAATTCATAAGGTCTTTAAATTTCTCATCGGCTCTGGAGAATTTAATTCGTGTTAATTCGTGGAATTCGTAGCCAGTAAAACCGCCACGAATTCCACGAATTTTCACGAAAAACGATCACCTGACGGTAGCGCCGAAAAATTTGACTCTCACTTCTAGTTGCACCGCTGACGTTCGGAGTTCAGGCTTTAGCCTGTCTGTGGCTTAGGTTTGGAGTACAGCCTAAAGCCTGAACTCCAAACCTGAACTCCAAGCTGAAGCTCCAAACCTGGCGGATGACAAGCAAGGACACATATAGACAAACAGGAGGGTTTGAGGATGCAACGGCGCGATCTCATTCGATCTGGAATTCTGGCAGGCCTGGCGGCAGGCGCACACATACCGGCACAGGCAGCCGCCGGCGAAGGGTACGTTACCCTCGAGTGGTTCCGGTGTCGCCGCGATATCGATGTGCAGCGGATGCGCAGTTTCCTTGACGACAGCGTCTTGCCGGCTTATAACCGCTCCGGAATCAAGCCCGTGGGAGTGTTTCAGCCCATGGTCGGACCCGATAGTCCGTCGTTTCTTGTCGCAGTACCCTACACTTCGATGGCCGCTGTGCAAGAGACGAAGACGAAGCTGGCCCAGGACGGGAAGTGGGCGAAAGACCTCACAGCCTTTGAAGAGAAGTGGGAGCTTGCCTACGAACGCAAGGAATCGTCCCTGTTGCGCGGCTTCAGGACGTTTCCGGGGATCGAGATTCCCAAGGTCGAAGCAGGGAAGACGAATGTCTTTGAGTTGCGGACCTACGAG
>QHZE01000631.1 GCA_003225335.1 Acidobacteriota bacterium
GGCCTGCCTGGTGTTGAGTGGCATTACCTTGGCCACCTTCTGGCCGGTCGCCCGTCACGACTTCATCATCTATGACGATCCCGACTACGTCAGCGAAAATCCGCATGTACAGGCAGGTCTGAACTGGAACAGCGTCGCTTGGGCGTTCAGAACAAGTCACACGGGCAATTGGCATCCTGTGACCTGGCTGTCACACATGCTGGACTGCCAGGTCTTCGGGTTGAAGCCTGGCTATCATCACTTGATGAACGTGGTCTTTCACACGGCAAATACGCTTTTGCTTTTCCTTGTCCTCAATCGAATGACCGCCGCATTCTGGCGCAGCGCCCTCGTCGCGACACTGTTTGCGCTCCATCCTCTGCATGTGGAATCGGTCGCGTGGGTGAAGGCCAAAGTCTTCTACACTTTCGCGCTGCTGCTGTTCGCGTTGGGACTGATGAGCAAGCCGATGCTTGTGACCTGGCCTTTTGTGCTGCTGCTCTTGGACTCTTGGCCGCTGGAGCGGCTGCGTTACGAGCCGGGATCTCGACTCGACAGGGATTTTCTGAGGCTGGTGCGGGAGAAGGTCCCGTTCTTTTGCCTGGCAACGATGTCCGGCATCGTGACTTTCCTCGTGCAAGACAAAGGACGTTCCGTGTTGTCGATTGGCGGCTTGCCGCTCGCTCCACGTCTGGTCAATGCGGCCGTTTCCTACCTTGAGTACCTTCGCAAGATGATCTGGCCCGCGGACCTGGCGATTTTCTATCCGCATCCTGAAATTTGGCATCGAGCGTCAGATCAGCCGTCTCTATGGCAGATTGCAGTTGCGGTCTTGTTCCTGACTGCGATATCCGCGTTTGCCGTTCTCCGCCTGAGGCGTCAGCCGTGCTTTGCGGTGGGGTGGCTTTGGTATCTCGGCACACTCGTGCCGGTGATTGGTATCGTTCAAGTAGGGACCCAGGCGATGGCGGACCGTTACAGTTATGTTCCGCTGATCGGAATTTTCATTTGCCTCGTCTGGGGCGCGGCTGAATTGTTGGCTCACAGGCGAGGCGGCCAACCTGTGCTCGTGGCAATGGCCGTGGCAGCCGCCATCACTTGCGTCGCGATCACGCGGCAGCAACTGAGCCATTGGCGAGACAGCATTGTCCTGTTCGAGCATGCGCTGGCCGTGACTGCGAATAATGCCGTGGCACATTTCAACCTGGGCAACGCGCTCGGGCGGCAGGGTAACCCCGGCGCTGCCATACCCCATTTCCGGGCCGCGTTGCAAGCGGATGCTTCCTACGCGGACGCGCACTACAGCATGGGGCTCGCCTTGACCGAGTTGGGAAAGTTGGAAGACGCCGCTCGAGAGTACCGGGCCGTGTTCCGTCTAAGACCCGGCCACGCGCCGGCCCGAGACGGTCTCGGCACCGTGCTTTGGATGCTCGGCAAGCCGGATGACGCGCTAGCGCAATACGCCGAAGCGGTTCGCCTCAAACCCGATTACTACTTTGCGCATTTCAACATGGGCAGAGTCTTGTCCAGCCAGAGGAGGTTTGCAGACGCCGCGACTCACTTTGCGGAAGCGGTGCGGCACAAACCGGATTACGCGGAAGCGCGGACCGGCCTGGCCATGGCGTTGGCGGCACAAGGTAAACTCGGTGAAGCCCAGACGCAGCTCCGCGAGTTGGTCCGCCTGTTTCCGGCGAATGCCGAGGCGCATATCAACCTCGGTAACTTACTGATGGAGGCGGGCCAAACCCGGGAAGCCGAGACATGTTTTTCCAACGCGCTGCGATTGGAACCCAGGGCGGCGGAAAATTACGTGCAAGAGGGGAAAGCGCTTGCGACGCAGGGAAAGGTTGAAGCCGCGGCCGCCCGTTTCACGACCGCGGTGCGACTAAAAGAAGACACCGCCGAAGCTCACGAAAACCTGGGGCTGCTTCGCGCACAGCAAGGCCGGTTCGACGAGGCTGTGGCTCGATTCAAACGAGTTCTCCAGCTTCGCCCCGATGCCCAGGCCTACTACCACCTGGGGCTAGCGCTCGCCATTCAGGGCAAGCCCGAGGATGCCGTGATTTACTACACGCAAGCCGTCCATCTGAAACCCGACTGGCCGGAGGCGCTCAATGACCTGGCATGGATTCTGGCCACGCATCCCCAAGCCAAGGCACGCAACGGGACCGAAGCCGTGCGGCTGGCCGAGCGCGCGTGCCAATTGAGCGGCGGCAAGGTAGCTCGATTCTTGGGCACGCTGGACGCGGCGTACGCTGAAGCCGGGAGATTCGCCGATGCCGTCAACGCCGCGGAGAAGGGCAGGGAACTGGCGTTGTTAGCGGGCGAAAAAGACATTGCACAGGCCGCCGAAAGCAGGCTCATTCTCTATCGAAAGCAGCGGGCTTATCACCAGCAAGACCCGGAGGGCCACAAAATTCCGCGCCAGTAATGCCGAGGGAGCCTCGCAGCGTCCAGGTGGGGAAGGCGCCGAATCGACAAAGCCTGTCTGACCCGCGACTGACGAGAGAGCAACGGGAGACCGCGTCGGATTATCGCCGCCTCCAGCCGCGACGGGGAACGGAGTGGTGATCCAGCAGGGAGACGTCGTCTGGGTCTGCGCCGAGTGTGCCTTACGGATGAATCACAATCAGCCCGAGGAGTTTTTCAAACGGGTCGAAGTCTCGATCGCGATGTAGAAGCGAGTGTCGCTGACGCAGGCAGAACGTCGCGATTAGACAATCGATGGTCTTTCGGACCGTGTGGCCGTGGCTACGAAGAGTCCGGTAATTCCGTGCTGCCTCGATTGCCAACGGTATACCGACCGCTTCGAACACTTCGCATTTCAACAGCTCCTGCCGGACGTGTCTTGCCGCGGTCTCATCGCGGACACCCTGCAACACTTCGCAGAGAATCAGATCAGTCAACCCGAGGCGCTGGCGGTCAGCTTCCTCGTGCAGCCAATCGGTCTGAGGGTTTTGCAGCCCCCGGAAGTAATCGACCCACACCGTCGTGTCTACGATTACCACGCAGTCATCCCGCGACGCGCCCCAGCCGGGAAGTGTTAAGATCCCCTTCCCAAGCCACTTTCCCTCGCAAACGGCGGATGCCGCCCTGTGCACGCGTCTGAATCAACAGGCGCAAACCAGCTTCCACGACCGCCCGCTTTGTGCGCGCACCGGTGCT
>QHZE01000632.1 GCA_003225335.1 Acidobacteriota bacterium
ATGAACGCGGATTTCAAAAGAGAGTGACGAGGATCACGGCACATTCTGGCCCCTCAGCGTCTCTGCGGTGAGGGTTTTGGGTTGGGCTGCCAGGAGATCCTGGTCAAATCCGGAATTACACTTGGCAAGAGGTATCTTTGGTAGTCCCCTCGCCCCTCCGGGGCGAGTTGGTGAGGCACGGGTTCCAGGGGTTCGCAAAAAGCGCTCACCCCTGGCTAAGCTCCTTCTGCTCCTCCGGAGCGGAAAGCCCCAGATCTAATTGGACCGTACTTCAGGCTCTACTGGGTCAGGGCAGGCTGAAGCCTGAACTCCATA
>QHZE01000633.1 GCA_003225335.1 Acidobacteriota bacterium
CGCCTGACCTGCGTGAATCCTGCCTTGTGGCCAAGGTTTATTAGTTGCCAAGGTTACGCCACGCCGCGCACTCTCAAGAGAAATGGCCTAACCTTTTCTCCGACCCGGTGCCCTCAAACTCTCGCTCAGCGGTGCCGTAGGCCGACTGAACGACAAGCGAGGAGGCGTGTGCTCTTCGGGCTTATATTCTGGCAGAGCGCGGTCGGCTTGCTTTGCATCGTGAGGCGCTTCCTCAGCATCCCGATTACTCGAACGCGCGGAAAATCCGCTTGTCAACACTGAGCCTTCCCGGTCCGGAGCAGATCAACCAGATCAAGATGATTATGTACATGGTTTCCGGCAGATACAAGAAATCGTCGAGCCAGTCGAGAAACGAGTGCCCTGCCGGAATCGTCGCAAGGCGAACCGTTGTGATTGCGACGATCATCTGGATGATGAGCGCCGAACAGCACAGGCTGGAAAGCAGCCCTATGAAGAGCAGGCAGCCGCCGATGAACTCAACCGAGGAGACGAAATAAGTCATGAAGTGCGGAAGCGGTATCCCGGCGCCGGCAAGTGTTTCATACATCTGACGAGTGCGGCTGGCAACGAAGAGCTTGCTTCCTCCCGAAATAGCGAAAAAGACCCCGAGCGAAATGCGGGCGAGCAGCGTCGAAAATTGCTCCCACGAACGGCTTCCGCGCAGAAATGACCGAATCAATTCACCAGGCTTCATGACATTCCCTCCGCGAACGGGCTTTGGAGAAGAGTTCTATCGCTGATTCGATCTTCGATACTTCAGCGCAACAATGCGATCGAGGTGCGTGTCCGCGCTTTGTACGCCTCGCTCATCTCGCCCGCCTCCATCGGCCCGATGGTTCATATCCGAGCCGGACTCTGGCTGCCTGCGACATTGAGTCCAAGCAAATTGTATAGTGAGCCACGCCAATTTTACCTAAGCGGACGCGCCACTTGGTTGATAACGGCCTAACGTTGCTTTGGCTCGTCACTCTCAAACGCCAGGTGGGAGGCGGTATAGCGACAAACCGTCAAGATTCGCGCCCGAATGTTCTCCGAGTCGCCGACGATCCAGGAGTTGGGCGACTTCGGTCAACACTACGCCGTTGGGGACGATCCTATCCCCCGAGAGTCTCACATCGTCGCGCGTCATCCGTCTGGAACAGCGGGGCACCGAGTCATCGAACAATCAGCGCGAACGCCTCATCCTTCGACCGATTGTGTGGGATTCTGTGGTGGTATTCTGTGGTGGTACTCTGAGCGGAAGAAGGTTGAGGCATTCATGTCATCTTTACGGTTTCCTATTCCTCAAGGCACGCTCGACATGCTGGTCCTCCAAATCCTCTCTTTGGAGCCGGCGCATGGGTACGGGATCGCCCAGCAGCTGGAGCAGATTTCGAAATCCGTTGTCCAGGTAAACCAGGGATCTCTGTATCCCGCCCTCCACCGGCTGGAACAGAAGGGCTGGCTGAGAGCCGAGTGGAAGCAGTCGGAAACGGGACGCGAGGCCAAGTTCTATTCATTGACACGCTCCGGGCAAAAGCAGCTCCGCGTTGAGAAAGATAGCTGGGCTCGTCTGACGGGAGCGGTCCAACTGATTTTTGACGAGGGTGCGACACAATGAACCGAGTGCTCAATTGGTTCCGCCGGCGAAAGCTGGAGACCGATCTCGATCGCGAATTGAGTTACCATCTCGACCGCCGCGTGAGCGACCTGATTCATTCTGGAATACCGGAGCCCGAAGCGCGAAGGCGGGCCGCGTTGGAACTCGGCGGCGCCACGCAGGTCCGGGAAGAGGTGCGCGATATCTGGCTGACTCGATGGCTGCGGGATTTCGTGTACGACCTGCGCTTTTCGGCGCGGTCTTTTCTCCGGAGCCCGTCGTTTACGGCGACGGCAGTGCTTTCGCTCGCACTGGGAATTGGTGCGACTACCGCCATTTACTCTCTGGTCGATCAGATCATTCTGCACGCGCTCCCGGTCGACCACCCCGAGCGCCTGGTCCTCATCGATTGGAAGGGCTTTCAGATGGCCGAGACCTTCGGCACTGACAACTTGATGTCCTACCCGATCTGCCGCGATCTCCAGCAGCAGAAGGAATTCTTCGACGGCGTATTCTGCCGTGCTGCGACAACGATCAACCTCTCGACGAGTGGAGAACCCAGGCTGACTGCCGTGGAACTCGTATCGGGTACATACTTTTCGGTACTGGGAGTGACTCCGGCGCTCGGTAGGCTGTTGACGATCGATGACGACCAGGTGCCGGGATCGAGTCCGGTGGTTGTACTCTCGTACGACTTCTGGAAAAACCAATTCGGAAGCGCCCAGGACATCGTGGGCCGAAAGGTGCTGGTGAACCAGCACCCGATGACAGTTGTCGGTGTTTCTGCGCCGACGTTTCATGGCATCGACGTGGGCGAGGTTCCATCTCTTTGGATTCCAGCCGTCATGTCCGCCAAGGCGATTCCCGGCTTCAACGGTATGCTCGATCGCCGTACGCGGTGGATGCAGATCCTGGGCCGGCTGAGGCAGGACGTTTCATTGACGGAAGCGCAGGCAGGACTGCAACCCTGGTTCAAAGCGATGTTGGACGAGGATACCCGTCGCGCAGACTTTCCGAAAGTCAGCGCCGAATGGCGGCAGCGGTTCCTTGCGTCGACGCTGGCACTCATTCCAGCTCCCCAAGGCCATTCTGTTTTACGGAGCAACCTAGCGCGGCCACTCTGGGTCTTGTTCGTAGCGACCGCGGTGCTATTAGCTCTGGCTTGTCTGAATGTTGCCGGCCTTTTTTTGGCGCGCGGGTCGGCTCGTCATCGGGAAATCAGCACAAGATTGGCATTGGGAGCGTCACGCGGGAGAATTGGACGACAGCTTCTTGCCGATAGCGTGCTTCTCGCATGCGCCGGTGGACTACTCGGCGTAGCAATGGCG
>QHZE01000634.1 GCA_003225335.1 Acidobacteriota bacterium
CTCCGGTGGCTTTCCTCATCGGCGAAGCCGGCCTGATCGCCCGCAATGCGGCCGTCGGCCCGGATGAGATAGTGTCGCTGGCCCGCGAGGCACTGGGTTAGTTTCTGTCGCGAAACCCCCGTAGTTGCGGGCCGTCTCTACAAGTTTGCTGGACCCCTCGAAATCCCGATTCTGGTTGCGGCTGGGCTGCCCCGTGTACATTCGTACTACAACCGGAAAACAAAAAAATTGAGACTACAGAGGATTGCAGTTGAAGCACGACCGGCGGGGCTTATAGAGTTTCTGTGATGCCACGAGCGGAAAAGCGGATCCGGACCGGCCTATGCGGATCGGCGTCAGTTCGCATTTACCGGTGGTTACTTTTAGGAGGAAGGAAATGGACAGGCTATTTGATGACATCTCCCGCTTCGTGGCAGGCACCCGGTCCCGCGGCGCCGGGCCATCAGGTTGATTGCCGGGCTCGGTTAGTACTCCAAGCGAGTGAAACAAGAAGCCAGCAAGAATAAACCGGCATGATCCGACAAAATTCAAAAATGACTTCCGCCCTCCGTCTGCTGCATCATCGCGCCCGGCAAAGCAACAGTACGACTCCAATCACGGCGATTCTAATGAACGCGGCCGATTTTGCTGCACCTGGTGGGCAGAGAGAGAACTGCATGGAGGGAGTGACGAAATGAAGAGTTTCTTTGATGACATATCGCGGATTGTTGCCAGTCCTATCCCGCGGCGGCGCGCGATGAGACTGGTTGCGGGCGGCCTTGCCGGCGCAGCGCTCGCCGCGCTTGGGTTCGAGCGTCCGGCTTATGCCGCGTGCGCCTCAGGCACGTTCGCATGCGGCACCAAGTGTTGTAATTGCGTTACCGAACAATGCTGTGGCGGCACGGGTTGCTGCGCGAAGGGCGTTGACTGCTGTGGTACTACCTGCGACAAATGCTGCAAGTCGACCGAGTTCTGCAGAGAGAGTGACAGGAAATGCATCGTAGGGTCGCGGCCTTCGGGAAGCACCGTAGGGTGCCCGCCTACAACTCAAACTTGTTAACGCGCGCTCTGATGGATTGATAGAGAGATAACGAGGTTCCGGTTTTTTCATCAGGGCGGCGACAGCGGGACGAGAGACACTGCGTCAATCCAGGCGGTGCCGCTGATCTTGTTGTCGAACTTCAAGGATGGCGGGCGGACAACGTGGACCCGGATTATCCTGGTTTGCGGCCTAACAAGAAACCTCGCTTCCACTTTCCTCCAGCCGGCCGTTCCGGCCAGGTTTTCAGTTTTGACGTCCAGGCGAGCCGGTGATTCTGCGTCGGTGATCCGGAATTCGACTCCCTGATCCGTTGTAATTCCCTCGGTGCGAACCTGAGCGCGAAAAAGATAGCCGCCCGGCTTGACGACAGCCATTTGTGAAATGTGGCTGTAGTTCAGGTTCTCCTTCCCTTCGAATTGAATCCGCAACGAAACGCTTCCCGAGCACGAAACAGCGGGATCTCGTCCGGCCTCAACCCCATCCAAGTACGTCACTTTCCAGTCGAAGACGCATCCGCCGGGTTCCAATTCAAAGTCTCCGTTGTATAGAAAATTTGATTCCCGGTAGGACCCCTTGCGCTGCCCAAGGTATTGCGTCCAGGTCTGGATGGCCGTTTCGTATTCTCGCCTCTTTATAAGGAAATCGACGTATTCCACGGCCAATCGATCGTCGGCCAGAGAACGCTGGACGACCCAGTTCCAGGCCTCCTGCGCGTGGGATGCATTCCCGAGACCGAGCAGATACCGGAAATAGGACCGGGCGGGGCGCGGCGACTCTGGTATGCCGTAATCCAGCGTGTCAAGAAGGGGCGCGCCGGAGTGAATGTAGTCGTCGAAAACCTCGGAGTCATAGGCCGTGCCTTCGGATAGAATACGCGACATGCGCCGCAACGCCGCCTTGTTGTCCTTGATGCGAAAGTAAAACTCCGCCGCGCGCCACAGGATATGAACCGACCGGCCGCCCAGCGCCTGAGCGCGCGAGACGCAGTATTTGGCTTTTTCGGTCTGTGCCGACGCGAGCAAGCCTTCACCGAGATCGCACCAACGATCGGGTGAGGCCTGGTTCCTTCGCAAAGCTTCCTGGAAGCTTTCCAGTCCCTCCTTTAAGCCCTCCGGTCCGCCTCGCGTCAATTGCTGCTCCGCCTTTTCCAGGAGGAGGCCCTCGGAGCACAGCAGCAAGCAGCGGCACAGAATCCTCTCCAGCCTCATATCGCCTCGGAAACTTGTGTCGAGCAGAATCCTGAGGGAGGCGTAGATTACGAGCAGGGAGCCAGACAGAAGGAGCAGTTTCCTCACGGCGGCACCTGGGGATGAATTTGACGCCGGAAAAGCTTGCCACGAATTCCACGAATTGCGCGAATTTTTCTTTCGCTCACCTGCCCCCTATGCCGCTGGTAA
>QHZE01000640.1 GCA_003225335.1 Acidobacteriota bacterium
GTCCGCAATGACGCGACCAACGCTCGCAACCCCTTCACGAGCATCGATTCGACGGGCAACATCATCAAGAACCCTCTCCGCTTCAACAACTTCGGGGGGACATTGGGCGGGCCGGTCTACCTGCCCCACCTCTACAACGGCAAGAACAAGACGTTCTTCTTCGTTTCCTGGGATACGAATATCCTTCACCGCCTTGGGAGCAGGAGCTACACGGTGCCGACGGCGCTGATGCGGCAAGGGAACTTCAGCGAAGACCCCAATGTAGCGCAGTTCGGCCTCTGGAATCCTTACACCACCGTTGGGCCAACGACTGTGAACGGTACTTCCGGACTGTTCCTCCGCACGGCCTTCGGGACACCGGCTCCCGGAAACTCTTTCGGGGCCAACGGGTGCGTGAACTCGTCGGTTGAGGCTGGGGCGGCTATGAACCCGCCCGTGCAGACCTGCATTTTCTCGGCGCAGTTGCCAGCAAACATGCTCGATCCCACTGCCATGTATTTCATCAAATCCTTTCCTGCCCCGAACTACGTTGATCCTCTGGCGTCGGGGTGCTTGGTCAACGGAGTGCAGCTCTGCAACAATTTCCGCGGCCCGATCGCCAGTAGCCAGGACACGAATTACCTCTCCCTCAAAGTCGATCATCAGTGGAGCGACAAGAGCAAGTACTTCGCCGAGTGGCTCTTCAACCCGGGTCAATATCGGAACTACCGCGTCCCCTGGACGGGGCCAACGTTCCCGCAGGATAGCGTAGGATTTGGAGCCCAATATGACGTCGATTTCGCGAGCCAGATCATTGCTCTGGGAAACACTTATGTGTTCAGCCCGACTCTGATTAATGAGTTCCGGGCCAGCTTCAGCCGCCAGTACATGAATACGCATCCGAGCCACCCTTACCCGGATAGCATCACCGCGCAGACGCAGGTCCAGCAGACCTTGGCACCGCTTCGCATCCCCGAGGACCCGTTTTTCCCTGTCCCAAACTGGACGATGTCCACGCCAGGCGGCGGGAACATTGCCTTTGGCCCAACCACCTGGGTCAACATGCTGACGGCGGCGGAGGCCTACACTTTCCTCGATAACATCACCAAGGTGATGGGAAGGCACACTCTCAAGACCGGGTTTATGTACCGGCTCGAGCACACCGCTTACAACAGCGGCTTCCCAACTGGCTTTGGTTTCGGCGGAGAGCAGGTGGTCGATCCGAACAGCGGCCTGGGAGGCGGCGCCGGCCTGGCGCAGTTCATGCTGGGAGCGGTCGCTTCGGGAGGCCGCGGGTCGTTTACCGGCGTGATGTGGAAACCTTACGAGCGCTTTCGGTATTGGGGATGGTACTGGCAGGACGACTTCCGCATCCGTCCCAACTTCACCCTCAATGTTGGCGTCCGGTACGAGTTGAATGGTTTCTTCCGAACTCGCCAGCGACCCAACTCGAACTTCTGTCTCGGCTGCCCTAACCCGACCACCGGGCTGCTTGGGAAAGTCATTTACCAAGGAGATGCCGACTGGCCGGGCCACGGACAAGATGTCGCTCCGCCCAACTACACGAGCATCGCGCCTCGGCTGAATTTCTCCTGGACTCCGTTTGCGAACAAGAAAACTGTGATCCGGGGCGGCTACGACGTGTTTTACACCAACGCTTTAGCCAGTATCAATTCGCCGGGACAGTCCGCAGCGAACGCGCCGGGGTGGAATCAGGAATACGACTGGAACGGCAGCTTTGACACTGTGACCAACCCCAGCAATCCAAACTGCCAACCGTTCACAGGCGAATGCGTGGCGTTTCCCTTGAGCGACACGACGACGGACAAGAGGACGCTGACTACCCCCCCTCTTCCGAGTTCATTCCCCGCCCAGCGGAAAGATCCGCTAATCGGGATCGGGCTGCTCCAGTTCTTTACTCCGCCCTCCCATGACCCGATGATGGAGAGCTGGGGGCTCGAGATCGAGCGGGAATTGCCGGGCAACATGATGATCGACATCGGTTACGTAGGCAGTCATGGAACGCACCTCGTGGGCGAAGCTTTCCGGCAGTTTAATTACGTCCATACTGCCGACGTGGTGAAGTGGAAAACGCAGCTAGACGATGAAGTTCCCATTACCAATTACTATTCAGGCCAGACGGCCGCATTGCTGGCGCAGGTCTATCAGGCCGGCCAGGACGCGAACGGGAATTTCGTTCTGCCGCGTAGTCTTCTGCTGAAGCCGTATCCGTTTTACGGAGCGCTTTCGACCCTGCAAAACAACACCGCTTTCGACGGGACGAGCATCTACCACGGGATGAACCTGAGAGTGCAGAAGCGATTCTCCCACGGCCTCGATTTTATCGCGGCATACACGGTCTCGAAGAAGATCGCTAACGCCGAGACCGGGCAACTGGCCACCATGCTGGTTGATCCCATTCACTGGGCGCGCAACGGGCAGCTCGGCGGGCGAGCCGGCGCGCTCGGCTGGAACGGGGGCTTCGGCGGCAGCTTCCAGGACCCCGATAACAGGAAGGCTGATCGCGCCGTCGCGGCCGACGACATCCCCCAAATCTTGAATATTGCAGCGACTTACGAACTCCCCTTCGGAATCGGCCGGCAGTTCCTGAATCACGCGGGCGCTCTGAACCACTTGGTCGGTGGGTGGGTCTTGACGGGGAACTTCAATGCCGAAAGCGGCCTCCCCGTTTACGTCTTCTGCTCGGGAAACCAGATCACAGGCCGCTGCAACCTGATCGGCGATCCGCACTTCCCCGGCCGTCGCAGCAAGGCGGATCGGATTGCCGATTGGATCAACCCGGCGGCCTTCCAGCCGCCTTTCGGTCCCAACGACGCGAATAATTTCTGGGGCAACTACAGTGCTGCCGACCCGCGTGCTTATCTGTTCGGGACGGAAGGGGCGAGGCTTCCGAATTTCCGGTATCCGGGCTTCTGGAACGTGGACACCAAGCTGGCCAAGGAGTTCCATCTCTCGGAGTCGAGGTAC
>QHZE01000641.1 GCA_003225335.1 Acidobacteriota bacterium
CTTCGTTGAAGAAGCTCCACGGAGTGGATCGTCGATCGAAGGGATAATAGATCAAGTCGCCCTGCTCGAAGTGCTTCGCGCAGAACTCGCCCTTGGTGTCGTAAACCACGCACTTGTTTATTTCGGCGGCGAAAAGGCGCCGCGCTTTGAGTGTTGTCAGGTAGTTGTTAAGGCAGATAGATTTCCCAGCACCACTGGTTCCCAGCACCAGGACATGGCGGCGAGAAACGAAATCGGGCAAGGACAGCTTGCCGAGGCGAAGAGGCACAAGCAAAGGATTGTCCGCCTCTTCCTCTTTTATCGTCTTATCCAGCGCAGCTTTCATTCGTTTGAACGGCAGGAGATCCGCGCCGCGCACGAACTGGGTCTTTGACAACCTGCGGTTCAGCAGGCTGAAGGCGAGAAAGTAGACGAGACCAAATAGCGGGAAGAAAAGCAGGCTAAGAGGTATGACCCAACGGAGCTGTTCCACGCGCCCCCGAGTGATCCAGCGAATCCCTTTCCGGTAGGTTTCCCTTGAAACTTCCCGGCGCTGGAAGAAGGGCCGAAGCTCCGGCTCGACGACTTCGCGCTTATCGAGTCCCCCCAGGCGTTTCGTACTGAGCTGAATGCTGAGATAGTTCTTCGGATTCAGCGAAACGTAATACTTCAGCAGCGAAAAGACCGGCAGGCGCGGGCTCCCCGCGTTCACCTTCAGCCGGGGCCTGCCGCCGACAAACCGCAGCTCGGGGATCGGTCCGGCAACATAGTGGGACAGAAATGCGGTCATTGCGCCGGCATAGAGAACAAAAGCCAGCAGGAAGCCGACGACGGCCATCTGGACGTACATCCTGGCGGCCGAGATCGCACGATCGTGAGCTA
>QHZE01000209.1 GCA_003225335.1 Acidobacteriota bacterium
GCCGATGACCTGGCCGCCGCAAATCCCGCCGCCGGCCAACCACATGCTATAGCAGTTCGGGTGATGATCGCGCCCGGCGTCCTCGAGGTCGTCCGGACGGTTCATCTGAGTCATGGGAGTTCGCCCGAACTCGCCGCCCCACACGACCAGCGTCGAATCCAGAAGGCCGCGCTGCTTCAGATCCTTAATAAGAGCGGCTGCCGGTTGGTCGGTAGTCAGACACTCTTTGGCCAGTCCCTTCTTGAGACCGCTATGGTGATCCCAACCTTCATGGGCGAGCATGACAAACCGCACTCCGCGCTCCACGAGACGCCGCGCCAGCAGGCAATTGGCCGCGAAGGGATCCTTGATATCCGTCCGATTGACCCCATACATCTCGAGCGTTTCGGGCGACTCCCTCGAAAGATCGGTAAGCTCTGGCGCGGCCGACTGCATGCGGAACGCCAGTTCGTAGGAAGCAATGCGTGAAGCGATCTCGAGGTTGCCGGTCTCTTCCAGATGCTTCTCGTTGAGGTGTCGTAAGGCATCGAGGCCCAGGCGCTGGGAGCGTTCACTGATGCCCTGCGGATTCGACAGGTACAGGATGGGATCGCCGCTATTCCGAAAAGGCACTCCCTGAAAGTGCGAGGGCAGGAAGCCGCTCGACCAGTTGTTGGGGCCGCCGCTGGTGCCCTTGCCGGATTGCAACACTACGAATCCGGGGAGGTCCCGAGACTCGGAGCCTAACCCGTAGACCGACCACGAGCCCATGGACGGACGGCCGAAAAGCGTGCTGCCGGTCATGAGGAGCGACTGGCCCGGGTGATGATTGAACGCGTCGCTGTACATCGAGCGGACGAGACAGATGTCGTCCACGATCGAGCCAATGTGAGGCAGATAGTCGGAGATCTCCATGCCGCACTGCCCACGGGGCCGAAAGACGGCATTTGAAGCCATAAGCTTGGCAGTGGGCTTGATGAAAGCAAGCTTGAGGTCCTGGGTCATGGAGGGCGGCAGGGATTGGCCGTTCCACTTTTCCAAGGCCGGCTTTGGATCAAACAAATCGAGCTGGCTGGGGGCCCCGGCCATGAACAGGAAGATCACGTGGCGGGCTTTACCCGGAAAGGGCGGTTGCTTGGGCGCCAGAGGGTCAAGCTGCGCCCCGGTTTCCGCCGTGCGACCCTCGGCCGAGAGCAGATGGGCCAGTGCCGCCGTACCGAGGCCTGCGCCGACATCGCGCAGGAAGCTGCGGCGTGTGTGGATTCGGAGGAAGTCCAGCTTGTTCACGGTCATTCTCTCGTCAGGAACTCATCCAGATTCAGGATGACACGGCTGAGGGCAACCCAGGCCGCCGCCTCTTTGCGGTCGAACGATTCGGGCTGATAGGGAAACAATGCGGCGATCGAATCCGGCTCCTTGTCGAGCACCCGCACTTGTTCCTGGTAGAAGCTCAACATGCGCTCCTCTTCCTGGGGCTTCGGATCGCGAGCCAGGGCGAGGCGCCAGGCGTGGCACAGACGGCTGTGAAAATCCTGGGTCGCTTCCACCATGACGCGATTGGCAAGACCCTGTGCCATTTCCACAAAAACCGGATCGTTCAGCAGGTTCAGGGCCTGAAGAGGCGTGTTCGAACGCTCCCGTTTGCAGGCAGTGACCACCATGTTAGGGGCGTCGAAATTAACCAGCATCGGATACAGCAAGGTTCGCTGACGATGAATGTACAGGGCTCGACGGTACTTGTCACTTCCCTGACTTTCGGACCAGCTGACCCATTCGCCACCGCCGAACGTCAAGGCGAGGAGCGACTCTGGCAGGTGCGGCTCCACACTCTTTCCGCCCAAGCGGGGGTCGAGCAAGCCGCTAGCGGCCAGGGCTGAGTCACGAATGACCTCGGCCGGCAGCCGGAACGCGTTCTGGTGCGCGAGCAGCCGGTTGTTCGGGTCGCGCGAAAGTAGTTCGGGGCGCGTTCGAGCTGATTGACGATAGGTGGCCGAGGTCACCATCAGTCTCAGGATCTGTTTAGTGCTCCAATTCCGCAGGCGGAACTCCGACGCCAGCCAGTCAAGAAGCTCCGGATGCGATGGCTTTGAACCCTGAGTCCCGAAATCGCCCGGACTGTCTACCAACCCTGCTCCGAATAACTCCTGCCAATAGCGATTTACGATCACCCGGGCCGTCAGCGGATTCTCATCGGAAACCAGCCATCGGGCGAAGGTCAGGCGGTTCTCCGGAGCACCGGCCGGCAGGGGCGGAAGCACCGCGGGAGTGGCTGGCCGCACTTCGACCCCCTTATCCTTCCAACTGCCGCGGATGTGGATATGGGTTTGTGTTGGCTCGGACCTTTCGGCGATGGTCTGGGCCCGGCTGAGGTCGGGGAAGGATTTTTTCAGCTCGGCAAGCTTCTTGCCCAGTTCCTTGAACCTGAGGTTTTCGTATTCTTTCGCTGTTACCGCCTGGCTATACCACTTCACCATGTGGTCGAGTATGGCGTCTTCTTCGTGCCGCGTTCGTTTCTCCACCGGGGTCCGCAGTATCCGCTCGCCGTCGTCGACCATTTTCTGAATTGTGTCGAACACCACGTCCCAGTCGGTCCACTTTCCGGGGCTGTCGGCGGCCATCAAAGAGCGACGCTCCCAATCGGGCCGCAAAGCCAGCACGTTGTCCTCGGTCAGCAACTTGTACCGCTCGCGGTAATACTTGTCGCGTGCGGCCAGGTACGGTCCCATCTCGCCGGCCAGCGGAGCTTCGATATTGACCTCGTCGGCGTTGTTGAAGTAGGCGTAGAGCTGATAGAACTCCTTCTGGCTGATGGGGTCATACTTGTGGTCGTGGCATTGGGCGCATCCGACAGTCAAGCCAAGCCAAACCGATCCGACGGTGCTTGCCCGGTCGACCACCTGCTCAAAGCGAAACATCTCAATGTTCACACCACCTTCCCGGTTGGTCGGAGTGTTGCGGTGGAAGCCGGTCGCGACCTTCTGGTCGACGGTTGCGTTCGGAAGGAGGTCTCCGGCGATCTGTTGAATGGTGAACTGGTCGAACGGAAGATCGTTGTTAAACGCGTTGATCACCCATTCCCGCCATCGCCAGGCATGCGGCCGGCGGCTGTCTTTTTCGTATCCGTCGCTGTCGGCGTAGCGTGCCTGATCCAACCAGTGCACCGCCCATTTCTCTCCGAAGTGAGGTGAATCGAGCAGCCGGTCGACCTGACGCTGGTAAGCGTCCGGCCGCGAATCGGCCATAAAGCTAGCCACCTCGTCAGGGGTGGGAGGAAGCCCGGTGAGATCGAGGGAAAGCCGGCGGATCAGCTTCTCCCGTTCCGCTTCCGGCGACGGTTCGATCCCTTCCGACTCAAGTTTCGCCAAGACAAAGGCGTCGATCGGATTCTTCAACCACGATGCGCGTTGGACGGACGGCGGCTGCGGGTGAAGGATCGGCTGGAAGGACCAGTGCGAGGATTTAGGCCGTGCTCCCTGACCGCCATCGAACACCACCTCCTGAGGCCAGACCGCACCCGTGTCGATCCAGGCACGGAACAGACCGACCTCGACTTCGCTGAGCCTCGGGCCGGCCGGAGGCATCACCACCTCCGGGTCGGCTCCGCCCACCAAACGGATCAGGCGGCTACCGGCGCTGTCTCCCGGGGCGATCACAGGGCCGCTGGAGCCGCCTTTCAGTAGGGCTTCGCGGCTGTCGAGCCTCAAGCCGCTTTGCTGCAGCGCCGCGCCATGGCAGGGGACGCAGCGTTTCTTCAGGACTGGAGCGATATCTCGCCCGAAGTCGACCGGGTTGGACGCGGGAGGCGGCAGCGGCCGGGTTTGCCCGGTAGCGCCGCCGGCCCCCAACAGGACCAGGCCAGTAATGAAAAGCGCCTTCTCGACGAACCCCTTCATCGTTCTCGCAGCCTACCATGTAAAGCGCGTCACGGACTGCACTTCGCGCGCATCCCTGGCGCTGAAGCCGGGCGGCATCAGCACGAACTCAAAGAGTCCCGCGGTATTCGTAATAGTCGTTCGCTTTTCCCCTCGATCAAACGATTCAAGCGTCACCGCCGCGCCCGAGAGCGCCAGACCGCTGGGATCCGAAGCAACTCCGTTAACCGACCCGGTGCTGCTTTGGGCCAGCGAGGCGTCAACGCTGAGGCCCGTGAGCGTCAAGGCCCATGCCAGCGATCGAAGAATCCGTTCGCCGTTACGTGGGAAGGTTCGTCGTATATTATCCATATACGTAAACCTCCCGAGTGAGGGCATCATACCATCGTGCCTTAGCATTGGGCTGAGAAAAAGGGAGCGAATTGCCTATGGGGAGAGTATCGTGTGATGTGACCATGGCGCAGACCGGCAAACCGACTCCTCAGAACCCGCTACGGGTGTGGCCCGGCGTGGTCGCCGTCGTGCTGCAGTGGCTGATCTGGCTCGTCTACCCCCTCGTCGCTCGCGGCGCCATCATGGTCGCGATGATGGGCGGACTCGCGGGCGGGTTGGCGGTCCTCGTGTGGTGGCTGTTCTTCAGCCGGGCGCCCTGGGCCGAGCGCGTGGGCGCCATCGTGCTGATGGTCGTCGCGGTCGTCGCGACAAAGCGCGTCGTTCACCAGTCCATTGCGGGCGCGGGGATGGGGATGATGCTGCCTATCTTCGCCGTCCCGGCCCTGAGCCTCGCGCTCGTCACCGCGGCGATGGCCAGCCGTCGCCTGTCCAGCGGACCTCGTCGCGCGTCGCTGGTCGGCGCCATCGTGCTCGCGTTCGTCGCGGTCGTCGCGACAAAGCGCGTCGTTCACCAGTCCATTGCGGGCGCGGGGATGGGGATGATGCTGCCTATCTTGGCCGTCCCGGCCCTGAGCCTCGCGCTCGTCACCGCGGCGATGGCCAGCCGTCGCCTGTCCAGCGGACCTCGTCGCGCGTCGCTGGTCGGCGCCATCGTGCTCGCGTGCGGAGTGTTCACGCTCCTTCGGACCGGCGGCATCACCGGCGAAGGCGATTCAGATTTCCACTGGCGGTGGACGCCGACTCCCGAGCAACGTCTCCTCGCCCAAGCCCAAGCCGGCACTGAGAAAGAGACAGAGTCGGCGGCGATCCCGCCCGCTCCGGCAGCCGCGCCGGTTGAAACGCCGCGTCCGAATCCGACCAATATCAGTGACCAGCCGACGGCTCCCGCCACCAAGTCTCCCGAGAAGAGCAGGGCAGATCCCGCAGGAGCGAAGACCGGAGCTGACTGGTCCGGCTTTCGTGGACCGGAGCGCGACGGCATCATTCGCGGCGTGCGGATCGAAACTGATTGGTCCCGGTCGAAGCCCGTCGAACTGTGGCGCCGGCCGATCGGGCCGGGCTGGTCGTCCTTCGCGGTCCACGGCAACTTGATCTATACCCAAGAGCAGCGCGGCGACGACGAGGTGGTGTCGTGCTACAACCTGACCACCGGAGCGCCGGTGTGGAGACACCGCGATGCGGTCCGGTTCTACGAGTCGAATGGCGGCGCCGGTCCGCGCGGGACGCCGACCGTGAGCAATGGTCGCGTCTATGCGTTTGGTGCGACCGGAATTCTGAACGCGCTCGACGCGCGTGACGGCGCCGTCGTCTGGTCGCGCAACGCGGCGTCGGACACTCACACGAAAATCCCGGGCTGGGGATTTGCGAGCTCGCCGCTGGTTGTTGGCGACGTTGTCATCGTTGCGACCGCCGGCATGCTCGCCGCGTACGACGTCGCTACCGGCCATCCGCGCTGGCAAGGCCCGGCCGGCCGTGGGGGCTACAGCTCGCCACAGCTCGCGACGATCGACGGCGTCGCGCAGATCCTGCTGCTGAATGGGGAAGGTGCGATCAGCGTCGCCCCGGCCGATGGCACGTTGCTCTGGAAGCACGAGTGGCCGGGCGTGCCCATCCTGCAGCCCGCCCGAACCTCTGACGGCGGCGTGCTGATCACCACGGGCGACATGGGCGGCGGCGTGGGCATGCGCCGCCTCGCGGTCGCGCATGGACCCACCGGATGGACTGCCGAGGAGCGCTGGACATCGTCGGGGCTGAAACCGTACTTCAACGATTTCGTCGTTCACAAGGGCCATGCCTTCGGCTTCGACGGCAGCATCCTCGCGTGCATCGATCTCACGGACGGCAAGCGCAAGTGGAAGGGCGGACGCTACGGTCACGGCCAACTCATCATGTTACCCGACCAGGACTTGCTGCTGGTGCTGTCGGAAGAGGGCGAGCTGGCGCTGGTTGCGGCGGCCTCCGACCAGTTCACGGAGCTGGCGCGGTTCCCGGCGATCGAGGGCAAGACCTGGAACCACCCGGTGCTGGTCGGCGACGTCCTGCTGGTTCGCAACGGCCAGGAGATGGTCGCGTTCCGGCTGTCCCCCGCGCGCCGCTGACGGGGCTGGCCGCCGTGGTACGAGCGATAGTACCCCAGATCTTTATCCTTGCGCGGTCTCTCGGCCAAGCCGCGGGCATACATCTCGACCGTCAGCACGCCGCCGGGAACCGCCCCTTAGCGCGGACTTTCGACCTCGACCAGAACCGTGTGGTCGCTCTGCACTATAAAGGGGTTCTCCTGCCGGGCAGTGAACATGCGATTTCTCTCAGGCTACCTTTGCAGCATAGTGACCTTAAACCCTAGCTCCTTGCAGCGCTGGACGAAGTTGTTTGGATTCGACTGCTGCTTAATGAGCAGATAACCCTTCGGCGCGCCAGCCTCCAGATACCCCTTCAGGCGGCTATGCTGCCGAATGGCATCCAGGACTTCTGCGCTTTCCGGTTGTACGATCGCGCTGCAGCCGCGAATCCGGATTTCGCCTCCAACAGGTCTGTTTCGGAGCAGGCTGTCAACTGTTGCCGGCAGCGGCCCCGACTCTTCCAATACTTCGCGCAAATTCCGGCCCAACAGCTCTTGCGATCCCGTCTCCGTCAACTGCCTCTTGTCCAACTGGAACTCGAAAACTCGATCGATGCGCTTGATTTTACAGTGGCGGAAGAGCGGCACGAGTTTCTCCGGCGGCAAGTCTGCGCCGGCAAACACACACAGGTTGGGGAACACTTTGAAATCGACGGTAGGCGCCGGTAATTCTGGCGGAGCCAAGAGACCTAAAATGATCCGTCCTGTATCGCTTGGGTAGAACCAGCTCTGCTTCTGGTAGTCCGCAATATAAGCCCAATTGGACACAAAGAGCGCGGAAAGCAAGGCCTGCTGCCCGGGCTCGTCGAACCATTTGTTCCAACCATCCACATCCCGTTGGCGAAGCTGCAGGCCCATCTGCTTGCCAAGGCAGATCAAGTCCGGGGCGGGCAGTTGGCTGAAGTCGAGGAAGACGTCACCGGCCTGGTCTCCGGGGATGGCCAAGTCTGCAAACGCCGCAGCAAACAAGGCGACAAGCCCATCCAGCTTCGAACTGACCGCCAGTGTGGGACGCCGCTCGCGGAAGGAGGTGAACTGCTGGACAAAATCAAGAAAGGCCCGGCGTGTCGCCTCTTGCAAAAGTTCGAGCCGGTGATTCCAAAAAGCATCGCTAAACTGGGCGGCCTCATACCGGGAGCTTCGTTCGTCGGGCTGGATGATTTTCGCGGTGACCAGAAACCGGCCAGTCTGTTCGAATAAGTATTGGTCGAAATTCGCTTCCTTGCAGATCCGATTCACATCCGTCATGTTAGGGAAGCCGTCATCCTTGGCCGCAACCCGGCCGGAGAGAAGCATTGCCGCGACAGCCCGGCGCCAGTACTCGCAGTATGGATAGGAGGGCCTGCGGCTATTCCTGATCAGCCTCTCGATCGGAACGGTTTGCTGTCGCTCGACAAAATCCCGAAGGGAACGGGGGAGACTTACGCTATGTTCCATTTTCAACATTTCCGAGTTCACGATGTGGTTGAGGAATCGATGCTCACATCAATGAGCTGTCAGTTATAGTTCTATCGTTTAAGGACTGGATTCTACCCATACAACCCGTTCTCCGCCAATTGAAACGACAGACCTGGCCAAAGAAGACAGGGCGTGCGAGTAGCGGCCTCTCCGAGCCGGCCGTCAGGAAAACCGGAGTGCTGCGGCTTGACGCAGCTTTGCCGGGCTTTGCGAGGCTTTTCTTGACACTCGAAACAGGTGCTGACTGAACTCGAAATCCAAAGAAAGGAAACACGACTATGAAAATGGACAAGAGCAAATACGACGCTGACGGGCAATTGAAGAACGGCGTTTTCAAGGAGCACTTCAAAGACGGCACGGTGTCATGCGTCGGCAAATACAGCAACGGCGAGAAGGTCGGCCAGTGGAAGTACTACCTGCGTAACGGAGCGCTGAGAGCCATCGGCAGATACTCGGGCGGCAAGATGACGGGCGAGTGGAAATGGTATCGCGAGAATGGGAAGCTGATGCAGACCGGTTCGTTTGAGGATGAAAAGAAAGCGGGCATCTGGAAGAGATACCATCCCAACGGAACACTGTATGACGAAGGTGAATACGTCAACGACAAGAAGTTCGGCGAATGGCGGGCGTATGACGCCGATGGCAAGCTCACCAAGACCACCCGCCACAAGCCACGATAGGGCGAAGTCGTTCTGGGTATGCCACGGCGACTGTTGGTACCGGCGTGACAGTGCGTCGTGAGAAAAAATGTGGCGCCGGCTTCCACCCGGCAAAGGTCCTGTTGACGCAAAAGGAGTTGTCGAGGCTCACATGGCGGCGAGACGCCGGCGCTACCATTTTTTCTCACGACCAGTGCGTCGCTGGTGGAAACGGATGGGCTGAGATAAACAGCCCATTCACTCAACAAGCCAATGGCGAGGGGTCGGAGTTCAGCAGGGAGCGCGGGTTTGCCAGGCCGAACCCCCACTCAGCGCCCACGCTTGCAAGGAAATTTCGCTTGCTCCCCGAATGCTCCCCGGATAGAAATGCCTATCAGTAAATCGCTTGGAAGCCTGACAGCTGATGGCAATTAGTTCCGCGCTTGAAGAAAGGATACTCCGCGTGCCGGCAAGGGATTGGGCGAACCACGGATCGAGGAGTAGTTTCGTGCGCTTCCTCTGTGTCCTCTGCCTCTCCGCCGTTACCTTCGCCCAGACACAAGGGGAAGAACCCAGCAAAGCTCTGGACCGGCTGCTGGCGCTTTACAAGTCTCAGCCGTCGGACTGGCGCGTGTGTCATCAAATCGGACTGTCCTACATGCGGCTCGAACAACTGGACAGGGCGCGGGAGTTCTTCCAGAAGACGCTGGCTCTCAATGCCAGCTTCCTGCCCGCCCGGAAGAACCTGGCCACGACGCTGTGGTTCCTGAATCGAAAGCGGGAGGCGGAACGCGAATTCCGAACGGTGACGAGAGCCTCGCCGGACGATCCCGTTCCGCATTTGTACGTCGGCCTGGCGGAATACGAACGGAAGCGATTCCTCGAAGCCATGGAGCAATTCGAGAAAGCCGGCGACCTGGCTCTGAAGAATCCGGAAGTACTGCCAGTGGTCGCCGAGACTTACGACCGGGCAGGGCAGCCGGAGAAGGCATACGCCGCTTACAACAAGGCGATCGAACTCGATCCGAGCGCCGAGGACGGGTATATCGCTCTGGCCGGCTTCGCGGTGGACCACCAGAACAACGAATTTGCGCTCAAGGTGACGAGCCAGGGCCTCGAGAAGATGCCGGGTTCCTTGCGGTTGCTCGTGCTCAGGGGCCTAATCCAAGCGCTGCTCGGCAAGCAGGAGGACGCCGAGAGGACCCTGCTCGACGCCAGCCGATCCGACCCGAAATCGAGCCTGCCTCTATTGGCGGTCGGGGTTTCGCAACTAGAGCGAGGACGTTACCAAGATGCGGCCGCGTCCTTCCGGCGCGCGGCGGACATTGCACCCGGCGACTTTCGCGCGCGCTATCTGTACGCCACCGCGTTGCGGCGCGCGGGCGATCCGTACCGGCGCGAGGAGTTGATAGCGGCGTTGCGGAAGGCCGGGGCCTTGAATCCCAAGGATGCTCGGCCTCCCGCTATGCTCGGCCAGGTGTTGATGGAAGCAGGGCGGCCCGGGGAGGCCGTGACAGAACTGGAGAAATCGCTAAGGATCGACCCGGAGAATCCGACGGCGCTGTATCAGTTGGGCCTCCTCTACCGCGATCAAGGCAAGAAGGAACTGTCCCGGAAAATGCTTCGGGAGTTCGAAGGGGTGAAGTTCAAGAAGAAAGAGGAGGAGGACGAGGCGGTGCAGATCCTGCGGATTGTGAGGGAGCGGTAAGGCTTTCGCCGCAGTTCGCCACAACCACTCCCAGGCGGTCGTGGCTCGGAAGCAGCGGCGCCCTGAAGTTCTCGGCCTGAATCCGCAGGATTTGGGGCGACGTCTGGCGCGAGTCGTTCTGATGCTATCTGGCGCATGCCACACCCCGGGAAGGGAGTCATCACATGAGAATGCTTTGGCAGGTGACCTGCGCTACGGCTCTCGCTTGTTGCTGAAGAGCCCCGCCTTCATGGCTGCGTAGTTTTGCGGTTTTGGCAATTGCC
>QHZE01000210.1 GCA_003225335.1 Acidobacteriota bacterium
ATGCGGCCGCAGCAACTATGCCGGCCAGGATCGCCGTTCCTCTGTTTCTCGAATCGAGGCCGCGAAGGAAGAAGAAAACAGATCCTGTTTCCAGGACCACCATTACCTGCTCGGCCGTCATCCCAATAATTCTGGGTGTGTAACAGGAAGTGCTGGCAATGGCATACGTCAAGGCCGCCAAACCACCAATCCGGCGTGAAAAACAACGAGAACCGACCAGGTACACTGCAAGGCAGGCGAGCCATGCCAAAAGGAACGATTCAAGGTGTAACGCGAAGGAGCTGACACCAAAGGCGTGGAACGCCAGACAAGACAGGATCATGGGCAACGGTTGGTGGCCACACCAGATATCGCGATAGAGTATGCTCCCTTCGTGAAGCACGAATGCTGTTGTCCCGTATATACCTTCGTCTATAAAGGTCAAAGCATGCTGGTAGTAGGGAACCCGAAGCATGAAGGAGAACAGGAAAGACAAGCCCAGAAGCATCCACGGCGAACGCTCCCCTGGAACCAACCGGGTTGGATTCATTTCGCTCGGCAAAAAGGCGTCATCAGCCACAGAGGCACAGAGCCACGGGAGGAAAACCGGCCACGAATTTTCACGAATTACACGAAAAGAGGCTGGCGGTCCTGAGGAGCTTTTGCATTACGCTCACTAGCCCCCGCAAACATGGGCTAGGTATACACACCGTCTCTGATCAAAAAATTCGCATAATTCGTGAAATTCGTGGCAAGTCTTTCTGTCGTCAATTCTTTGGTCGACTTCAAACATCCTCCAGGTCTGAAGTCTGAGGTCTGAGGTCTGAGGTCTGAACCAGGGGGTTCTCCAGCGCTCCCGCTAGCTCTTCTGTGGTGGTTACAGGGGCCTGGCAGACGTAATTCTCGCAGACGTAGACGGTCGGTGCGCCGTGCACCTGCGCCCGGCTCTTTAACAAAAACAGATCTCCGTTCAGCCCGCAGGCGACTACTTTGTTCGGCAGATAGCGCTGGAAGATGTTTCTCAGGAACTCTCTCGTCTGTTGAGATTCCGGGTCTCCGACCACGGCGATCTCTTTGGCGCGGCCCAGGTGGAAATCCAAAGCCGAGAGAAGATGGGCAAACGCGGAGGAGTGTCGTGCCATTACGGTCGCCATGCTTTTGAGAGATCGACGCGAGTATTCGGCCCAACTGTCCTCGCCGGTAAACTTCGCCAGCCTGAGGAGCGCAGACGTCGCCATGGAATTGCCCGACGGTGTGGCGTTGTCATAAAGGTCTTTAGGCCGGGTGATCAGCGATTCATGGCCGGCTCCTGTAAAGTAGAATCCGACACCGCCGGAGTCCCAGAACTCGCGCACCAGAACCTCCGCCATGTTGCGGGCCTCGCCTATCCAGCCAGGATCGAAGGTCGCCTCGTAGAGGGAAAGCAGCGCTTCAATCATGCTCGCGTAATCTTCCAGGTAGGCATTGAACCTGGCTTCTCCATCCTTGTAACTCCGCAGGAGACGGCCGTCGCGCTGAAGCTTTGAGAGCACAAACCTGGCATTGCGCACCGCTGCCGTCTTGTAATCATCCCGGTCGAGAGCGTTTGCCGCCTCGGCAAAGCTCCGCAGCATCAACCCGTTCCAACAGGTCAGTATCTTCTCGTCGCGGCCGGGCTTGACGCGCTTTTCGCGCTCCGCGAAAAGAGTCTTCCGGCCGCGTTCGATGATCTCCAGAAACTGGTCCTCCGGCGTTCTGTTGAGCCGCGCCACCAGGCTCGCCGGCCGAGGAACGTGCAAAATGTTCTTCCCCTCGAAATTTCCTTCGGGGGTTATGTCGTAATACTGGCAAAAGAGAGCCGCGTCCTTTTCCTCAAGGAGGGCTTCCACCTCTTGAGGCGTCCAGACATAGAACTTCCCCTCCTCGCCCTCGCTGTCGGCATCCTGCGTGGAATAAAAGCCCCCCTCGGGGGAGGTCATCTCCCTGGTCACATAATCGAGTGTCTCCTCCGCGATCCTGCGGTAAAAGCTGTTGCGGGTGACCAGGTAGGCGTCCAGGTAAATCCGGCTCAGGAGCGCGTTGTCATACAGCATCTTCTCGAAGTGCGGTACGAACCAGTACTGGTCAACCGAATACCGATGGAATCCTCCGCCTAACTGGTCGTACATTCCTCCACAAGCCATCTTTTCGAGCGTGGTTTCGACGGCTTCGAGGAGCTCGCGCTGCTCCGTGCGCAGGTACGAGCGCAGCAAGAAGGTCAGGGACATCGACGGAGGGAATTTGGGTGCGCGGCCGAAGCCGCCGTTTTGAGAATCATAGTTGGCCATAATGCTATGCGCCGCAACGCCAAGAAGCTCCGTCTTCAGTTCCTCTTCCGATGCGACGGGCTGGTTGACTCTCTGGATCTCCTGGATGATTGCCGTGGTATCCCTCAGAATTTCTGCCTTCCTGTCCTTATAGGCGCGGGCCACACTCAGCAGGACGCGGGCAAAGCCCGGCATCCCGTGCCGGTCCTCCGGTGGGAAATAAGTGCCTCCGTAAAACGGGACTTGAGCCGGAGTCAGAAAAACAGTCAGCGGCCATCCGCCTTGGCCGGTGATCAGCTGGACCGCGTTCATGTAGATGGCGTCGAGGTCCGGCCTCTCCTCGCGGTCCACCTTGATGCTGATAAAGTTGTCGTTCATGATGCGCGCAATGTCTTCGTTTTCGAAAGACTCGCGCTCCATGACATGACACCAGTGGCAGGCGGAATAGCCGATGCTCAACAGTATGGGCTTGTCTTGTTCCCGAGCGCGCTGGAGCGCCTCCTGGCCCCAGGGATACCACTGGACCGGATTGTGCGCGTGCTGGCGGAGATAGGGGCTTGTTTCGTGGATCAGTTCGTTGGTGTGCTTATCCATCTTCCCTCCATTTGCTGAAATGACGAGTGACGAATGAAATGAGACAGAGAATACGACTCGTCATTCGTCACTCGTCACTTCGAGAGCCGGTATGCGCCACAGATCGTCAATATACCGGATTTCATTCAGATACATGCTCAGGAGTTGCTCTTTTTGCGCCGGGAACGGGTGTACCGGGCCTCCACATGACTCTGGATCCCGCCCCGAGGCGTAAACTCTCCGCGGACCCGCATGGAAAGAGGCTTGCACGCCTTCACCAGATCCCGGAGTATGCGGTTCACCGCGTTTTCATAGAAGATGCCGACATTGCGGTAGGCCGTGACATACTCCTTCAGGGATTTCAGCTCGATACACCATTGATCCGGAACATAGTGCACCCGGATGGTTCCGAAATCTGGCAGCCCCGTTTTGGGACAGATTGCCGTGTATTCAGGTATGATGATTTCAATTTCATAGCCCGGGAACTGGTTTTCCCAGCATTCGATCTCCGGCAGCGCGACGGCTGTCCCGGATTTCGCGTGCTGTTCGGTATATCGCCTCATTCCGGAACCTTAGCATAAACCAGTGGCCAGTGGGCAGTGGCCAGTGGGCAGCAGGCAGCAGGCAGGGGGCAGTGGAAGAGCAATGATAATTGGGAAGTACTGAGCAATCTGGCAGGCTGGCCACTGCCCACTGCTCACTGGCCACTGGTTTTCGTCATTTTCCATGGATCGTTTTCGATCGCTCGCCGTTTGTTGTGGTGTAAAGGAAAAACCAAATGACACATGGGGAAAGTGACCGAGCAACCAGGCCGGCTGGCCACTGGGCACTGCCCACTGGCCACTGCCCACTGGCCACTGCTCGCTTGGTGTCACAGTCCCTTTGTGATAAACAAGTGCGATGGATCTGTTTGCCGAAAGGAAAATTTACACCGTCTCGGAACTGACGGCCGAGATCAAACGGACTCTCGAAGACCGCTATAGAGAGATCTGGGTGCAGGGGGAAATCTCTAACTTCAAGCACCACTCTTCAGGCCACATGTATTTCACCCTCAAAGACGACCAGGCCCAGGTCAAGGCGGCGTGCTTCCGGAACACCAACCGCTATCTGAAGTTCCAACCCGAAGACGGCCTCGAGGTGCTGATCCGGGGGCGCATCAGTCTTTATGAGCCGCGCGGCGATTATCAGATCCTGGCGGATTACATGATGCCGGTGGGGCTCGGCTCCCTCCAGCTAGCTTTTGAGCAGCTCAAGGAGAAACTGCGCCGCGAAGGGCTGTTCGAGGCCGTCCGCAAGCGTTCCCTCCCCCTGCTCCCGCGAAAGATCGGTATTGTTACGTCCCCGACCGGAGCCGCGATCTGCGACATGCTGCGGATCCTGAAGCGCCGCAATGCGTCGCTGCACGTCCTGATATACCCTGCGAAGGTCCAGGGTCCCGGCGCCGCGGAGGAGATCGCTGCCGGAGTCCGCTACTTCAACACTCGGAACGACGTCGATGTAGTTATCCTGGGCCGCGGCGGCGGATCTATGGAGGACCTCTGGGCCTTCAACGAAGAAATCGTGGCCCGGGTCATATTCAAGTCGAGGATCCCGGTCATATCTGCGGTCGGACACGAAGTGGACTTCACCATCGCGGATTTTGTCGCCGACCTGCGCGCTCCAACCCCTTCGGCCGCGGCAGAAATGGTCTCGGGCGCGCGCGAGGATCTCCGCGCCACGGTGCAGTCCCTGCGCGGCCGACTCGCTCAGGCGATGCGCCTTCAGATTGAGAAGCGGCGGTCGTCACTAGAGCGGCTCTCACGAAATCGGGCGTTTGAAGTTGCTCCCAACAAGGTCCGCGAGTTGCAGCAACGCTTTGACGAGGCAACGCTCCGTATGACGCAGGCCGCGATGCGCTTTGTAACCAGGGTCCGCCACGGCGAACGGGTCCTGCAGACCCGCCTGGCTCGCGTGGATCTGAACCAGGTGATTGCTCGGAAGAGCAATGTGTTGGCGCGGCTGGAGCAATCGCTGGCCTCGGACATGCGGGCGCGGCTCAAGGCTGAGCGGTCGCGGTTGGAGCTCGCCGTGGGACGCATGGATGCTCTGAGCCCGCTGGCGATCCTCGAGCGCGGATACGCGATCTGCCGTGATCCGCAAGGGACCATCCTGAAGGACGCAACTGCAGTTTCCCGGGGAGATAAGGTTGATGTGCGCCTGACGCGCGGGACGATCGGTTGCCTCGTGGAATCGGTTGAGGACACATCCGGACCGTCCGTGGCTTCCGTCAGCGCGCCCTCTGAAAACGAGGTTTCGTTGCAAGGCGCCGACAGGCTCGCGCGCGATTGATGCGGCTCATCGTAACGGCTGTGCGGGGAGGCAGCGTATGGAGACGAACACGGAGATGAAATTGAAGGATTTCGAGTCGGCGCTGAAGTCGCTCGAGGAGATTGTGTCGCAGTTGGAGGGAGGCGATTTGGCGCTGGACAGGGCGCTCGAGCTTTTTGAGGAAGGCGTAAAGATCAGCCGCTTTTGTAACGCAAAGCTGGAAGAGGCCGAGCGCAAAGTGGAAATGTTGACCCGCGGCGGAGACGGCAGACTTACGGAAACACCCTTCACCGCGGAGGACGCCGGCGAAGCCTGACTGGGGAAAGAATCCACCACGCAAACGCGAAGAATGTGGCACGGGTGTCCCGCCCGTGGGAAGTGAGGATTTAACCTGGGTCATGGCCGAGACGGCCATGACACCGAGACGGCCATGACACGAAGATATAGGCGTACAAGGCCGCCAAGCCGCAACCAAAAACTTCGCGACTCTTTGCGTCTTCGCGGCTTCGTGGTAAAGGCTGTGCGCTGGAGCCTCGATTTCGAACGGATCCCAAATGGAAATTGAAAAATACATGGCCGAGGCGAAGCAGCAGGTGGATTGCTGTCTGGACGAGCTCTTAGCCAAGGAAGCGCAGGAACCCCCTACGATTCACCGTGCTATGCGTTATTCCGTGTTTGCGGGAGGCAAGAGGGTCCGGCCCATTCTTGTTCTGGCTGCCGGGGAGAGTGTGGGAGGCGCTCGAAGAGTACTGCTGCCTCTTGCGTGCGCCATCGAAATGATTCACACATACTCTCTCATCCACGACGATCTTCCGGCGTTGGACAATGACGATTTGCGCAGAGGGGTGCCCACGTGCCACAAAGTTTTTGGCGAGGCCATGGCGATCCTCGCGGGCGATTCTCTCATGACTCGTTGTTATCAGATTCTGACGGAACTGCCCGATGTTTCCGGCGCGACGCGCCTGGCGATTGTCCGGGAGATCTCCTACGCCACAGGCACAATCGACGGGATGATCGGAGGCCAGGTGGTGGATCTGGAGTCCGAAGGGAAGGACATCGGCCCGGAAACTCTGGAATATATTCATCGCGCCAAGACGGGAGCGCTCTTGGCCGCCTGCGCTCGCTGCGGCGGTCTGGCCGGGGCAGCGGACACGCGGCAGATGGAAGCTCTGAGCGCGTACGGCCGCAGCATCGGCCTGGCCTTTCAGATCGTGGACGATATCCTCGACGTCACCAGCTCTACCAAGGACCTGGGAAAAACCGCCGGCAAGGACCAAAAGATGAAAAAGGCCACGTATCCGGCGCTCTACGGGGTCGAGGCTTCGCGGCGAAAGGCCAGAGAGCTTACAAACGCCGCTATCGAGACGGCCCGGGAGATCGGACCCCGCGCGGAACCCCTGCTCGGCATCGCCCAGTTCATTCTCCGCCGCACGGCCTGATTGCGAATTTCGGATTGCGGATTGCGGATTGAGACGAGCTTTCATCTCTTATGAATACGAAATCCAAAATCCACAATCGGCAATCGGCAATCGGCAATTCGAAATCGGCAATCCGAAATCCGAAATCGAAGAGGGTGGATCTGGTGTTGGTGGAGCGAGGCCTGGTTGAAAGCCGCCAGAAGGCGCAGGCGCTGCTTCTGGCCGGGCAGGTTCTTGTCAACGAACAAAAGATCGAGAAACCCGGTGCCCTGGTCGATCCGCGGGCGGCGATCCGAGTCCTGGGGGAACTCCCCTTCGTGAGCCGGGCCGGCGCCAAGCTTCAAGGGGCGCTGGAACACTTTCAAATTTCGGTTGCGGACCGGATCTGCGCCGATCTCGGGGCGAGCACGGGCGGGTTTACCGACTGCCTGCTGCAATACCATGCCCGTCAAGTGCACGCTTTCGATGTTGGAAAGGGACAGATTGCCTGGAAGCTTCGCTCCGACCCCCGCGTGATCGTGCGCGACGAATTCAACGTGCGCCACATGTTGTCCGAAGACCTGCCTGCGGGCGTCTCGCTGGTCACGGTGGATCTCTCGTTTATCTCGCTGACGAAAGTCCTTCGCCCCCTGAAGCGCGCACTGATCGAGAGGGTCGAAACCCCTGCCGACATCGTGCTCCTGGTCAAGCCTCAGTTTGAGGCGGGTAAGGGTGAAGTAGGGAAGGGAGGCGTGGTGCGCGACCCTGAAGTCCGCAGCAAGGCTGTGGATTCGGTCGTTGAATGTGCGAACAACGAGGGTTATCAGGTTGTCGGCAGCATCCCTTCTCCGGTTCCGGGAGCCAAGGGAAACCAGGAATTTTTGTTATACCTGCGGCTCACTCCTGATCTATCATCCGGCCCATGAATCCACCGGTGGCAAGGGTCGGCCTCCTCTTCAAGAAGCACGATCCGCGTGTACCGTCAATACTCACGGAGTTGATTCCCTGGCTCGAAGCCCGCGGGGCCGAAGTGTTCCTGGATGAGGCGCTGGCAGGCCAGGGTTTCCGGGGCGGCGTTCCTGTCCTCGCCGCCGAGTTGCCCGCCAGGTCCGATGCTGTGGCTGTATTCGGCGGAGACGGAACGCTCCTGTACGCCGCTCGACTCGCCGCCGGGAGTGCCACGCCGATTCTTGGGATTAATCTGGGCTCCCTTGGTTTTCTCACGGAAGTGAAGGTCGGCGAGATGTTGCCGGCTTTTGAAGCGCTGCTGTCGGGAAATTACTACCTGGAAGACCGGATGCTCCTCAGAGTCGAGGTCTTCCGGGACAGCCAGTTCGTCGAGCACTACATGGCCTTGAATGACGCGGTGATTAACAAGGGCGCCCTGGCGCGGATCATCGAAGTGGAAGTCCGGGTCGACGCGCAGCTTGTCAGTACCTTCAAGGGAGACGGTCTCATCATCTCTACGCCCACGGGCTCGACGGCTTATTCGCTCTCTGCCGGAGGGCCAATCGTCTACCCGACGCTGGAAGCCTTCATCATCACGCCGATATGTCCTCACAAATTGACCAACCGGCCTGTGGTAGTCCATGACGCGGCTAAAATAAATGTGTCGCTCCTCCACGGCACCGATATGATGCTCACCGTCGACGGTCAGGTCGGGATGCCTCTGAGGGCACGGGATTCTCTCCGGCTGCAAAAGGCAAGCTCCGCCGTCCGCCTGGTTCTCCCTGGGGGCAATACCTTTTTCAAGGTTCTGAGGGAAAAGCTCAAGTGGGGCTGAAGGGAATGTCGATTGACGAGTGAGGAATGAAGAGTGACGCGTGAGCAATGACGAGACCCAATTTATCCTGGGTTCCGCATCTCCACGGCGTCGCGAAATCCTCAGAGCGCTCGGCCTGAGATTTCGGGTGGAGCCCAGCAGGATACTGGAACCCGCACCGAGTATGGGCGAGAGGCCGGAGCGCTATGCGCTTCGGGTCGCGCGCGCAAAGGCTGAAGAGGTTAGTGGCAAGCATCATTCCGGGCTCGTCATCGGCGCCGACACGGTCGTCGTGCTCGGCCGCCGCATTCTGGGCAAACCTTTAAGCGCGGAAGAGGCGCGCACCATGCTGCGCGCTTTGAGCGGCCGCTGGCACGAAGTAATTACGGCGTTGTGTCTGATCGACTGCCGCTCCCGGCAAAGACGTTCCTCCCGCACGGTTTCGCGTGTTCACTTTCGCCGCCTGTCCGCGCCTGAAATGGAATGGTACCTGAATACGAAGGAATATCGGGACAAGGCCGGAGGCTACGCCATCCAGGGTTACGCCTCCCTTTTTATCGACCGAATCGAAGGCTGCTATTTCAACGTAGTCGGCTTCCCTGTTTCCTCCTTCGAGCGCCTCTGCCGCAAGCTGCGTGTCTCTTTGATCAGGGAGTTGAGGAATGACGAATGACGAGATACGAAGGTAAAGGAATCAAAGGAATCAAACGAATCGAAAAATGTCGCCTGATCCGAAAGCCAAAATCCGAAACCTGGGCGGGCTCTATTCTGGATTCCTTTGATTCCTTCGTCTTGCGTGTTGTCATTCGCGTGCCTCTTTGTTACCTTTTGTGGGTTCGCTCACGTAATCCATTTCTTAGGGATGTGGATCGTGAATAAACCCGATTTTTGGCTCCGCTGCTTCGCGCTTCTTCTCCTTTTTCAAGCGCCTGCCATAGCCCAGTCGTCCGGCCAGGCCGCGGCTGCTCCTGCCACGATTTTCCCCGACAAGCTTCTCGAGGGGATGAATGGGCGGGTTCGCCCGTAGGATGAGTTACTGGAAGGCGTTTGCCAAGAAGTACCCCTCTGTCCCCTTTCTCCGAGTCGATGGAGGGTCTATTTTCGTCAATGGAGTTGCGGAAGCTCCGGTGCTTAACCGCTGGACCCTCGAAGGAACATACCGGTGCGGCCTGGATGCTCTGAACCTGAGCGCCTGGGATCTGCCGGTGTGGCAGGAAATGGCCGATCTGACCGCCGCCGGCCAGATACCAAAGGAATTCCTGGATGTTCCTCTGGTCTCGGCCAATGTCACGGCCAAGCTTCCTAACTTCCCCAGACTGCAGCGCTACGTCATCAAAGAGCACTCCATCGCCTCCGGCAACCGTGTAAGGATCGGCGTCACCGGGCTGCTTTATGACCCACAAGAGCGGATTTCGCGCAGCGAGTTCGAGATCCGAGATCCGCAGGCGGCCGTGCGCCAGGTGATGGAAGAAATCCGCGACAAGACCGATTACCGGGTCGTGCTCACCGACATGGACATTGGCAAGGCGATGAGCCTGGCCATTGTTGTTCCAGGCATCGACCTCCTTCTGGTCGCGCATAACTACGAAGTCGCTTCTGAACCGCAGCAAGTGGGAGACACCCTGGTGGTGATCCCCGTCAACGAAGGGCGGATGTTCAGCGAAGTTCGCATGAACTTCGGTCCTGCGGCGGGGAGGGCTCAGCTTGTGACACGGTTCGTTCCACTGGATCGAACCGTGCCGGACGATCCCGAAATGGGGGAATTGGTTCGCAAAGCGCAGGCCGAGATGGAGGACCTTCGAAAAGGGAAGTCTCTCCACTGATCTCGTTTGGAGTTCAGCCTTCAGGCTGCGCATGGAGTTCAGCCTTCAGGCTGCTACTCCCCCTTGGCAGGCTAAAGCTTGAACAGCAAACCAAGAGCTAAAGCTTGAACTCCGAGCGATCGGTTTAGGTGGTCAGTCAATCGTGAGGTAGAAGCGATGGAACCCGTTTCCAAGGTGCTGTACACGTTGTATCGGGGAAAGCCGATTCACGGCCGCTGGGTTGTGGCCTGCCTGGAGGGGGCCTGGCCAAAACTTTTGGGCGAAAGAGTAGCCCAGGCCTGCCGTCCTGTGAATTGGGATAACTATCGCCTCGTCGTCGAGGTCGTGGACCCCGTGTGGACCGAAAGCCTGGAATCCGTCCGGGATGGCATGCTGGAACGGATACGGACCGCTACCGATGATGAAGTCCGCTGCCTCGCGTTCGTCAACGTCTCGTAGACTTTTTCCATGTTAAATTTCCAGCGCCCCTTGCAATCTATAGGGCCGTGGCTCTGTGTGTCTGTGGCCGATGATGCCTTTTTTGCCACGGAGCCACACGCGGGGTAGCGGTGGCCCCGGCCTCGACGGGGATGCCGATTTTTTAACAGCTTCTCATGGCCGGCACGGCAGGCTGTCAGCCATTTGGCGCCTTTCGGGCGACTGTCGTCAGCACACCATATCCCTCGGTCACGTTCTCCAACAGGCATGCGATGCCCAGAATAGGCTTGATGCAGTAGTACGGGAATCTGCTGCCGAAGGCGCTCTGCGACCAGTTCAAAGCGCTGTGCTTGAGTTGATGAAAACTCGCTCTGCGAGAGAAAAAGGCATTGCGCACGACAGTGAGTCCCGTTTCAGTCAGCAGGAGACGAAGCGAGCGGGGTGAAAAGAAGTAGAGATGCCTTGGCACATCAAGGGCGTACCAGTGGCGCCGGAAAATCGATGCCTGCCAACTCTCGAAGTTGGGAAGCGAAATGAAGAGCCAACCTCCTGGAGCCAAAAGCCCGCGGACGCGCTGGATGACCTTCTGGGGCTCGGGCAAGTGCTCAAGAACGTGCCAGAGCGTGACTACGTCAAACGACTCCTCCGGTAGCTGAGCCGACAGCACGTCCCCGGCAACAAGGCTAAGGTCACTCAATTTCGATCGCACCAGGCTTACGGCGCTTCCGATCGCTTCAATCCCGCTCCTCTCCCATCGGCGCCGGTCGAGCGCCCAGAGGAACTTGCCGTCGCCGCAACCCACGTCAAGAATCCTGCCGCCCGCCACAAACCGCTCGACCAACCTCGCCTTGTCCAATTCATTCTTCCAGGACCGGCTCCTTTGTAACTGTCCGGCGAGGAAACCTTCCACGGTACTTGCCACATCCCCCAGGTAGGACGAGGTGTAATAGCCCGCTAGCTCGCGTGCGCTCGGCACAGGATCAATCCAGCCGAGGGTGCAGTTTTTGCACCGGTAGACTATAGTGTTCCCGGGGAGCTGCGCCTCACTTGCTGAAGTGTGGAGGCGGTCGTTTCCTCGCACTTCGCAAAAGACCTCGGCAGGATCAGAGAGGCAAATCGGGCACGTGCGCGATTGAAGTTTGCGCGGCATTGGGATTATTAGTGACAGTCGTTATTTTGCAATTCGTGAGCGTAATTATCAAGTGGCCCACCGCACGTCTGCGCATGCCCGCGGAGCCGCAACCAAAAATCTCTTAGCGATTCTTCGCGTCTTTGCCTCTTAGCGGTGAATGAGGCGTAACCTGCTTTCACCACAGAGACGCGAAGGCGCAAAGAAGCGCAAAGAATTTCGTGCCTCCGGACGAAAGATTCGCTCTGGCCGGGTATGCGCGTTGATGCTAACATCTCGTCGTCATCTTTAGTTCAATGGAGAAAAAGGGATGCTCGGTGTTTTCGGCGGCCGGACCCTCGCCACTGCAGTTTTGATCCTGGCGGTTCTTCCGGGGGAGGCGCAGGCGCAGAAACGGGTCTTTGCCAGGGTGCAACCCGACGCCAATGGAGGCGAAAAACTGAATTTTGACGTCAACCAGGTCACGAGCGACAACGTCGCTCCGAACCTCGTGGTCGCCGCGGATGGGAAGCGCGGCTTCGTCAGCTATGGGGGATCCGGCGCCGTAATGGCCTTTTCGCTTCTCACGGGTGAGATTCTGGCGCGGATCAAGACAGGGGGGGCGCCAGCCTTCGCCACTCCTCTGCCCGGCGGGCGCGCGCTCGCGGTTGTCTCGGTCCTCGAGAACAAAGTCCCGGACAACAAAGTCTTCCTGATCGATATGGACGCCAGCGAGCTCCGCTCCACCTTTACCTTCCCCGATGCCAAATTCGGTTTTGGCAGTATCGTCAGCGCTTCGCCGGACGGGACCATCGGATATGTTTCCTCCACCGGCACCGGGGAGGTCATCAAGTTCTCCCTGGCCGACGGTGCGGAATTGGGCCGTTTCAAAGGGATGCAGGGGCCCGCGCAGATAACCGTGACGCCCGATGGGGCGACGATCCTGGTGGTCGACACGCTGACCGAGGAAGTCCTGTTCATCGACGCCGCGAATCTGACAAAGAAAGCCACGCTGAAAGGGAAAGACAGTACCGTAAACTTCACGATATTCAACAAGCCCGTGCTCTCGCCCGACGGTTCGACGGGTATTATTGCCGCCCGGACTGCGGACACCGTGTTGCATTTCAGGACCTCCGACGGGGAAATCCTGGACACGGCGACCATCGGTACGGCGCCGGGTTTCACGACGCTGACTCCCGACGGCAAGCATTGGGCGATTCTCAATGACTTGAGTCTGACGCTCATCGGCACCGAGGATTTCAAGGATCTCAAGGACCTGACCACGGTCAAGGGCGGGCCGCTGGGCTCTGCGAATATAGTCTTTTCTCCCGACTCGAGATACGCGTTTTACGCGTCTTCCTCCTCGGACCTGATCTTCCAGCACGACCTGCAGACCGGCGCGGTCGTGGCCCAGGTGCTTGTGGGCGACAGCCCGAACCAGGTTCTCGACGAGCCGGCCACGCTGGCGGCCACACCGGACGGGAAGATCGTGGCGGCGGTGGACTTTGTCAGTAACAACATCGAGCTCCTGACTGACGCGTTTGCGCTGGACGCGGCCCGGTTCATAAGCTCCGCCGAGGAGTTTACGGGGCTTACTTTGATCAACCTCTCCGACAAGACCGCAAACTTCACGATCACCGCGCTCGACAACTACGGAGATGCCGTGACGGGAGAAGGAATCCAAAATCCTGCCGCATACAGCCTGCCGCCCAATAATCAGATTTCTCTCACGGTCGCGGAGATCTTCAAATTCGACAACAAAGAGGAACGAATCGGCTGGCTCGCCATCGTCAGCGATCAGCCGGACGTTGCGGGATATCTTTCCACCGGGAATGGGGCCGTGACCAACCTTGACGGAGCACCCCTCTTCCGCGGTGTTCTCCACGACTTCATAATTCCGGAAGTCGTGCGAAAAGAGGGAAAATTCGCTCAGATCAATTTTGTCAACCCCAACCTCAACCAGGGCGCCACGTTCGATCTCAGGCGCATTCTTAAAGACGGAACGGAACAGGACGTGAAGACCGGCCAGCAGGCATTCCCGACGAACCGGCAACCCCAGGTTTTTGGCGAGCAGTTCACAAAGCCTGAGGAAGTCAGCGACGGTTATTTGAGAGTTACCGCCCCGATGGGATTGCTCATGACGGAGTTCTTCGGAAGCGATGCCGCGATAGGCGCGTTGAACGGCATCGACATGGACGCGTTCGCAGGGGTAACGAAAATCTTCTCGCCTCAATTTGCGGTCTTCCCGGGTTTCAAGACCATCCTGAACGTGATCAACGGAAGCGGCGAAGATGCTGAAGTGACCGTCACACTCCACACGCCGGACGGCAAGGTCCTCGGGAATCCTTTCAAGACGTCTCTGGTCAAGGGCGCGCAAATCAAGGACGACCTCGCGGAAATGTTCAAAGACCAGCCGGAAGTGAACAACGTCGCCGGATGGATCGAGGTGGAAAGCACCAAGGACCGCGTGGTCGGAGATGTGATGTTCACGAACAACGACGAAACCGTCCTGACCGGTTTCGCCCTCGGCGGAACGCCTATGACGCGCTTCCTCTTTCCGTTCGTGGCGCAGGACTCCATGTACGAGACGGGAATGGCTCTGCTGAATCCGAATGACGTCCCCGCCACGGTCACATTGGAGCTCTGGGCCCCCGGAGGGACCCTCGATCGCTCCATCGACCTCACTCTCGACCCGAAGATGCGCACCTCGATGTACTTGAGCGATTATTTCCCGCAGCTGGAGCCTCACCTGGGCGGGAATCTGCGGGTGCGCTCGAGCCAGCCGCTTTACGCCTTTGCCCTGATCAACGACGCGACCTTTAACTTCATTGCCGCCTTGCCTCCCATCCCGTTTCCTTAACGCTGTTCGGTGTCAGTGAAAAAGGCGGGAGATCGTCCAAACCGTCTGAAGAACTTGCCACGAATTTCCACGAACTCCACGAAGTCTTTTCCAGCAGCTCGTTAGCCTGTTTCATACAATTCGTAGTACTACGCTGTGAATTCGCGTTTTCCTTACAAGATTTTTGCGGCTCTTCTTTGGAGTGCGCAAGCTTGCTTAGCTTGCTGCCGCTTTGGTGCGGATGGAACGTTCCATCGCCCCTAAAGCGCAAGCAAGCTTAGCAAGCTGCCGCACTCCAAAGAGCGCAGTGGGGTGTGATTTTACTTTTGGTTGCGGCTGGGCTGCACTGTGTGATTCGGGGCCAGGTCT
>QHZE01000642.1 GCA_003225335.1 Acidobacteriota bacterium
GTGCTGAATGGGGGAGTGCAAAACACCGCGGACGAGGTAAGGCTCGTCGCTCATGAGCTGGCACAAAGGGGCAGAGAGCGAGTGATCATTGTAACGTCCAAGGCCCACAGTCGCAGGGTCCGGGCCACGTGGCGGGCTCTCGTTGGAAACTCGCCTTCCGCGATCGTTCGCTATGCGGCAAAGGATCCGTATTCCCCGAGCCGTTGGTGGAGAAACACTCAGGACGCCCTCGCCGTTTCTCGCGAAATCTTCGGGCTCATGAATGTCTGGGCGGGATTTCCCGTCCGCCAGGGAGGTCAATAGAAATGAAAGCTCGCAGCGCCGTGTACGAAATTCAGGATCTGACCGTAGCCCGCCCCGATCGCCGGCGCGGTCCCGCGCTGAAACGGCCGTTTGACATGGTTCTGTCGGGAGCCGGCCTGCTGGGCTCGGCGCCGCTCTGGGCAATGATCGCCCTCAGTATCAAGTTCGAAGACAGGGGCCCGGTCTTCTACGGCCACGAGCGCGTGGGGAAGGATGGAACACGATTCACGGCCTGGAAGTTCCGGTCGATGATCCCCGATTCCGACCGAGCCTACGGAGCCCTTCAGGCCGCTGAGAACGACCATCGGATCACACGAGTGGGCCGCCTTCTTAGAGCCACGGCGATGGACGAGTTGCCACAGCTCTGGAACATTTTCAAAGGCGACATGAGCTTTGTCGGCCCGCGAGCGCTTCTGCCGGAAGAGGTCGAGGTGAACGGGAACGGCCGATCTGTCCCGATGAAAGAAATCCCCGGATACTATGCGCGCCATCAGGTGACGCCTGGTCTGACAGGAATCGCCCAGATCTTTGCTCCGAGAGACATTCCGCGCGGGCACAAGTTCAAGTACGACCTGCTGTACGTCAAGAAGCAAAGCTTTTGGCTGGATATGAAACTGATCGTTTTGTCATTCTGGATCACATTTCGGGGAAAGTGGGAACATCGAGGGAAAAAATTCTGACGAGGTATGGAGTTCAGCCTTCAGGCTGCACCGAGCCCGGGCAGGCTAAAGCCTGAACTCCGAAACTGGACCCTCCGTGGATATCCGGGCCCTCCGTGGTGAAAGATCCGGAACTCCAGGATTCTCTTGGCCCCTGGCGGATTGTCGAAGTATGCTAGCGGCTCCTTGGTGTCAGAGGCGAAGCGATGCGCGATGTGATCGTCGTCGGCGGCGGACCGGGCGGCCTGTATGCTTCGCGGTGCCTGGCGCGCAAGGGATTCAGCGTGTTAGTCGTGGAGGAACACGGTACTGCCGGTCAGCCTGTCCACTGCACGGGCATCCTGGCCCTCGAAGCCTTCCAGGAGTTTGCGCTTCCGGACGAAGCGGTCCTCAATGAGCTGAAGACCGCCTGTTTCTACTCCCCCTCAGGGCAAAAAATCTCGTATGCCACAACCGGGGTCGAGGCCGTCGTGGTGGATCGGCATCGTTTCGACCAGGGTCTCTGCGAGTCGGCCCAAAAAGAAGGAGTGGAGCTCTGGCTGGGAAACAAGGTCACGAATATATCGATCGCTGAGACCCATGTGGAGATCCAGCGCTTTGATGAGACGTCGCCCCTGCGGGCGCGCGCCTGCATCCTGGCCGCCGGAGCCAGTTATGGTTTGCAGCGCCAGATGGGACTGGGTCTCCCCGCCGTCCACCTCAATTCAGCTCAAGCCGAGATGCCGGCAGCTCCCCTCGAAGATGTGGAGCTTCACTTCGGCGCCGCGGTGGCGCCTCAGGGCTTTGCCTGGGTGGTGCCGGTCCGGCGCGGAGCGCAAAGCCACGCGCGCGTAGGACTGATGTGCGAGGGCAATGCCGCGTTGTATTTCGAGCGCTTCATCGAGAGAGTCAGGAAACCATGGCAGCTTCAAACAGACGGCGGAATCCCGCCACGCCCGCGCATCCTTCCGCTCGCGCCGATACGGAAGACCTATTCCGACCGCTTGCTCGTCGTCGGCGATGCGGCCGGTCTTGTCAAGCCCACGACCGGCGGTGGAATCTATTACAGCATCCTGAGCGCCGCCATTGCGGCCGAAGTTCTTTCGGAGGCCTTGTTGAAGGACCGGCTCTGCGACAAGGCGCTGCGCGAGTACGAGAGGCAATGGCGCAGTCGAATGGGTTCTGAATTCCGGGCGCAACTGACGCTCCGGCTGCTGGCGCAGCGCCTGAC
>QHZE01000211.1:0-10439 GCA_003225335.1 Acidobacteriota bacterium
GTATCGATGCCGTAACGGCGCCCCCAAGCACCTGTTTTCTTTTCGGATTTCTCCAGAGCAGAGTCCACAAAATCTACAGTAAGGATTCGAGGGGCCTTTACGACCCCATTTTGGAAAAGGGATCGGTACTTTTCCTCATTCAACAAGGTGAAGTGAAACAGCCCGGTTCCGCTGCCCAGATCGGCGACGGCTTCCCCCGCGCGGATGTCCAACAATTGAGCCTGCTTTCTCATGAACTCCTGATATTCCTGGGTCTCTGCCATAACATCAAAACCGACTTCCAGCTGCCCTTCGCCCAGCAGATACTTTTCCCAATAGTCTGTCTGGTCCTTGAGGGCTGATTTAGGCGTGCGGCTCCATTCAGCGTTTCTCAACTCAACGGCGGCAGATTGCGAGGGCGGTTGGACCTCGATGTCTTCGATGAAAAGGTGTTGCCAGATCTTACGCGTGATCAGCTGATAAGCTTCCAGTGCCTGGTCGCTGGAGGTTGGCATGTGCCCTGTGGGAAGCTCGATGACTTCACGCGGTCCGCCTGACTGGATGCTCATGATGTCCCTGATCCGGTCAGGATTAATCCAAGCATCATATTTTCCATAAAACCAGGTTACGGGAATGGCGATCCTGGCCATATCCCGTCTGGCACCATCCAGGTTCGCCATCCCATTCCGGAAAGCATCCTCGCAGAAGCGATCGTTGTCGATCAGGTGACCCAGAACATTTACGATGCCGCATCGGATGCCCTTCTGATAGTTCCCGATGAAATCCACGCCACCCGAGGAATTGCGAATCACTTCCTGCGCGTCTGCCGCTCCCCAGCCGCTGATCCAGTAGCCGACGCGGTTCCTGGTATCTGAAACCAGAGCTTTTCGGGCGATGCAAGCCCCCAGGCTGAAGGAAACCAGGATGATGTCGGTGGCTTCGAAGTAGGGATTGTCCGTGACGAAGTCCAGGGTGGTCAAGATGTCCTCCATTCCCTGACCCAGGGTCATGTTCACCATCTCTCGGCCTTCGGCCTGACAACTTGGGTCTCTGTGACTTTCGCCGATGCTGCGAATGCCGTCGTAGCGCAGCACCACGAGGTGCTGCTCATGTTGCTTGAAATTCTCGATAAGAGCGAGCGCCAGGTTGCCAGTTGATTCCTTGCGGCGGCCGTACGCCGGCGGAACGATTACCACCGGCGCGGCCCGCTTTTCCGATTGGCTAAAGGTGGCGTTCAAGATGGCCACGATCGGCTCATTGTGCTGATTGCTGTAACGGACGACACGAACAGGAGACTCCCGCTCAAGCAAGGCGCCTGGCCGGGTTTTCCCCGAGCCTGCCGATATCGGACCGCTCAATTTGCTGGAATAGACGACAACGTCGCGGCGCTCTCCGGACGGCTCGGAGCGCCGCTCGGGGCCAAGGTGCTCCTTTCCGAGACCTCCCGCTTGGCGGCGACCCCGGATCGGGCGCTCCTCCAATTTCAAGCCGGTCTTGGTAATGGAAACGTTCTGCCGGTTAACGCCAAACTCCAGGCCCACCTTCAATACCACCGGCTTGCCGTCCTCCGCCAACGGTGTGACATGCCTGACTTCGGCCGAGTGACGAACTATCTCCTGGCCCTCACACACGACTTGAATTTCAGGGATAGGAGTTCCAGGTAGGTAGTATTTTTCATCCGGCGGGATATGGAACGACAGTCCAGCGCTGCTGATATCGACCACTTCGTTTTTCACCACCTGGTCTTTGGGGTATGGCAGCGTAAACATCATGATTGCGTTTCCCGGGACTGGCACGGCTCTGCGCTCGGCGGACCGCTTTTCAGGGAAGAAAATCGCCTCCGGCGCCTCCGCCTGAAGTCTTTGAGCCTCGATGCCCGACAGGAATGTCTCAAAGTAGAAAGAATTGAAATCCGTCGTGAAAACCACGACGGCAGGAACGTCGAGCTCAAATGACAGCTCATGCGAGAAACCCTGATGAGTGAAGCGGAGTTCGCCTTCGGCAATCATTTCCAGCTGGCACTTCAACTGTTGCGTCCGGTCCTCTTGCACAAAGGTGAAGGTCGAGCCGGCCGCGGCGGCTTTGGAAAGCAAGCTTCTTATCCTGGCCGTATCCATTAGAGACTGAATGTTCTTGTTGTTCAGAGTCCTGAAGATCTGCTGAATCCCCAGTTGCTGCTCGACGGTCATTTGTTCAAGGATGAACTGCTTCAGGAGCCGAGTCTCCAGCTGCCCCAGGCGAGCAAATTGGAAACGAAAATCATCGCTTTGAACGCCACTGCCTGAACCGATCGCTTTGATTTCCAGATGGAGGGGAGCGGACCTGGAAGGGAGGATCAGATGAACGGGATAGATCTCCCCGGCTTTCACGGGCTGGGCCGTCTGTAGCCTCAACCCATCCAGACTGAGGTCGCAAACGATCCCTTCCAACGCCGGGCTGCCAGGCTGGCTGACCACAGGCAGCCGGCAGCCAACGCGCGGGTAACGCCGCCTTTCCATGTGTGAGCTCATCGCAGACCTCCAGGACGACTCATCGGTGTTTTTGGCTCTTGAGTAAACAGAGGGGGTGATTGGCTGTTTCTCTTGAGCGGCATTATACGGGATAAATGGCTCGATTCCTATGTGGCGATGGATTTCTTTTACCCGATCTAGCCACGGAGACACAGAGATTAGATTTCTCAGTGTCATATGGCTCTGTGGCTAAAAGATTGGGCGTGGACATTTTTCGGATCCTGACGATAAAGAAGAGCAAATGGAGCCTATCGTACAATACTATGTCTGTGCTTGTGCTTTGAGTGATGTGGGAAGGGTGCGAGAGCACAACGAAGACTTCTTCATCATTGCGAACCTCAGCAGAAAGGGTATGCACCGCGAGTCGAACGGTCTTCTGCGCTTTCCCTCCGGGCCTCAGGGATCGCTCTTCACGGTGGCAGATGGAATGGGAGGAGCTGCGGCAGGGGAGATAGCGAGCAAACTCGGGGTCCAGACACTCTACCGTGAGCTTCAGGAGCTGATTCCTACCTGTGATGCCTCCGAGGAGGATGCGCTGGAAGAAATTCTGATTGAGGCCGTTGGGGCCTCAAACCGTCACATCTATGAGCTAAGTACCCGGAAGCGCGAGTTACGGGGCATGGGCACCACGCTGACGATCGTCCTGGAGTTGAATGGGCGGCTGATCATCGGCCAGATCGGCGACAGCCGGGCGTATCTTTTGCGGGGCGATTTTCTGCGACAGCTGACTCGAGATCAGTCCCTGGTCGCACAGAGAGTCAGTGCGGGGTTTTTGACCGAGGAGGAAGCCCGGCGCCATCCGGAACGTAATGTCCTGCTGCAGGCCTTAGGGGTGACCGACAGTGTGGAAGTCGGGCTAAGCCGCGTGACCTTGTACCCGGGTGACATCGTCCTGCTGTGCTCGGACGGGCTCCACGGTCTGATGAGCTCCGATGAGGTCTACGGCACGATTGCGAAGTCGTCCGGCTTGGAGGATGCCTGTCAGCGGCTGGTAGGCTTGGCCAACTCCAGAGGAGGCCCGGACAACATCACGGCTGTGATAGCCCAGTTTCTCCCGGCTCGATCGATGGGTTTTTACGGAGCGATCGAGCAGGAAGACGACTACGGCCTCTTCGACCTCCACTGATAGAGTCAAACCGCGGTGTGGATGCGCTGCTTGCGAAGGGGGCGGAGGGCGAAAGGCTTGCAGGCGAGAGGGACGGATCACCTGGCAGGGCTCGCTTTACCGGTCCAGCACCTCGCGTACCTTGATGGCCAGCGCGCTCGGAGTAAATGGCTTTTGGAGGAAAAACATCGCAGTGTCCGAGAGCCCATGGCGAATCACGGCATCATCCGTATAGCCTGACATGTAGAGAACTCGCATTTCAGGGTGCAGTTGATGAAGTCTGTCAGCCAACTCTCGACCGCTCATCTGCGGCATCACCACATCCGTGATCATGAGGGAAACCGGCCCCTGAAGCTTTTCACAAGCCAAAAGCGCCTCACGCCCGTTGGCTGCCTCGACCACTTGGTATCCATAGTGGCGCAGCGCCTCGCAAGTCAGCTTTCGCACTAACTCGTCGTCTTCTACGACCAAAAGGGTCTCCGTACCCCCAGGACTCTCAGGCTCGCCCCGCGTCTCCTCGGACTCGGCGACGGGCCCCTCAATTCGAGGCAGGTAAATCTTAAAGGTGGTTCCACGGCCCGGCTCGCTGTAGACCCAAATCGAGCCGCCGCTCTGCCTGATAATGCCGTACACCGTCGCCAGTCCCAACCCGGTTCCTCTCCCCTGTTCCTTGGTGGTGAAGAAGGGCTCGAAAATGCGCGAAAGCGTCTCCGCATCCATACCGCATCCGGTGTCGGTGATGGCCAGCGCGACATAGGAGCCGGATTCGAGCGAAAGGTGTTGCTGCGCGTAGTCTTCATCGAGAATGACGTTGCGCGTTTCCAGGGTCAGTTTTCCTCCCTGAGGCATGGCGTCCCGAGCGTTGACGGCCAGATTTAGAATGACTTGGTCCATCTGCCCGGCGTCGGCCTTCACCGATCCCAACTCGGGATCCAGGATGGTCAACAGTTCGATGTCCTCTCCCAGCAGATGCTCGAGCATCTTGGCGCTATCTGTAATCAAGGAATTCAGATCGAGAAATCGAGGCTGAAGGAGCTGCCTGCGGCTGAACGCGAGGAGTTGACGCGTCAAGTCAGCTGCCTGTTCACCGGCCTTTTTGATCGCTGTCACGTTGAGGCTTAGGAGATGTCCCGGCTCCAGCTTCATGAGCGTCAGGTCGGCATATCCATTGATAACGGTCACGAGGTTGTTGAAGTCGTGGGCGACTCCTCCGGCCAGCCGGCCGATGGCCTCCATTCTTTGAGCTTGGCGAAGCTGTTCTTCGAGGTGCGCTCTGGCTCTTTCCGCTTCTTTGCCCGCAGTGATGTCCATTGTGACGCCACGCATACCCACCGGATTTCCTTTGTCGTCACAGATAACTGTGGAGCGCGCCTCGACCCACACAACCCGCCCATCTTGCGCAACCCAACGGAACTGGCTGCTTCCGCCCTTGCCGGTGGTGAAGAACTCGGCCGCTTCGCGCGCCGCGCGCTCACGGTCCTCCGGATGAACAATGGTGAGCCAGAAGTTCGGCGTGGACAGCCACTGCTGGACACTGTAGCCCAGCATGCGCTCGACATGGTTGCTGATAAAGTTCGTCTTCTGGTCGGCATTGTCGGGACGTCCCCAAGCCTCCCATACGAGTCCCGGCACGCTCGCAATGATCTCGTCCAAACGTTGGCGCTCACCGAGGACTTCAACCAGCAGACGGGCATTTTCCTCCTGCGCTCGCTCCCGCTCCGCCAGCTCGGTCTGCAAGCGCCGATTGATTTGTGCAAGCTGCGAGCGAGCGATGGCATTGTCGATCGCATGGGGCAGTTGGGTCAGGTAGTTGTCACGCTTGACAATGTAGTCGTAGGCGCCCAGTTTCAAAGCGGCCGCCGCCGCCCCCTCATCTCCTTTGCCGGTGATGATGACAAACGGGACCGCCAGGCCGCAGTGTCTTGCCTCTCTCAAAAGATCAAGCGCATTCATATCCGGCATCCGCAGGTCCGTGAGGACGAGGTCAACGTTGTCTTCCTGCAGAAGTGCCAGGGCCTGCTCGGACGAACGGGCGACTTCCAGGGTGAAATGGGCCGCAACCTCGGCAAAGTGTCTCAGTGTCAGGTCAACGTCCACCGGATTGTGTTCCACGTAGAGAATGCGTCGTAGTCGCCGTCCCGCGGCATGTGCTTGCTCCTGTAGCGCGCGGTATTCAGTGACTGCGTTCTTCAGAACCGCCGGCAAGCTCCTCAAGTAATCCCCGTGTTTCGGGACATAGTCCCACGCTCCCAGGCGAAGTACCTGAACAACCAGGGCCTCATCTCCCACATTGGTCACCATCACTACCGGCAACAAGACCTCTTTGATTGCCAGTTGCTTCAGGACGTCAATCCCATCCATATCCGGCAAATGATTGTCCAGCAGCAACACATCGTATTTCTCTTCCCCCAAGCGAGCCAGACATGCCTGCCCGGTGTCCACAACCTCGAGCTCAAAGTCCGGAGCGTTGAGCTCGAAGTGTGTTTTCGTCAGGTCGGCATCAAGCGGGCTGTCTTCGGCATAGAGCGCGCGGACTCTCTCTTTCATGGTTCACCGAGCATTGTTTTCCCGAAACGGCGGCTCATTGGTGAGCACCCAGTAAACCTTGATCGTTTTCACCACTTCAGCAAAAGCGGGAAAATCCACGGGTTTGACAATGTAGGAATTGACGCCCAGCCGGTAGGCAGCCTCGATATCCGTATTCTCACGGGAGGTCGTCAGCACGACAATGGGGACCTGCTTCCACACCGGATGGTTGCGGGCCTGCCTCAATACCTCGATGCCATCGACTTTGGGCAGTCGCAGGTCCAGCAGAACCAGAATGGGGACGCGCGAATCGGTGGGCAAGTGGTGCTCTTCCATGTACTGCAGCGCTTCTTCACCATCCCTGCAGACCACGATCGGGTTAGCGACACCGTGCTCCTTGAACGCCTGAAAAGTAAAGTCCAGGTCCATGGGATTGTCTTCCACCAGCAGGATCGGGCGCACCCACGTGTTCATGTCATTTTCCTGTGCCTGCCGTCCGGCCCTTGGGCAATTCGACAAAGAACTTCGCTCCCGAGCCGGGCTTCGACTCGGCCCAGATCCTGCCACGCAATTTCTCCACCACCTTCTTTACGATGGCCAGTCCAGCCCCGGTGCCTTCGAAATCCTCCTGCCGCACCAGCCGGTTGAAGAGTCCAAAAATGCGGTCATGGTACTTCATGTCAAAACCGATTCCGTTGTCAGAAATCACGATTCGAACTGCATCGGAAAGCTCTTGGCTGGTTATGTGAACGCGGGGAGGCTTCGCGTCCCGGCTGTACTTGAGGGCGTTGTCGATCAGATTGGTCAAGACCTGCAGGAGGCCGCGCTCCCAAGTGCGGACGCTCGTCGAGGAAAGGCTGACGGCCACCTCGGCGCCCTGCTCGAGAATCAAAGGCTTCCGGTCCCTGAGAATGGCCTCAACCATGTGAGCCAGATTGACCTCGGCGCCTGTAGGCGTTTCCGCATCCAGGCGGGAGTAGTGCAGCAGGTCCTCGATGAGGCGGTCGAGGTTATGAGTTGCCGTCAGAATCTGTTTGAGGCAGAAAAGCGCGCGCTCGCCGAGGCTCGCACGGTGCCGGCCGTCCAGCTCCTGAGCATAACCGGCAATACCCCGCAGCGGAGCTTTGAGGTCGTGAGACACCGTGTAGGCAAAGGCCTTCAACTCTTCGTTTCTGGCCCGCAGCAATTCCTCGACGCGCTTGCGTGGGCTGATTTCGTATTCCCGTTCCCGGTTTCGTGACTCCAGTTCGGCGGTGCGGCTGGCCACTCGCTGCTCAAGTATCTCCAATGCTCGCTTGCGCTCGCTGATGTCGTTCATGGCCCCGATCATCCGGATCGGCTTTCCGGTGCCGTCATAAATGACAAAACCGCGATCAAAGATGTCCGCATAGGAACCGTCTGCACGGCGAAAGCGGTACTCATCTGCCCAAAACTGCTCGCCCCGGTCCATGACGGCGCGAATGTCAGACACAACCCTTTCCAAGTCCTCGGGGTGAACATGCTCACGCCGGCCGCTATCGGTGCCTACTTCCTCGGCGGCGTAGTTGAACAAGGTGGTGATACCCTGGTTCCACCACAGGGCATCGCTTGCCAGATCCCAGTCCCAAATCGCGTCATTCGTGGCGCGCGCAACGATCTGGAAGCGTTCTTCGCTCCGTCGAAGCTGGTCCTCCGCCTGCTTGCGTTCGGTGATGTCCTGACATATTCCCACCAGCTTCAAAGGGTGATGGGCCTCGTCGAACATCCATTTCCCCTGACTGTGGAGCAGCCGTACAGCTCCATCGGGACGGACGATCCGCTCTTCAAACTCGAAGGGTTCAAGCTCCCGGAAGGCCTGCTCGATAATTTGCTTGGTCGTACTCCGATCCTCGGGATGAACCCGTTCGAGGTAGCCTTCAAAAGTTGGTTCGAATTGATCGGGAAGCAACCCGAAAATCCTGCAGAGTTCCTCTGAGCGATACACTTTGCTGTCGCGGAGATCCCACTCGTAGCTGCCAAGGTGCGCAATGCGCTCTGCTTCGGCAAAAAGCGCCTCCCGCCTCCTGGTCTCTTCCTCAGCGCGCTTCCGGTCGGTAATATCCACCGACACACCTCTGATGCGCACGCGGTTGCCGGCGGCATCGTATTCGACGCGGCCTTTGGTCGCAATCCAGTGGAGTGAACCGTCGGGCCAAAGGATGCGGTGTTCGACGTCGTAGTCGGGGTGGGATGGCGATCGCTGGATCGCTGCGTCGATGCGGAGGCGGTCCTCGGAAGGAATGGCGCCCATGACCTTCTTCGAAGTCAGGTCCTCAGCCTCCGGCCAGCCGAACATGGCCTTGAGCTGGCCGTTGCATACGACACGGTTCGTACTAACATCCCACTCCCAGATGCCTACGCGCCCGCCTATGACGGCAAGCCGCAGTCGTTCCTCGCTTGCGCGCAAAGCTTCGGTCTCACGATTCTTGACGATCGCGATAGCGGCGGTGTGGGTGGCCATTTCGATGAGCTGCCAATGCCGTCCGGTGGGGCGGCCAGGATTGTGGAAGTAGAGAGCGAAGGTACCCAGCACGCGACGTTGCTCATCAAAGATGGGCACTGACCAACAGGCACGCAGATCGTGCTTGAGCGCGAAGTCACGGTAATCGTCCCACAACGAATCGGTCGCGATGTCCTCGACGATAACGGGCTCGCGGCGGAAGGCTGCCGTGCCGCAAGAGCCGGCCTGGGGGCCGATGGATTCGCCGTCAATGGCGCGAGTGAAACTTTCCGGCAGGCTCGGCGCGGCGCCGTGGCGCACACGCACACCATCGGGGTCGAGCAGCAGGATCGAGCAGAGCATACCTGGGCATTGCGCCTCGGTGACACGCAGGAGAAAGTCGAGTGTTTCCCGGAGCGGTGCCCCCTCGGCGATGAGTTCCAGGACCTGATTCTGGCACCTCAGCAGCTCCGCGCTTTCACGCGCCGCCTGCTCTGCCCGCTTGCGCTCGGTAATCTCGTGGAAGAAGATTGAAAGCCCGTCCGGCGAGGGATAGATGCGGTTTTCGAACCAGCGATCCCAGGGTTCATAGTAGTTCTCCATCTGGATGAAGACCTGTTCGGCCATGGCCTTCTCGTAGGCCATATGAAAAGGCTGCCCGGCCCCTTCCGGAAACTCCGTCCAGATATGCCTTCCAATCAAGTCCTCGGGCCGCCTGCCGAACAGGGTGGCGGCTTGCTGGTTGACATAGGTATAGCGCCAGTCCCTGTCGAGAGCCACAAAAGCATCGCTGATACGTTCAAGAATGTTCCCAAGTTGCTGCCTGGCTGCGTTAGCCTCCGCACGAGCTGTCTGTTCCCTGATGAGCAGCCGGGCGTGTTCCTCCTCCGCGCGTTTGCGCTCTGTAATGTCCAGATGACATCCGGAAATTCGGTAGGGCTTGCCGTCCGGGCCGGCCTGAAGCAAACCGCGAGCGAGCATCCAGCGGTAGGAGCCATCTTTGTGGCGCAGCCGAAACTCGACCTCGTAGCCGCGTCGCCGGCCTTCGAGATAGGCTTTCAAAGCGGCGAGAGTCGAGTCCCGATCCTCGGGGTGAAGACGCTCCTCCCATTCCTCAAATCGACTCTCCAGTTCATGATCTTGATAACCGAGCTGGCGTTTCCATTCAGGCGAAAAATATAAGGTGTTGGTCTTTATGTTCCAGTGCCAGAGACCGATGTTCCCGGCGTGCAAAGCCAGATCAAGGTATTGCTGAGTTTCCTTGAGTGTCTTTTTCGCGCGAGGGCGCTTGGTGAAATCTCTTTGAAGCATTTCTTATCCCAGGCCGGCCCAGCGGTACTCGTCGATTCCAGATCTTGGCGCCACTCGGTGCAAAACGCTCCCGCTCGCCGGCGGTCGATCATCTGGCGGCAACTCAATTTCTGTCATAACGGATGCGGCAAAGTCGCGCAGAAAGGCGAGCCAGACGGTCAAACGCATCCTCAGCCGGTGTTTGGAGCGAAGCCAGGGATAGCGAGCCCCATGCCACCGAGGTAGGGAACCGCAGATGCACGCCGATTGCCGCGGATGAGCGGCGACGAGGGCGCGTGCAGCGGCGTCCATCGGCGGTTTCAAACAACTGCGATATCCACGGCGGCCCATTTTACTCTTTAGTGCCTGCCGTGGCACCTAAGAAGTGGCGACAGAATGACAGTGCTGCCCGCGATCTTTTCTCTTCAGTTCTCTTCAGTCGCTGCGGACGGCGCATCGCCGGCGATCATTTCCAACGTTCGCTTTTCCGCGCATACAAGAGTTTTTACAGAGCGATCGAGCAGGAAGACGACTCCGGCCTCTTCGACTTCCACTGACACCGGGCGAGCTG
>QHZE01000211.1:10528-10864 GCA_003225335.1 Acidobacteriota bacterium
ACAGCAATGTCGTGGTCAACAGCGATACCGTCAAGTTGGCGACCTCCGTGATTCCCCCTAAGCAGCTCAGCTTCCGGGAAGTCAACAGCCAGACCGACCCGTAAGGGTCTCGTGGCATGGCCGTCGTCAACACCAACACTTCGAACACCATTTATCCGACGGCTCATATAACGGCAGCCCTTTGACCCTAAGAAACAATACGACCAGGTCAAAGGGCTGCAAGCCCGCCGCCGGTGATATTACCGCGAGGCTCGGTGGCGAGCGTCTCCTGCTGGATCCTAGCTCTCTCTGGAACGTTGCTGACCTGGCCTGAGGCCTGGCAGTGCAACATCACGA
>QHZE01000643.1 GCA_003225335.1 Acidobacteriota bacterium
TTCGTTGCTGCCGCAACTGGCTGTGTGGGCTTCGTAACGACGCCGCTGGTACACAAGCCGGCGACTTCAGTCGCGCTGAAACCGAGCTCTTTGAGAACCTCTTCGTTGTGTTGGCCGAGATCCGGCGCGCGTTTCGCTGGCACTTTGCTGACACCATGCACCTGAATCGGACTGCTGATCGTCGAGCTCAGCTTGCCGCCTGCGCCCTCGAGCGGCACGACGATGTTATTCAATCGCAACTGTGGATCGGCGATGACTTCCTGCGGCCCACGCACCGCGCCGAACGTGACGTGAACGCCATTGAAGACTTCGTACCAATGCGTCATCGGTTGTGACCCGAAGATTTCGTCGAAGATTGCGGTGAGCGCCGGCATGTTCTTCATCAGGTTTGCCGGATCGGAGAAGCGCGGATCCGTCAGGAGATCCTCTCGGCCAATCGCTTTGGCCACTGCGGCGAGCTTGTCAGGCGTGACGATAAGGACGAACCAGGTGCCATCCGAAGCTTTATAAACATTCAAAGCCGCATTTGCCGGATGCGTCCGGTCATGCAGGCCGAAGAAACTCGCCTCACAGAGCGCGGCCTGAATGAAAACGCTGGCCGACCAAACGCCTTCAGCAAGAAGCGACGTCGTGACGTACGATCCCTTGCCGGTTCGCTCGCGGCGGTAAAGCGCCGTCACAATCGCGGAATACAGGCCCACAGCCGTGGCATTGTCCCCGCTGCCGGCGACCGGCCACGTCGGCGGCGCGCCGGCGTCGCGCGTCATGGATAACAAGCCACTCCGCGCCCAGTAAGCCGTGATATCGAATCCCGGAAGTTCGGCGTCCGGACCTTTTTCGCCGAAGCCAGTGAGATCCGCATAGATAAGGCGCGGATTCCACTTGGTTACATCGTCATACTCCAGCTTCAATCGCTTGCGCGCCGGGTGCGGCGTATTGACGATGAGCACGTCGGCCCACTTCACCAGACGCTCGAGCACCTGCTGAGCACTTGGAGATTTCAGATCGAGCGTGATGCCGCGCTTGTTGCGGTTGGCCAGGTGAAAAGGATAGGGGTCTTTGGAGCGCGGCTGCGGGGGGATGTTGTGCCCCTTCCTCCAGGCATCTCCGCTCGGCGGCTCCACTTTGATGACGTCAGCCCCGAAGTCAGATAAAATTACTGCTGCGCTTGGGCCCGCGATGAAACTCGCCAGCTCCACGACCTTCAATCCCGAGAAAATATTATCACTCATTTGCTTTCCTTCTATTCATGTATCCGGTTGTGCTTGTTTGTTTCTCCTATCGCCCCCGAAATTGCGGCGCTCGCTTTTCAAGGAAGGCCGAAGTCCCTTCCTTCTTGTCCTCGGTTCCGGCGCACAGCCCGAAGAACGAAGCCTCCAGCGCCAGGCCCTCGTCCAGGCTGGTTTCCAATCCTTTGGTCACGGCTTCGAGCGAATACCTGATGGCGACCGGAGCGTTGGAAAAGATTTGTTTCAGAATCGCTTCGGCGCGGCTGATCAGATTGGCGGCGGGAACGACTTCGTTGACCAGACCGATGCGCCAGGCCTCCTGGGCACTGATGATTTCGCCGGTAAGGATGAGCTGCAAGGCCCGGCCTTTGCCAACCAGACGAGGCAGCCGTTGTGTTCCGCCGGCGCCGGGCAGGACTCCAAGTTTCACTTCGGGCTGTCCGAATTTCGCCGTCTCCGAGGCGACCCGAATGGTGCAAGCCATAGCCGTTTCACAACCGCCGCCGAGCGCGAACCCGTTGATGGCCGCGATCACCGGCTTGCCCAGGTTCTCAACCAGGTTAAGCACGGCTTGTCCATTGCTGCTGGATT
>QHZE01000212.1:0-16010 GCA_003225335.1 Acidobacteriota bacterium
CGTCGTTGTCGAAGGCGGCTCAATGGTTTTCTTTGTGTGGGCTAGCAGACGATCCGTTTGCGTGTGATGAGGATGTGGTGTGACGACACCGCGCGGGAATACCGCTATTGTTTCCTTGCTCGTTCTCGGCGCCGCGGTTAGCGTGTTTTTTGTTGGCATGCCGGAGGCCCCGCAACTCTCCGTCACCGACTTTCTCCGGGGGTGCCTGATCGTGCTCCTGGTCATCCCTGCGCTCGTAAGCTTATGGAGTCACCGAAAAATCGATTTCTTTTTTCCCCCGATGTTATTCAGCTTTATCATCTTTGTCGGTCACGTTCTGCCTCTGTCTCAGTTCATCAATGGAGAGGATGCGTTCAGCGAAATCTGGCCTTATTCCTTCCAATCCTTCCGAGCATCACTTGACAATGCCCTGCTAACCACTGTTCTGGGAGTCCTGGGGTTCTATCTCGGGTTTCTACTGCCGTCGTATCAAGGGCCCGACCGGGCCTCTGATGGAATCCTCATAAGACCAAACCGGCTTTTGCTCATTGGCGTGCTCTACGCATTTGGGGGGTTGGGTTTGTTTGCAGCCGGGATGGTTTTGATCGGCGGTCCTGCCGCTCTGTTTGCCGGCCTTGGCGATCGAGTCCGCACTTTTGCAGGGTTAAACTATTTCTTCCTGGGACCCATTTTGCTACTTGCCTTTGGCCTTGTCTGGTGGATCCATCTGTTACAGAAGCGCCGCCCTTGCGACTGGCGTTTCTGGGCATATACAGGCGGCGCGTTGCTCGTTAGCGGCCTGATGGGCAGTCGCGCCAACACGTTCTCAGTGATATTAGCCGGAGTGATCCTATATCACCGGCTTTACAGGCGGATCTCCCTACCTGTAGTGATCACTCTCTTTACCGTTGGGGCCATCGGACTCGTTGCCTTTCAGCTCTATTTTAGAGAGTACCTTGTTTTAGGAGAGATCATCAGCCAGGAACGGCCCTCTTCCCTGGAACAGCTGAGGTCCTTATTCGCGAGAACGGTTGGGAGTGAGTTCTTCCAGATCCAGGCGCTGACGATACTCATGGATGCCATGCCAGATCTGATCTCCTTTCAAAATGGAGCTACGTACCTGTTTCTTTTCGTCGCCCCAATTCCGTCCTCCATCTGGTCAGCCAAGGTTCAGTTTTTGCCCGCCCCGGTGGTCTTCACCCTGGCCCTCTGGCCAAAGCGATGGCTTGACGACGGTACTACGCTACCAACCTCCTTGATGGGAGAAATGTACCTGAATTTCGGGACCATTGGTGTTGTCCTGGGTATGATTGCTTTCGGCGCTCTTTACAAGTTTATGTACGTCCGCGCCAGGAATCGATACCCACCTGCTGTTCTCGGCTGCAGCCTCCTGCTCGCCAACATGACTCATTATGTTCGCGGAGACTTTCCAGCTGCGACTGTGTTGTTTCTGATGGTCGGCTTACCGAGTTACATTGCCCTGAAGTGGGCGGGCAAACGACACACCCCACTTGATTGACAGGTGAAGGAAATATGCGTGTGTGTTTTTTTGCGCCCGTCTCCAATAGGCGCATGCTCGAACATGCGGAGTATTATAAACAGGTTATCGACATTCTGCGAGAGCTGGGGTTCGATGTGACGATTGGCACGAGCTGGTCCGACATCCCGTGGACAGCGGATTTTTATTTTGTCTGGTGGTGGACGTGGGCATTCCTGCCCATACTTAAGGCGCGGTTGCATAAGAGACCTGTTCTAATCACGGGGACATTTGATTATCGTTGGCCCATACCAGGATACGACTACCATAGTCGTCCTGAATGGCAAAAATCGATTCTGCGGCTTTCGTTAAGACTTAGCAGTGCCAATGTCTTTGTTTCGCAATTGGAGTATCTCGGCGTCACCGGCGGGCTGGGCATCAAGAACGGCTATTACGTACCCCATGTCTTAAATACTGACTTGTACTCAGAAGGAATTGGGGAGCGAGATGATATCGTCTTGACGGTTGCTGGCCTGCAGAAACCAAGTGCCGAACGGAAATGTGTCCATGAAATCATCCGGTGCGTTCCTTTTGTGCGCGCCAGTCATCCATCAGTTCGTTTCACTATTGCCGGTGAGCATGGTTCAGCTTACGCCGAACTCCAGACCCTGGCTCGTAAACTGAAAGTTGATGATGTATTGAGCTTCCCAGGGGTGATTCCGAGAGACTGCAAGATTCGGCTCATGCAACAGTGCAAGGTGTATCTGCAACCCAGTGTCTACGAGGGATTCGGCGTTGCAATATTGGAGGCCATGAGTTGCGGCGCTGCGGTCGTCAGCAACCCAGTAGGAGCCGTACCCGAAGTCGTGGGAGATGCCGGGCTGCTTGTCGAAGGTCGTTCACCTGAGATTCTGGCAAGTGTTGTGAATCGGCTCTTGAGCGACGCCCCTCTGCGGCGCGACCTGGGACGACGAGCGAGGGAGCGGGTGAAGACACTTTTCTCTTTTGAGCGTCGCAAGTCCGCTTTGGAAAGGATCATTCGTGACATCTTTGCACGCCGGTAGCGGGAAAGGGGCATCGAGGTCCATGGAGCCGTTCGAACCTAAACGCTACTGGACGAACCTGGTTGTCGGCGCCGATCCGGAAGATGTGGACGAGGTTGGGCACCCTGATATGGGGCGCGAGTTCAATCTCCGAGCTTACCGGCTGCGCTTGCAAGCGCTGATTCGTGCTTTGCGATCGGCCAAGTGTTACCCCCCGACAAGCGTATTTGAGGCAGCTTTTGGGGTGGGGTTTTATCTTCGCTTTTGGAAGGGTCTTGATTCGAAACGAGTGTTTGGCATAGACCTTTCGGCGAGCGCTTCCGAGCACGCCCGGCGTTCTTTTCCGGAGTTTGATTTGCGGGCAGGCGACATCGTCGAGCTTAACCAGTGCTCTGACTGGCCTGCGCTCACTTCTTCCTTTGAGGTAGTCACGGCAATCGATGTTCTGTATCACATTACTGATGCGCAGGCTGCTCTGCAGGCGGTTGAAAACCTGGCCCAACTTGTCGCCCCCAACGGGATTTTCCTGCTTACCGATAAATTCCCAAACACGTCAGAGCCGTTTCAGGAATCCCCGCAAGTGGTCCGGCGTCCTGTCTCATGGTACACCGGATTACTGAAAGGGCGAGGATTGGTGATCGAGCAGACTATCCCCGTATTCTGGTGCATGGACCCGCCCCTTTTTTACAAATCCGCTGTCCTTCCGGCTGCAGCTGCCTACATGCTCTGGGGATTCATGCGAGCTGGTATCAAGCCCTGGCCTCGTAACAGTAGACTGCAGAATTTCCTTGGAAGTTGGCTAGGACGGTTGGGCTATCTTCTGGACAGCGCCGTAGTGCCGCATCTAACAAATACGCCAAATCTTACAATGGCCATCTATCGAAGGGCATCTTTTTCCAGCTGTAACGATACTGGGCTGACACCATGCACTGTGAAGAACGAGTGAAGGTTGCGTCCAACTCTCCCGAGCGCCCCGGCCCCGTTTAACTTGGGGGAACACGTTGTGATGAAACAAGCTATTCAACGATCGCTATTTTTTTAACGGGAACTGCAATGGATGTGCCTTTGAATCGAAAACTCAAGCCGGCGACCAGCTTCGGGTTGGAGATCGCAAATAACGTGCTCCCATCTTTGGCCCGGAAGCGCGTTATCTCGACCTTCGAATCACGCGGGATTGATGTCAATTCCAGTCCCTTCGTATCCAGATAAACGGGGCGGCGGGCCCACCAATTCGCACGAATTCGTTCTTGAATGATGGCATCAAGGATTTCGTTGTCTTTTGGCGTCCGGACGTCGAGCTTTTCGCCGAGAAGAAATGCCAGCCTTTCCGTTCCATACTCGCATGGGCCGTTGTCTTCGCAGTAGCTGACGTACCCGCAAACCTGCAATCTTTTGGAGTCTTTCCGTTTCCAATACCTAACATTCCCCCAAAATGTGGAATCCTGATTAGCTATCCCTCCATAGAACAATCGGTCGCCAAAAAGGTAGCGGCCGAACCGAGGAAAAGTGGTGCGGTCAAAAGTCTCGGGCGTCTTGTAGGGAGCGCCGCAAAAGCCGTCCCGGCCATCTCCGCTGCCAGCCAAAGAGCCGGCAACCAGGCTCGCCGCCGGATAGATATCAGTGACACCTTCAATCAACGAATCCTTGGGTATGAGTCCCGACCCAAACAGATTCATTACCTTAGCTGGCTCTCCGTAATAACTCCACCCGAGCGTATCGACGTAGTAGGAATTGGCTCCGTAGCTCTTATTCTTTCCTATCCATGTCAAAAGCCAATCAGATCCTTCCCGAGTTTCCAAATTTCGTCTCGGATGTCCGCTATCCGTTCCGTAGTAGGGAGCGGAATAATAGCCGGCGTGTCCGCCCCCCGCTACTACCTCCCTCACAAAATCGGGCAAAGCCGGAAGATAGTCAGGATGCATCTCTTCATTCAAGGCGCAGCAAATCTTTGAGCCCGGAGCGGTCATTTGCCCCCAGAACAGAACCCACGGATAAAGATGTTTGTAGTTCTGATAAAGACTTCGAATGGGACGAATGTCAAACGGCGATTGCAATGCCAGGAAAATGTCCAAGAATCCCTGGCCCTCCCACATCCAGTCCGGGTAGTTGGGGACGGGCATATGCGAATCCAACCACGCCCGATAACGATCGAGCGCCAACTGCCAGGGCACATCCCCGCTTGCGCTATTTCCTTTGACGTCGACGACCATGGCTTCATAAGAGACAGACGCATTGACCGGGACATCCTCTTCGTAAAGCAAGGTCAGCCGCTCGGCCCCATACAGTGGTTTCACCTTTTTCGGCGGCCAGTTGGTGGCAGCCACCATCCTCGCCTCGCTGCTACTGGCAAGGACAACAAGTGGAGCAAAAAGCTGACCGGGATAGATCAGCTTCAGCCCCCAATCCCAATCTTTATCCCGAGCGCTCGCCTTTTCCGCCAAGCCCAGAACACGGGGGTAGTAAAATATCTCGTCTGAAACTCGAGGGGCAACAGGCGACCTCTTGCTCTGCGCCGGGAAATAGATTCGTTGCAGAGGCCGCTTTGCCCGGAGATCCAGTTTCCATCGGTCGCCGCCCAGAAAGGTGACCATCCCTTTCATCACGGAATTCTCAAACGAATGGCGCAAGGGATCAACCTCTGTGTACGACGCAAAGTAGGATTTGTTGTCGTCGGCAACAACGCCGACTTCGGGTACCGGTCGGGATTGGGCGTTGCTGCGATCGACTCCGAAAACAGCTATGAGCACGAGGCAGAGCACCGTAAATAACCAAGAGGATCTTTCACGCATAACAAACCTCAGTTTCTCAAACGGGATACTATACACCCAAAATTCCCCCTCCAGGGTCTTGGCAAAGTCGGCAATCTCTTGAAAATGACAAATGACCAGTGAGCAATGACGGACAACAAATTGGGGGCAGCAAGCCGCCCGCCCGGCCTAATTGTCATTTATCATCGGTCATTTATCATCGATCCATTTCGATTTCGGGGCGGGTCTATGGCTAAATGGGGGCCAACTGAGTCGCGCAGTCGCACCTGAATTTCGCTTGCTTCTTAAGCGCCGTCGCAATAAAAAGACTTGGCATTGTGGCCCGTACCACAAGAGTGGTGGAGGGCATCGGCTGGGAGAGGCCGTCGACTCGTGAGTCCGTTTCAAAAGGCATACTGCGTCCTCCGCTACCAGGGCCCCGGCTTTGTCGCCACGCGGCTGCGCATCAAGCTCGCGACGATGACCGGGTCGCTGCGGCGGGCCTTTCGCACGCGCCCGTGGGATACGATGCGCCTCGATGACCTCGTTCAACCCGGCGTGCCAACCGAGCCCGACGGATTCGCCCAATACAAGTGGGAAAACCAGCCGCCGTTCTTCTTCGACCTCGGTTGCCCGCCGGTGATTCCGCGGTCGCTGCGCGGTCTTGACGCCGGCCGGCAGCCGCGATTCGACGAGCGACTGAGGCTGTTGCGCAAAAATCGCAGCGTATATTTTTTCCGAATACCGTCCCCAACGCCGATCGACTGGCGCACCAACCCGATCGACGGCATGACCGGCCGCCCCGGCGTCACGTGGTGCGACCTGCCGGACTATTTGCCGGAGCAGGGCGACCTGCGCACGATGTGGGAGCCGGCCCGGGCGGCCTGGGCGATCGATCTTGCACGCGCCCACGCGCACGGCCTGGCCGCGGACGCGGGCGAGCTATTCTGGCTCTGGTTCGATTCGTTTGTTCCGAGCTCCCCGCCGTGGGAAGGCCTCCACTGGAAGTGCGGCCAGGAAAGCTCGGTGCGATTGATCGCGCTAGCCCTGGGCTTCTGGAGCCTGGCGCGCGACCCGGCCACGATGCCGCGGCGCTGGGTGCAGTTTGCCCGGCTGGCGTGGGCGACGGGCTACCGCGTTGCGCAACACATTCACTACGCGATCTCGCAAAAGAACAACCACGCGATCTCGGAAGCGGCCGGGCTGCTGCTGGTGAGCCACCTCTTTCCCGAGTTCCGCGCATCGCCCCGCTGGCAGGCCCTTGGCCGGCGCGTGCTGGCGCAGGAACTCCGCCGGCAGATCTACGACGACGGCAGCTACGTGCAACACTCGATGAACTACGAGCGCGTCATGCTGCATGGCGCGATGATCGGCCTTCGCCTCGCCGAGCTGGACGGCAGGCCGTTCGACCGCGACATTTACGAGAGCATCGGCCGCTGTGGCGAGTTCCTTTTCCAGATGATGGACCCGAACACGGGCCGCGTTCCGAACCACGGCAACAATGACGGCGCCTACATCCTGCCGTTGAGCGAGTGCGACTTCACGGATTTCCGGCCGGTGGTTCAGACGGCATACTATCTGACGCATCGCGAGCGATTGCTGCCGGCCGGCCCGTGGGACGAAGACTTGCTGTGGCTATTCGGGGCGGAGCCGGGCGGGCGGCATGACCACGACCCCGCGAAAGGAGCCCTTTCCCGCGAGGAACGATCTCCGGGCGCCGTCGTGGCCGCACCGGAGTCCCGGGCGTTCGACGCCGGCGGCTACTACACGCTCCGCCGGCGCGAAAGCTGGGCCATGATCCGCTGTCATACGTATCGCGACCGGCCGGCGCACTGCGACCAGCTTCACGTCGATCTTTGGTGGCGCGGGCTGAGTATCTTGCAGGACTGCGGAACGTATCGCTATTACGTCCCCGGGCGGCCGGATGTCGAGTACTACTTCAAGTCCTGCCGGGCGCACAACAACGTCGAGATCGATGGGCAGAACCCGCTGGAGCTGGCATCGCGGTTCATGTGGTTCCCGTGGCCGCGGGCGCGACGGCGTCGCTTCGAAACGATGCCGTACGCCCCGCTCGTCTTCGAAGGCGAGATGAGCGACTACGACCGGCCGCTGTGGAACGTCCTGCACCGGCGCGCGCTGATCGGTGTGGACGAGGGCTGCTGGCTCGTGGTGGACGACCTGCTCGGCGAGGGACCCCATACTGCGGTCCTGCGGTGGCACATGCTGGACTATCCACACGAGCGTGAGTCCGAAAACAAAAAGTCGGCGCCCCCGACCCTCATCCAGCGAACGCCGGCCGGAGAATTCCGCATCTCGGTCGGCGCCGATCCCGCCCTGCTGAAGCGTTTCGAAGTCATCCGCGGCCGGGATGAGCGCAACCGAGTGCAGGGCTTCGCCTCGCCGTACTATGGCGAGCGCCTCCCGATCCCGGTTCTCGAAGTGGAGTTGGGCGGCGTGCTCCCGCTGCGTATCGTGACGGCGATCGGACTCGGCCGCGCGGTCGAGTGGCGGCTGGCCGATGTTACAGGCGGCCGGCAGCGCTGGGATCTCAGCAGTGAGGCGGCCGCGTGGACGTTGGAGCTGGCGGCGCCAGGGCGGTCGGCGGACCGGATTCTTCTCGGCTGTGTCCGCTCGACGCCTGAAGCCGGATGACGGACACCGCCAGGACTGTCGGGAGGACCGGGTGAATATATCCATATTTGGTATGGGCTACGTCGGCGTCGTCGGCGCGGGCTGCCTGCTGCGTGACGGGCATCGCGTCACGGGTGTCGATCCGGCGGCTCTGAAGATAGAGGCCTTGTTGCAGGGCGACTCGCCGATCAACGAGCCAGGCCTCAGCGAGATGCTCGCGGCAGGCAAGGCGTCCGGGCGGCTGCGGGCGACGACTGATCCGCGCGAGGGGCTCGTCGGCTGTGAAATGGTCTGGATTTGCGTCGGCACGCCCTCGCGGCCGGACGGCAGCCTGAGCCGCGACGCGGTCGAGGCGGCGGCGCGACAGATCGGCACGGCGCTCGGCGACCTGAAGGCTCGGCCGCTGATCGCGCTGCGCAGTACGTCGCTGCCGGGCACGACGCGGCAGTGCGTCATCCCGGCGATCGAGCAGACCAGCGGCCTGCGGGTCGGCCGCGACCTGCGCGTCGTGTTTCACCCGGAGTTCCTGCGCGAGGGCAGCGCCGTGCCCGACTTCGACGACCCGCCCAAGATCGTCGTCGGCGAAGCGCACGCCGGCGACGCGGACCCGTTGCTCGAGCTATACGCCAGGTATCCCGGCCTGCGCTTCCGGCTGTCGCTGGAAGAGGCCGAAATGGTCAAATTCTGCGACAACCTGTTCCACGCAGTGAAGGTGACGTTCGCCAACGAGGTCGGCCTGTTGGCCAAGAGCCTGGGCGTCGATGCCCGTCGCGTGGCGAACGTGTTCTGTGCCGACACCAAGCTGAATATCAGCGCCAAGTACCTGCGTCCGGGGTTTTCGTTTGGCGGCTCGTGCCTGCCGAAGGACCTGCGAGCGATCCTGCGCGAGGCAGCGTTGCGGTCGGTGCGCGTCCCGATGCTCGAAGCGACACTATCCAGCAACGCCCAGCAGATCGACGCGTTCGTCGCGCGCGTGCTCGCCCATCGCCCGCGCGCAGTCGGGATGGTCGGCCTGGCATTCAAGCCCGACACCGATGACATGCGCGAGAGCCCCTACGTGACGGTCGCCAAGCGTCTCATCGGCGAGGGGATCAAGCTGCGCATTTACGATCCGGGCGTGCGGCCGGCCGAGCTGATCGGGCGGAACAGGGAGTTGGTGCAGGCCGCGCTTGGGCACCTGGAAGAACTGCTTGTGCCGACGGTGGAGGAGCTGCGCTCGTGCGAGCTGATCATCATTAACCACGCGACGGTGAGCGCCAGCGTGGTGCGCTCGTGGCTGGGCGCCGGGATCCGAGTAATGGACATCGCCTCCATCCCCGGCCTCGATCGCACGCCGCCCGGCTACGAAGGCGTCGCCTGGTAATGTAGTAGTCGTTTTCATGAACATCGGGTTTCCTGGGAGCGCACGCATCCTGTCTTCACCACAAAGACACGAAGAAGACAAAGATGCACCACGTTCTTGCCCGTGTGAATCTTCGTGGCTTCGTGTCTTTGCGGTGAGATTTTTTGGTTGCGGCTATGCCGCTCCGACTACTAACCCGAAAATCCTTCGCTGGCAGGAAAGGATTTTCTTCGCGAAATCTTCGCGCGCTTCGCGGTGAACCCTGGGCTGGACTTTCACCGCGAAGGCGCGAAGCACGCGAAGAAAACGCAAAGGACTTGAGTTTGGTTGCGGCTATGCCGCTCCGTGTTAATCCGTCGAATCCCTGAAAATCCGTGCCCCATAGCACCTGAGTCTTTTCAGACACCTGTGCACGTCCTTTACATGCATCAGTACTTCGGCACGCGCGCCAGCACGACCGGCACGCGCTCGTACGAGTTCAGCAAGTTTCTCCTGCGCCGCGGCCATCGAGTCACGATGCTGACATCCGGCCGTGACAATGTGGACGGTTTCAACTGTCGGTCGGGCCAGGGCTTCGCCCGCTTTGAAACGGACGGCATCGAGGTCATCGCCATCAACGCCGCCTACAACAACCCGCACAAGGGCACCGGCATGAACGGCGCGAAGCGCATGCTGCACTTCCTGGATTTCGCCCGGCTCGCGGCGCGCGTCGGCCGGCAGCTGCAGCGACCGGACGTCGTCTTTGCCACCAGCACGCCGCTGACGATCGGTCTGCCCGGCATCAGGCTCGCCCGTCATTTCAGCGTGCCGTTCGTATTCGAAGTGCGCGACCTCTGGCCCGATGCGCTGATCAACGTCGGCGCACTGAAGAACCCCGTGGTGATCTGGTGGCTGCGGCGCACGGAGCGCCGGCTCTACCACGCCGCGGATCACCTCGTCGCTCTCTCGCCAGGCATGAAAGAGGGAATCATGCGGCAGGGCATCCCGGACGAGCGCGTCACCGTCATCCCAAACGGGTCCGACCTCGACCTCTTCCGGCCCGACATCGACGGCTCCGCGGAGCGAGCGCGCCTCGGCCTGGGCGACCGATTCTCGGCGATCTACTTCGGCGCCATGGGCCGCGCGAACGGGCTTGACTATGTGATCGAGGCTGCCCGCGAGCTTCAGCAGCGCGCCCGTGACCACATCGTCTTCGTCCTCCACGGCGACGGCGGCATGCGGCCGCAACTCGAAGAACTGGCCCGCCGCCACGAACTGCGGAACGTGGTATTCAGCAACCTGGTGCCGGACAAGGCGGCTGTCGCACGGATCGTCGCCGGCTGCAATGCCTGCATGACGATCTACGCGGCGACCGACAAGGAGCAGACCTGGTCGCCCAACAAGATGTTTGACGCTCTGGCGGCCGGCAAACCCGTGCTGATCAACGTGCCGGGGTGGCTCGGCGAAACGATCCAGGAGAACCGCGCCGGCCGCAGCCTCGACCCGCAGCGTCCAGCGGCGCTGGCCGAGACGGTCGAGGAACTGGCCGCCCGTCCCGGACTCTGCGCTGAAATGGGCCGAAACGCCCGCAACCTGGCCGAGGCGCAGTTCTCGCGCGAAGCGCTGGCGGCGCGGCTCGAAGAGGTCCTGCGATCGACGATCGACCGCAGCTGACAAACGCGATTCGGCCACAGACACGGAGGAAATCGAGGATCGAGGAAAGCGAAAGTCTTCATATCGTCCGTCTTCAAGTTTCGATCTCTGTGCCTCCGTGTCTCGATGGCTAAAGACTGGCCCGCCATCCGAACAAGGTGAAAATCTGTCGCTTTTGAACCGGATTATGATAGGATGCGCGCCGCTGCCTACTCAGGCATTGGTTTGTAATGGCGGCGTACCTGCTGGGGCGGGCCGTTTGAGCCAACACTCTGCCTCATGCCTTGATCGCGAGAAGCCCCTGCGGGTCCCAATGGCTTTCAAGTAGAAGCGCACGTAACTTGGTTCGAAAGTCAGGATGCTTTTTCGCCCGCATGATCAGTCTGCATGTCCTCTCAAGCAACATCTTGACATCCCCCCCAGGTCTGAATTTGAGATCACGCTTGCGACAAGCTGTAAAGAAATTTCTCTGGAATGCCGATGTTTATTCTGTATCTGGCGGACATGGCATTACGGCCACTGCTGAAAGCTTGTCATAAGCGACGTCTGGTACTGGGAAAAGTGATAAATCTGCTGCTGGAAGATCGCCGTTGAGCATGTGCGGTATCTGCGGCTTTGTGAGTCAGGACGACGAGGAAACGCTGGCGCGGATGACGGCGGTTCTCTTACATCGCGGGCCGGATGATTCCGGCTTGTATCTGTCCCAGCCCACGGCGGACGGCCTGCGCGCCGGTTTGGGCAATCGGCGCCTAGCGATCCTGGACTTGTCGGCCGCCGGCCACATGCCGATGTCCGACCCGGAGCGCACCCTTTGGATCACGTACAACGGTGAAATCTACAACTATCCGCAACTCCGCAAGGAGTTGGAGGCCAAAGGGTACCGCTTTCGTTCAAAGAGCGATACCGAGGCGATCGTGTATCTCTACCAGTCCGAAGGGCCCGAATTCGTCCGGCGCCTCAATGGGATGTTCGCCATCGCGATCTGGGACGAACGGCGCGCACAGCTCTTTCTCGCTCGCGACCATTTCGGTATTAAGCCCCTTTATTACTTTCACCAATCGGATCGGCTTGCCTTCGCATCCGAAGTGAAGGCTTTGCTCGAACTGCCGGGTTGTCCCAGGCGTCTCAATCCGGAAGCGCTCCATCAGTATCTGACGTTCCAGTGGGTCCCGGATCCGCTCACCCTCTTCGAAGGAATCTACAAGTTGCCCGCAGGCCATTACATGCTCTTCAAAGAGGGACAGTTGCGGATGGTCGAGTATTGGGATCTGAACTTCCCACCCGCGAACCACAGGTTTCCAGGCAGTGAAAGAGAACTGGCCGAAGAGCTGCGCCAGCGTTTTACGCGGGCCGTAGAAATGCAGCTTCTGAGCGACGTGCCGCTGGGGACTTTCCTCAGCGCCGGGCTCGATTCCAGCTCCATTTTGGCCGCGATGGCCCAGGCCGCTCCGGATCCTGTGCGCACGTTTACGATTTCGTTCCCTCCTCAGTACCGGGTGGGCGAAACAACGCTGGATGATACCGCTGTAGCCGCGCGGACTGCACGGCATTTTGGTTGCCGGCACACCGACATCGTCGTCGAGCCGAAGGCGGCGGAATTGTTGCCCAAGCTGGTCTGGCACATGGACGAGCCGGTGGCCGACTCGTCGACCCTCACGGCCTATCTGGTCAGCCGGGAGGCGCGCCAGAGCGTAACGGTGCTGATGTCCGGCATCGGTGGCGACGAACTATTTGCCGGTTATCGCAAGCACAGGGCGCATCAGCTCGCGCGCCGCTATCAACGCCTGCCGAGCCTGCTCCGTCGCGGCATCCTGGAACCCCTGGTACTCTCGCTCCCCGGTCTTCGGGGCACGCCTCTTAAGGAGATCGTCCGCCTGGCGAAAAAGATGGCTCGCAGCGGATCGCTTCCGCCTGTAGAGCGGTTTTTGACCGACAGCACGCATTTTTCAGAAGCGCAAAAAGCAGAATTGTACCTGCCGGCGCTGCGCGACCAGATCAATGGCCTGGATCCTTATGTCAGGCATCGAGCTTACTTCGAGCGTGTTCGAGACGCCGACTTTGTCAATCAGATGCTCTATCTGGACAGCAAGGCATTCAACGTCAGCCTGAACCTCACCTACAACGACAAAATGAGCATGGCTTCTTCGGTCGAAGTACGCGTACCGTTTCTCGATTGGGAACTCGCAGAGTGGGTGGCGAACAACGTTTCCCCGGATTTGAAACTGCACAACGGCACAACCAAGCACATCCTACGCCAAGCCATGCGCCCGCTACTGCCGCCCGAAGTGCTGCGCCAAAAGAAGGCCAGCTTTGGCGCACCAACCGACTACTGGCTGGCAACTGAGCTGCGAGGTATGGTCGATGACCTGCTGGGAGAAGACCGGATCCGCCGAAGGGGCCTGTTCCGGCCCGCCGCCGTTCGCCGGCTGGTTAGCGAGCACCGTGCAGGGCGCAGGGACTGGTCTCTACAAATCTGGCAGCTGCTCACGCTCGAACTGTGGATGCAGATTTTCATGGATGGTCGAGGACATGAAACAACTTAATCAAGCGCTGGAATTCGCCAAGGAGCGTTGGGTACTGTGACTTACGTGTCAAATGGCGACAAGAACTTTGGCAAGAACGCCTCGAGGTCTTTGGAGGCGGCTTGTCCGCTCGGCTGGACGACTAACGGAAGTTGTCCATCCGTTACGGAAGCAAGAGTATCGATCGAACCGCCCGGCTGCGCCAGGATAAAGGCCACCGAGCTGAATGGCAGGCTTTCTCTGCTTGCCTGACCGGTCGAGGACCGGTCCCGGTTCCATTCGAGGATAATCGTGCGACCGACTGAAACCACGTTGGCTGCGCAACTCAGTTTTGAGCGCGGGTCCCCTGGAACGTTAGGCGATGATAAGTAAAGTTCCTCATGCTTGGCACGGCCGTCGTCGGCCGCTCGAACGTCCGGCGGAACGGCGACGGAGCCCCTAATTCCGCCAGTTGCGTCCCGGCCTGAATGGAGAGTCATTTAGCCTTTACAAATTCCGCACAATGACCGGCGCCCGCGATGCACAGGGCAGTTCGCTCCCTGATGCCGATCGTCTCACATCGTTTGGCCGTTTTCTGCGTGGCACGAGCCTGGACGAGTTGCCGGAGCTGCTGAACGTGCTTAAAGGTGAAATGAGTCTGGTGGGCCCCAGACCCTTACTGGTGCAATACCTGCAACGTTATACGCCGGAGCAGATGCGTCGCCACGACGCGAAGCCCGGTATTACCGGCTGGGCTCAGGTGAACGGTCGTAACGCCCTGACCTGGGAGCAGAAGTTCGCGCTCGACGTGTGGTACGTAGACAGGCAGTCGTTGCGGTTGGATCTCAAGATCATAGCCATCACGGTGTGGAAGACTCTGAGGCGGGAAGGAATCAACCAACCAGGACAAGCGACCGCCGAAGAGTTCAAGGGCACGATCACCCGGGCGGCATCGTGATGCGTCGGGGTAGTTTGCGTTGCACGGGGTGTGATGCCGGGCATTGGCAATAGCGTGATACCCCGGCCGGTCCGTGGGCGGTAGTGGGGTGGTCCTCATTCACGACCTGGAAGCTCATGTCACGGCTGTGGGCGTGCTGGCGCACGTTGTCGGCTCATATTCCTTACGGGTCTGAAGGTCTATGAAAGAATCAACTGCGCACATTGGGGCGAGCACCGGGCGGGCAGAAGCAAGGCGCGTCACCGGCGATGCCGCACTCCATCGTCAGGTCGCGCCGTTTCGCATACCGATGTCTTCACCGGACATTACCCAGGCGGAAGTCGACGCCGTCAATGCCGTCTTGCGCACACCGCATCTGAGCATCGGCCCGTGCGTTGATGAATTCGAGCGGCGCGTCGCTGACTATGCGGGCGCGCGTCATGCCGTCGCCGTCTCCAGCGGCACCGCCGGGTTGCATCTCGCCGTCATTGCGGTCGGCGTCACCGACGGTGACGAAGTGATCACCACGCCGTTCAGCTTCGTCGCTTCGGCGAACGTCGCCCTGTACGAGAGGGCGCGGCCGGTGTTCGTGGACGTCGACCCGGAGTCGCTGAACATTGACGCGAATCGTATTGAATCGGCTATCACGCCTCGCACGAAGGCGATCCTGCCCGTTCACGCTTTCGGACAGCCGGCCGATATGGACGCGATTCTCGATATCGCTCGCCGGCACAAGCTGATCGTGATCGAAGATGCGTGCGAGGCAATCGGCGCGGAGTACAAAGGGCGCAAGGCCGGGGCGCTGGGACACGCGGGCGTATTCGCCTTTTACCCCAACAAGCAGATGACAACCGGAGAAGGAGGGGTGATTGTCACCGGTGATGACAACTGGAACCACTTGTTCCGCAGCCTGCGCAACCAGGGGCGAGATGTGTTTGACGCCTGGTTGAATCACAGCCGCCTTGGCTACAACTACCGCCTGGACGAAATGAGCGCGGCGCTGGGCCTGGCGCAGATCAACCGTATCGAAGCGCTGCTGGCCAAGCGAGAACGAGTCGCGGGCTGGTACGCGGCGCGGCTGCAAAAAATAGAAGGCGTGACCGTGCAGTTCGTGGCGGCAACCCCCACCCGCGCCAGCTGGTTTGTGTACGTTGTGCGTCTTGCGCCCCATATACAACGCGACCAGATCGTCAGGCGCTTGGATGAGCGAGGGATCCCTTGCCGCCCTTATTTCCAACCGATTCACCTCCAGCCATTCTACCGGCAACGCTTCGGTTGTATGCCGGGCGATTTCCCCGTCACCGAGCGCGTGGCTGCCTCCACGCTCGCGGTGCCTTTTTTCGGCAACATGTCTGAAGAACAGGTGAATGCGGTCTGCGACGCACTGCGGGAAGTTCTAGACGAGGCAGCCGCAGGCAAAAGTATGAACGAAACCACAGATGAACACAGATAAACAACGACCTGTCCAGCCGCAACCAAAAAGCCGTCTGTTCTTCGCCTCTTCGCGCCTTCGTGGTAAAGCCTGCTTCCAATCCGCCACGAAGACACGAAGACGCGAAGCATCACGAAACGGATCTGTGTTGATCGGTGGTTTCATTTTGTACAGCCCAGAATTCGCGTTGTTGGGGTGCAACCGGCCTCCATGAGGGCGTCATTGAGGCGTCTCGCCACCCGCGACCGCGTTTACCAGACTCTCGTCCACATAGGAAAGGAGCCAATCC
>QHZE01000212.1:16064-20455 GCA_003225335.1 Acidobacteriota bacterium
AAACGCGCCCTGTAGAGCTAACGCAGAATCACGCATCTGATGGGAGATCCGCCACCGTGCAAACGCCTCTCTTGAAGTATCGACATCCAATCATAGTCCTCTCTCAGCTTTTCCTGTTCGCGCTGACTTACTATTTCAGCTTCCTTCTGCGCTTCGACTTCAACCTGCACGAACCTTTTACCCACTCCTTCCTCAAGACCCTTCCGGTGGTGGTGTCTGTCAAGCTTCTTGTTTTTTCGTATTTCCGGCTTTTCCGCGGCTGGTGGCGCTACGTTGGGATGAGCGACTTACTGGATATCATTAAGGCGGCGGCGATCAGCGCTCCTCTCGTTTATCTGGGAGTATACCTGGCGCATGGCATGCTCTTTTTTCCCCGCTCCGTCTGCGTGATCGATCTGACACTGACGATCTGTGCAATCGGGGGAATCCGGTTTGCGGTTCGAGCGTATACGGAATCAGCTCGAGTACACCTGGCCGATGCGAACACTCTTATCATCGGAGCGGGCAGCGCCGGCAGCGCAATAATTCGTGAGCTCAGGGGCAATGGGAAGGTGAAATACGACCCGGTTGGGTTCATCGATGACGATCCAACCAAACAGGGGATGAAGCTTCAGGGGGTCAAAGTTTTGGGAACCAGCGAGCATCTGCCCCGAATCATAAAGGAAAATGACGTCGCTCACATTCTCATCGCTATGCCGTCGGCCGCAGGCAAGCAGATACAAAGAATCATCGACAAGTGCCGGGCCTGCAAAGTCGATTTCAAGACACTGCCGGCGTACGGAGATGTCATCAATGGTTCCGTTTCCGTCGGCCACATCCGCAACGTGAGGGTGGAAGATCTTCTCAGACGGGCGCCCGTGCAGATGGATCTCGGGAGGATCCGGGAGAAACTCCAAGGCAAGGTTGTTTTGATCACGGGAGCGGGAGGGTCGATCGGCTCCGAACTGGCGCGCCAGGTAGCAAACGTCGAACCCGGGGAATTGGTGCTTTTCGACCAGTCGGAGAACGACCTGCACAAGATCGACATCGATCTCGCAGAGAACTTCCCAAGGCTGGATTATGCCGCGCTGGTCGGAGACATTCTGGATCGCGACCGTCTGAGTGACGTGATGGCCCAACACCGCCCGCATTTCGTGTTTCATGCGGCAGCCTATAAGCATGTCCCCATGATGGAGAAGAACTGCTTTCAAGCGGTTACCAACAACATCCTTGGAACGTATCACGCTGCCCATCTGGCGAGGGAGTTCGAAGTCCAGGACTTCGTGTTGATCTCGTCCGATAAGGCCGTAAATCCGAGCAACATCATGGGAGTGACCAAGCGGGTCTCGGAGCTCCTGATCCTCGGGCTTCAGCACCAGAGGACACATTTTGTCTCCGTCCGGTTTGGAAATGTGCTCGGAAGCAAGGGGAGCGTCCTGCCTCTGTTCGAAGAACAGATAGCCCGGCGAAGACCTGTCACCGTCACGCATCCGGAGGCCCGCCGGTATTTCATGACCATTCCCGAGGCAGTGCAGCTGGTGCTCCAGGCAGCGACCATGGGTAAAGGCGGCGAGATCTTTGTGCTCGACATGGGTGAACCGATAAAGATAGTCGATGTGGCTCATGACCTGATTCGCTTGTCGGGGCTGGAGCCCGAACGGGATATCCCCATCGTGTACACCGGACTGCGGCCCGGGGAAAAACTGTTTGAGGAGTTGAAACTCGACGAGGAAGGCATCAAGCCAACTGCCCACGAGAAGATTCGGGTTCTTGAGGGCGGCCGCGTCAGCTCCCGTCAGGTCGAGATCTGGATAAAAGAGCTTGAGGCCCGCACGAACGCCAAAGACGTAAACGGGCTGATAAGAAAACTGAGGGAGATAGTGCCGGAGTATTCGCCCAGTCAGGAGATTCTTGCCCTTGCTCAAGAATCCGTCTACGAACCATTGACCATGAGCATGAGCGCGGGTTCTCCTTCGGTCAAATGGACACGAAAACAATCCTCGTAGAAAGGCGTGTGCTTTACCTGGCGCGCCAACGTTTATTGGCTAAGCCCTAGCTCGATAAGCCAGGGCGAATGTGCGATCCGGTGCAAGCAGAATGTGTTGAACCACAAATTATCTGGATTGCTGATAACATGCAACTGGTCAGTGAACATTACGTAACCCTGATTGGTGATGATATCGTAAATCTCGGAGCGGTCGTCCTGGATTTCCACCATCAGCATTGGCCGGATATTCGTCAGTGCCGTAAGCATACCCTGGATCACGGGCAGTTCGTAGCCCTCGACATCGATCTTGACGAAGCTGGGCGACAGCGCGCGCTCTGCTATGAAATCATCGAGCCTGACGACATCGACGTCGACTCTGCCCAAGCCTGCGTCACGGTAATAAGCGGCCGCGCGGCTGATTAGGAAGCCCTCAAAATTCTCCTTAAACGAATTATTCTGGCCAGAGATCGCGTCGACGTAAAACGGCAGGGTTGCGTTGGCGCTGCCAACGCCTTTCTCGATCACGGTGACATTCGCCTTGCCGCGCACATTCTTCTTCAGATAAGGCAGGTTGTTCGGACCAGGTTCGAATACATAGACAGATCCCTTATTGGCCAGATTGGCGAAATAGAGCGACACATAACCGATATGACCGCCGATTTCGATAATTGTGTCGGCCGGCCGAATGAGCCGCCGAAACAACTCCATCGTATCCTTCTCCCGTTTCTTGCCATAAAACCAATATCCTTTATGCTTGAATGAGTGAAGGAATACCTTGTCGCCGGTAAAATGATGGGTGATCGTGATGTCGCCGGGATTGAGGCGGGCAAAGAGCGGGAGAATCAGCCGCCTGAGCAGCTTGACATTCGCCAGATTCATAGTCGCTTCATCAGGGTCGAACGGTTATATTTTAGATCGGCTGCCGCAACAAAACCAACGGCGCCTGAAAAAGAAAGAAGTCAGATCTTCTCATCCCATCTCCCAGGCGAACAGAATGTGTGAATCCTTGCGCGCTACGCCCTGTCACTGTGGGAATACCGCCCTGATTGTAACCCGTCAGTTGCCGGGGGTCGAGAAAAAGGCGGCGTCCCGCTCGACGGGACACCGGGTACGAAAATCGAAACAATGCCTTGCAACTGTCGGATTACGCCTGGTTCCACAATGCTGTTGACATTCCAGGGTCAGAGACCCTATCCTTCGGGATATTGAAATTTGGAGCTTATTCGCGATAGCGCTACCGACTTTCCTCACTCCGAAATTGGGCAAAGCACTCGCAATCATCCCGCGTACCGGGTTAGATTTGAATCGGCCTCCCCGAAAGTGAAACGAAGGAAGCATCAATGAAAGAAAAGTCCACACTTGCCCGACAGGATCCGGTTCTGTATCCCGAACCTCGCGCTATTCCTGGGGAGGTACCGCAGTGGGCAGTAATGCTCCGGTACTTCTATCGTCAGCGCTTCCGGCTCCTTTTTTATCTGCTCCTCTTTCTAGGAATCGGACTCGTTGGGTTCCTCCTGTATCCTAAGACTACGGAAGGGCTCTTGACGCTCACTTTTCCGGGGATCGAGAAGCATGAGTACCCGAGCGGGAGGCAGTTCAGTGTCGAAGACTTTCGTAACCCTCAAATCCTTCTAAGCGCTCTGGGCGACGTCGGAATACCGAGGGAAAAGATCGATCTCAGAAAAATCGCAGGCAAGGTGTACGTCACGTCGATCATTCCTGATGAAGTATTGAACCGGTGGAAAAAGCAGGCAAGAGACGGGGCAATCAAGGAAAGTTATTATCCTTACGAATTTAAAATCGCAATTGAAATGCCGGGGCTTTCCGATGAGCAGTGCATTCGATCGTTCGACGCGCTGGTCAAGAGGTATCAAGAACAGGTGAAGTACGAGCAGCGTACAGCTCTCAGCTTCCTCTCCGGGGGACGAGCCACCTCCTACCACGATCTGGCGCAACGCTATGACTACTGGGACATACCGAATATCTTTGAGCAAATCTATAGCTCGATGTTCAGACAGTTGAACACTCTCATCGGTGAGTCTGTCAAAGCCCGCGATTCGAGGTTGCAACTGAAGTTCCGGGATCTCGAGCGAAACCTCGCCATATGGTATGGGTCCCGGCTTCAGAGTCTCACGGCCGTAACTATCACTGGGGGGTTAGTCAAGGACAAGGACCTCATGATCAAGCGAATCCAATTTCAACTCGACGATCTCGCGATTCAGATTCGGCAAAAGACCGTTGAGGCGGCCGAGGCTACCCGTCTGCTGGAAAAGGTAGATCGCCCGAAGACGCTGCTGGCGGGGCAGCTCTCCAGCAGGGAAGGGGGCATGCCTATGATCGACGCCTCGGCTATGGACCGGCTCATGAAGTCCGATTATGTGGGGCCGGTAGTCGGGAGGATATCCGGACTCCAACAGGAGATCCA
>QHZE01000644.1 GCA_003225335.1 Acidobacteriota bacterium
GTCGCCACTAAATCTCTAACCTTTGCGACGCAAGCCGGCGGGCAAATCGTTTTTATTTCAGGTGAGAACAAAATGAAGAAATCGTCGGAAGAACTCCTGACCACCTATCGAAGGCTTCGGCGTGGGCTCCTGCATTTGCACAGCAAACTCATAAAGCAGCTGCCGAAGGAGGCGATCGAGTCCGGAGGCAAGCAGTTGGGCATTATGCGGAACGGAGTTCTGGTGCTTGCTACTATGGATGAATCGTCCGTTCTGATGGACCATTGTCTCCACACCTATCGCGTCAATGGGAAAACGGTCCTTGAGCGCTATCTCGATAGTTTGCCGGCCCCTGAATCCGATGATTTCTTGCTGCTGAGCGCACTGGTGCGAGCTCGCTATTCGATGTTTCAAATCGAAGACATGGTGCCGGGACTGGGCGCCGTGATACGAGACCTGTTGCGAGGAGATGAAATATTCATTGTCGATGTGGGCTTGAGCGAATCGGCAATCGAGAGGTTCATCATGGCATGCCGTATCTTTGCTCCCACCCCGGACTTCTTCATGACCACAGGCACTGCTTTGCCAGTGGACAGAACTGCGGGCAACTTGATTGTCGATGGGCTCGAATCCAAATTTCTGATGTCCAAGCCGGATGTGAGAGACTTCACGCACGAAGAGATGTCGGACCTGTCGGCGTTTATCACCCGTACGCTCCTGGCGGCCGGCGCCTCGGACCATATCAGGTACGAATCGAAAGGGGAATCCCGGCACGCAAGCGCCGGGCCCATTGCCCACCACGAAAGCAAACCTGGCCGAAACGAACCCTGTCCCTGCGGCAGCGGCAGGAAATACAAAAACTGCTGCGGCCGTTAATTAAGGCGGTCCGTCACGCACCGCCACGGCCCGCGCTTGCTCGACGGACGGCCGTGTCACTCAACTTACGCTCGCGTGGGCCTCAGCATGCACCATACAGCGCCTTGGATTCAGCCAGGGTTTGCCGGGCCAATCGTGTTGGAGATGATTAACAACGGCCCACTCACAATTGTGCTTACGCCGCTAATAGACCGACCGTGCCAGCTAAGCTTTCTGAAGCTAAGCTCGCGTCTCCAGGCAAGTTCGCTCTACGGTGCGCAGCCGATGATGTCTATCAAGATCAAGTGCATCCAATAAAACTTCCCCCCAAAGGGACTCCGACCAAGCGAAAACGCTAGTCGACGTACACCGCGCTCCAACGTTCCCTACTCAAGGAGCACTCGGTACGCAAACACCTCCGCGCCGCGCGTCCTGTCGCGCACGACGGCCTGCTCGAACTCGTCTGCATCGACGTGTGCTCTCAAGACGTACTCAGCACGCCAAAAATTCTGGCCATGATCTCTCCAGGGTCAAAGTTGTCAGGTCTGCCATCGGCCCGATCTAGGTTCCTTCTTGCACGCTTGACTCGATGGAACTCCAGGCCCGACAATCCGGTGCAGCAAAAGGAGGCGCAGATGAAGTGGACCAAGGCCGAAAAAGAGTTCGTCGGGACCGCGCGGGTGGCGAGACTGGCGACGGTGAGTCCCGAGGGCATTCCCCACAACGTGCCAGTCTGCCCCCTGCTGGACAGCGGCAAGATTTTCTTCGGGACAGAGGCAAAAGCGAAGAAGGTGAGGAACATCGAGGCAAACCCGTGCGTGGCGATTGTCTTCGACGACTACACCGAAGCTTGGAAGCATCTTCGCGGAATCATGATCCATGGCACGGCCAGGATTGTGACCGTTCGAGAATTTCGTTCCGTGCGGCAGAAGATTTACGCCAAGTTCCTGCAATACCAGTCTGCGGCGCCCCTCGGCGAAAAAGACTCGGCAATCGTGGAAGTAACGGCCGAGCGCAAGCTGAGCTGGGGGCTGTGACACGGGGAATCACAGAACAGGCCCCGGGACACCCATGGCTTTTTTCACCGGAGACGCATAATCTCAGAAAAAATCGTAGCGCCGGCGTCTCGCCGGCACGTGAGCCTCGACAGCTCCTTTCTTTTCAACAGGACCTTTGCCGGCTGGAAGCCGGCGCTACATTTTTTCTCACGACCGGAGAGTTCTCAGCGTTGTTTTTCTCTGCGCCTCTCTCGAAAATACCGAGTGGGCAACTAGGTCCATTGGGTGGACACACAAAGTACAGAAATCGGTCAAGTTTTGTATCATGGCCGGGACGGCCATGCCACGAAGCCATCGTGGCACGGGCGTCTCGCCCGTGAATTGACTGGGCGGTATAAGGCTCACTCGCTATAGCCCATTTTGCTTCACCATCCCCCGGGGCAGCGTGGCTGCATTTTCATGTGCTTGAGTGTGCGCCGCACATGTGGGACCGCGGTGAGATTTTCGTGATCCTCGGGTTGCGGCTATTCCGCGCCGGCGTCTATTGCTTTTTGCTTGCCCCGGTCCCACCCTCGCCCGTCGGGGGCTTGGGCTTGGCTTCAGCCGGTTTGGTTTTGGGTTCAGCCGGTTTCGGCCTCCAGAAGTTCGGCGCCACCGCGACGATCTCTTCGGGGGGATTACTTAGCTCCGGCAAAAAGCGGTTGATTATAGTTTCCGTGCTAGAGACGGACTCGCTGACAGTTTTGAGATATTTTTGGTAGCCTTCCTCACCCAGCAGCTGCGCGAGCGGAGTCGCGGCCGTGTCAAAGCCGCCCATCGAGCTGCGCAGCGAGGAAATGTAGAAGACGGTTCCCTGAACACCCGCAACGGACTGAGAGATCAACAGGGGCATCCCCGACGCGGCTTTCTCCAAGGCTGCTTTGTTGACCTTGAGTTGCGCCTCGTAATCGGCCGTTCGTCCGGGCCGCAATCGCACCATGGCCGTACGCAACCAGCGCGACTCGCCTATCAGTTTGGTTAGAGCCGCAGGGTCGGAGGGCGCATTGGAGCTCAGGTCCGCGCGCCTGCGGCGTAA
>QHZE01000645.1 GCA_003225335.1 Acidobacteriota bacterium
TCGCGGTCGTGCTCATGGCGGCAGTTCGCCACAAGCCGAGTTTACGAAGATGTATCAGCTACACAAAATGCACGGACAGTGCCGCGAGCGGTCACGGCAAAGACGCAATGCAATCTCAGGGGGTCGGCGAAGTTCTGTGATGAGTGCCTTTTGGCCTTTGGCTATCAAAATGGATGAAGCGGTCACGGCGGTCACGGCGAAAGGGGGAAAACTGGATTGCGAACGGGCCTCAAATCAGAGATACTCAACAAATCATGCCTGCACCGCTTCTTCAGCAAACCTCATTGTTCGTAGCACAAGGGTTTCGCCATGATGCATTCGCGCCGTGCCCATTGCTCTCGGTCAAGTGCATGTTCAATGGAAGCGCACTTTATCGTGCGGATCGTGCTTGGTTTTCGGTAAATGAAGCAGGGTATCTCGTCTTGAACGACCAGCAGCCTTATGAAATCCACATCGATTCTCCGACTCGTGTCGAATCGTTCATCATTTTCTTCCCGCGAGGCTGGGCGGAGCAGGTTTTCCAGTCGGTGACATTGCCAGCGGAAGAACTACTCGACCAGCCAGAGCGCAAGCTGGACCGGCCTGTCCATTTCTTTGAGCGTTTCACAAGGCATGACGAATTGGTTTCGCCTGCCTTGGTGACGCTTCGTCGCGCCCATAAGAGCGGTCCACTGGCTGATACGTGGGTCGAGCAAAGGCTCAGGCAATTGCTCGCCCGCATGTTGCAGGCACAGAACGATGCACTCCGCGAGAGCGATGCGCTACCTGCACGGCGCGTCTCTACGCGTGAAGAACTGTGGCGCAGATTGAATCGCGGGCGCGACTTCATTCATGCGCGTTTCGAGTCGGCACTGACACTTTCCGACATCGCCTCCGCCGCCTGTCTGTCGCCGTATCACTTTATGCGCGAATTCAAGGCAGTTTTTCGACTGACGCCGCATCAGTATCTCTCGGCTTGCCGGGTGGAGCGGGCGAAATTTCTTCTGGAACGCACTGAGTTGCCAGTAACCGAGATTTGCTTCTCTGTAGGATTCGAGAGCTTGGGCAGTTTCAGTTCTTGGTTCAGTCGCCTCACCGGTGTGTCTCCGCGCGCCTGGCGATGCGGCAAAAAAGCAGTTTTGAAGAAGTTTTCGCCGAATTGCCCGGTTAACATGACGGCATGAACTCAGACAATCCGACATTCGCATTGAGTGAGCTGGGCCAAATTGGTGTCACGGTAAGCGACGTTGAAAAATCCGTATCTTTTTATCGAGACACGTTAGGACTAAAACACCTGTTCAGCGCACTGCCTGGACTGGCCTTCTTCGCGGCCGGCACCGTGCGTTTGATGTTAAGTCGTCCCGAGAAACCGCAATCGGAACGCTTCACGTCAGCGCTCTACTTCAAAGTTGCGGATATCCAAGAAACCCGCGAGTCGCTGGCCTCCCGCGGAGTCATCTTTGAGGCTGAACCCCATCGGGTGGCAAAGATGCCCGATCATGAACTGTGGATGGCGTTCTTCCGCGACCCCGACCGAAACCTCCTGAGTTTGATGTGTGAAAAACGGGCTTAGTTCCCCACACTTTCATTGAGCCATGAAACAATCCTTTGTTTTCGCGTTGGCTATGGCGTTTGTGACGGCGTGTTCAACAGCGCCGCACCGTCAAAATCATACTTCGTCCGAGTCTTCGCCCGAGACAGTGCTGGTCACTTATCGCGTTAAGCCAGGGAAGGAACAGCAACTTGCGGCGACACTTTCACGCGCTTGGGATATTTATCGGAAAGAGCGTTTGGTGTTTGCTCAGCCGCACGTCATCATTCGAGAAAGAGAGGAGGGCGACAAGCATCGCTTCATCGAGATTTTTACTTGGGTAAATCACGACGCGCCCGACCACGCGCCCGATTCTGTGAAAAACATTTGGGACCAGATGCAGTTGGTATGCGAGACGCGCGACGGGCACAAAGGCCTCGAAGGCGGTGAAGTCGAGATACTCGTCCCGAAAGCCAGCAACTGACCGTTTGTGTCACTAGTGAGGACTGGCCCGGACCGACCTCGCTTCATAGGCACTATCAAACACTCACTGGATCACCAGCGAGTTCAAGTACACTTCCAAATTCGTGTATCCGTCGGCGTTGCTGGCGTTCGCTACTTTTGGATCGTTGAGCGGCAGACCGTGGGCCTTCTTCCATTCGTCGGGAATACCGTCTTTAGCGGTGTCCACCGGGGGTTCACCGGAGGCATAGGCCGGCCAGCCGCCCACTTCCCTTTCGTCATTGATGATCTTGCCCGTGCCGTTGCGCACATTCGAAACGATTCGCGCGTCCACCGAGTCGCGTCTGGGTCGAGTCGCCCCGGCGTTCCTGAGGACCAGCTCAAAGGCCTCTGCGGCGGATTGCGTCTGCACCTGCGGGGCGGGGAATGGCGCCGAGCTTTGCAGGGAGCGCTCGGCAAGGACGCCTTTCCAATTGTCCCGGCCGACTTCGGGCCTGCCTACCATGAAGTTGCCATTGACATAAACGGACGCGGGGAGAGCCACTTTGGGGTCGAAGATGAAGTAGCGCTGAATGC
>QHZE01000646.1 GCA_003225335.1 Acidobacteriota bacterium
AGCCCTCGATGAAGTCTACAACGCGTACGACACCTTTGCGTCAACGAATGATCGACGACATGAAAGCGCGACACCTACGTCCGGATACGCAGCAGCTGTACCTCAACCGGGTAGCAGAGTTCGCTGCGCATTTCGGTAAATCTCCCGAACTGCTTGGACCTGAAGAGATTCACACGTACAGGGCGCATTTGATTGTACAGGAGAAAGCCACTGGTGCGGTGCTGAAGGAAACGGTCTCCGCGCTACGGTTCCTGTACCGGGTGACGCTCGGAAACCCCTGGGCTATTGCAGACACCGTTTGGATAGACGATGCCGGCGCCGCGGCAAAGGATTCGGAGGGCCCACCATTTCCAGGTGCGGTACTTCCACCACTTCCTTGTCCGGCGGCTCCCACGACGCCTCTCCGGCAACGAATGATCGAAGACATGCGGGTGCGCAACTTCGCGCTAAACACGCAGAACAACTACGTCCAGCAAGTCGCCAAGTTCTCCGAATACCACGGCAAGTCGCCTGAGTTGCTCGGCCCAGAGGAGATCCGCGGGTATCAGGTGTACCTCGTTGATCAGAAGCACGCTTCGTGGTCCGTGTTGAACCTGACGGTTTGCGCCCTGCGCTTTTTGTATCGGGTCACCTTGGGCAAAGGGTGGATGATCGAACACATTCCCTACGCGAGGAAGCCGAAGAAGCTGCCTGTTGTCCTGAGCCTCGAGGAGGTTGCCCGCTTCTTGGAGGCGGTCTTGAATATCAAGCATCGCGTGATCTTGATGATTGCGTACGCGGCGGGTCTGCGGGTTTCTGAAGCTGTGGCCCTGCGGATTGGCGACATCGACTCGGACCGGATGGTGATCCGTGTGGAAGAGGGTAAGGGTCGCAAAGACCGGTACATTGGGCTCTCACCGAGGCTGTTGGCTCTGCTCCGGGAGTACTGGAAGATCGTCCGGCCGACCAATTGGCTCTTCCCCGGAGGCCGGCCGGGTACGCACATCACCAGAAGCGCGGTCCAGCAGGTGTATCGGAAGGCCAGGGCTGTTGCGGGTCTACGAAAGCAGGCGACGGCCCGGAGCTTGAGGCACAGCTTCGCAACCCATCTGCTCGAGGCCGGCACCGACGTGCGCACGATCCAGATTCTTCTCGGGCATCGGAGCCTGGAGACGACGGCGCGCTATATGCACGTCTCGACCCAGACGGTCCGGGCGGCGGCGAGCCCGCTCGATTCGCTGCCCTCAACCATTTTGGAGATACCAGTAACGACACCACCGAAACCTCGCCACTTCTAAATCGCTGCTGGCCGGCTTGTAAATTGCCGTGGCGAGGTCGGGCCTCGAGGTCGCCGACGTCTTTCGCCAGCACGGTCCCGCGTACCGGGAAGCGAATGGCTCGTCCATGAGCTCCGGGCAGCGCCGGACCATGCGCTCGATCGAGGTGTGCCGCACAGCCGCGCTCGGCGGCCACGTCGACGGTTGTGACCGTTGCGGGTATCGTAAGATCACGTACAACTCTTGTCGCGATCGTCACTGCCCGAAGTGCCAGGCGCTGGCCAGAGCAAAGTGGCTCGAGGAACATCGCGCCCAACTGCTCGAGGTCGAGTACTTCCACGTCGTCTTCACGGTGCCCGAACAGATCGCGTCCATCGGCCTGCAGAACAAGAAGGTCGTCTACACGATACTGTTCCGAGCCGCCTCAGAGACGCTGCGCCGTATCGCGGCTGATCCGAAACACCTCGGTGCCGAGATCGGCTTCCTTGCTGTGCTGCACACCTGGGGCCAGAACCTACACCATCACCCCCATATCCACTGCGTCGTTCCCGGCGGCGGTCTGTCGCCCGACGGCCACCGCTGGGTCGCGTCCCGCAAGGGATTCTTCCTTTCCGTCAGGGTCCTGTCGCGCCTCTTTCGAGGTCTGTTCCTCTCGTACCTGCAAGAAGCCTTCGATGCCGGAAAGCTCGAGTTTCACGGCACGCTCGCTGCTCTATCCGACTCGGACACGTTCAAGGATCTGATGAAAAGCTGCCGCAAGACCAAGTGGGTGGTCTACTCGAAACCCCCGTTTGGCGGGCCCGCGCAGGTTTTGGAGTACCTCGGTCGGTACACGCACCGCGTGGCGATCTCGAATGACCGCCTCTTGAAGTTCGAGGACGGCACCGTCACGTTCCGCTTCAAAGACTACAAGGCCGGCAACGCACAGAAGACGATGACCTTGACTGCTGAGGAGTTCATCCGTCGATTCCTGGTCCACGTGCTGCCGAGCGGGTTTGTCCGAATCCGTCACTACGGGTTCCTCGCCAACCGCGGCCGCGCGGCCAAGCTTGGCCTATGTAGCACCTTACTCGCGGGCGCCGGCCGCAACGCGACACCATTACGCGCCGAGCCCGTGCACGACTGGAAGACGCGCTACGAGATGCTCACCGGCCGATCGCTCGACGTATGCCCAGCGTGTGGCGAAGGGCACATGGTAGAAATCCACATCATTGAGCCGGCGCAGCGGACGCCGAGACCGCAATGGATGGATTCTTCATGAAGCCGACGACGTACTTCCCCTCTTATCAAACCTCGGCCGTCACAGAGCTCAGGATACGTGTCCGCCAACAGCGGCGCCTGGCCCTGGTAGCCCCGAACAGGCGCCGCCAAATAGATCCCAATCCACGCCCGATGCCGTTTTCGGCGCTCTTGTCCCCTGCAAGACACGCCCCGTTCTGCCCCATCGCTGCGGCGTCCTGTCGATAGAATCCCCATATTCTGGCGAGCGGCTTCGTCCAACGGAGTCTTTCCAAAGCCTCACGTAGCGCCCTGCCTGCAGATTCTCAGGCGTGAGGCTTCGGAAAGACTCCTCTGCGTTGTGAACGCGGCACAGCAAGCGAAGGTTCTCGACCGTCGCTTCGCCTCCAGCCGCGAACGGGACGATGTGGTCGAATTCCAGGAAGCCGCGCTCGTCACAGCGCCGGCCTCCTTCGGCCACGAACGCGCAGCGCCCACCGTCGCGGGCCCAGACCGCGCGCTTGACCTCCGCAGGTATGTGTCGCGAGCCGGGTGCCGGCGGCCG
>QHZE01000647.1 GCA_003225335.1 Acidobacteriota bacterium
GTTGACGAAGAAGGCGATGGCCAGGGCCGCGATTGAGTCGATGGTGTTGAAGTGGATCGCGCGCCGCATGGACGGTTCGTCCTTCTGCAGCTTGCGGCTCTGTACGAGGGCTGAGTGCAGGTACAGGTTGTGGGGCATCACGGTCGCGCCGATGATACCGATGGCGACGTATAACATCCCCGATTGACGAAGGTGCGGCACAACCAGTGCCCGTCCCATTTCCAGAAAGCTGGGTTGGGTCTCGGGGAGAACGAAAATCTCGATGAAGTAGCACACGCCGATTGTCGCTATCAGCAGCAGGACTACGGCCTCGATGGTGCGCATCCCAAACCGTTGCAAAGCCAAGAGTAGTAGCACGTCCAAGCCTGTGATGATGACCGCCCATAGCAGGGGAATGTGGAACATCAAGTTAAGGGCTACGGCACTCCCAAGCACCTCCGCCAAGTCACAGGCACCAATTGCCACTTCGCTCATCAGCCAGTTGGGCCAACGGCTCCACTTGGGATACCAGTCGCGGCAGCATTGGGCGAGATCCTTCCCGGTCACCACGCCCAAGCGGGCGGAAATCACCTGCATGAAGATGGCCATCAGGCTGGCTAGGCCAACCACCCACAAGAGCCCGTACTTGAACTGAGCGCCGCCTTGCAGGTCCGTCCCCCAGTTGCCGGGGTCCATATAGCCGACGCTAACGAGAACCGCCGGCCCGACGAAAGCCCGCCACTGCTCCCAGAAGCCGGCCTGATAGCGCGGCACCTCGACGGAACTGTGCACGCCCTCCAAAGACACGTGGCTGGGGTGGGCTGCGGCCCCGCTTCCATCGGGTGGTATGCGACCATGCTTCGCCGCCTCTTTCCGATCTAGTGCTGAGTCATCCATTCGAACTCCGAGATCCATCCAACACGGCATTCATCGGCGGAAAGACAATCCGGCGAACACGGTGAGGTCGTCCGCCCGACGGGACAGCCCGACGGTGATTCCCGCATCCAACTGCATGTCCTTACTGAGGGCGTGGGTTACGCCGGTGTCGAAGTACACAAGGTAGGTGCGGCTCGTACGCATTGGCGCGATCCCGACGTACTCCACGTAGCCATTCAGCTTCTCCGTGAAAAGTTCGTGCCCGATGGTCGCAGAATGGACGAAGTCCACGCCGTACCCGTCGTTCCTGTCGTTGCGGTCCAGGTCGAACTCAGCCATGGTACCCAGGTCAAACCGGCCCGGCAGTTCTTGCATGGCCAGCGGGAGAATTAGTCCTCCTTCAACGTGGTGGTCGCTCAGCCTGTCTGAGCCGGTTGGGAACCGAACGAAGGTCATCACGCCGAATGCCGCCTTCCCGCCGTCGTTGCCCCGGAGGTTCAGCTTCGCGCGGAGCTCGGCATCCCCCAAACCCGAGTTTCGGTACGAGGGAGACGGGCCGCGCGTCAGGATGTTCTGGTAAGGGTTCAGCACGAACTGGAGGTCGAGGTTATTCAGCACTCCGAGCTTAAGGTTGACGGGAAGGACAGAGAAGCCGTTGGTCCGCTCGCCATAACCGTGGTCGTACGTGTACTCGGCGAAACTGAACTCCGCCTGGAAGTGGCCGGCGTCCACGGTGTAGGGGCTTTCGGTCACGTCCGGCCGGTCGGTGTTGAAATTCCGCATCAGCAACCGCGGCGTCGGATTTAGCAGCGTGAAGCCCGACTTGTCGGCTGGTGACGCCGGCTCGGGCTTAGTGACGATGGGATTGGGGTGAGCAGAATCGTCTAGCAACAGTGCTAGGAGGCTTGCGGGAAGCGCGTCCTGGCAATCCGCGTCGGGCGCGTTCGAGCCGGCAGACTTACGGGTGCAATCAGTTGCAGCAGCGATGCCGCCATAGTCAGACGGGCCGCAGGCCATGCAGTACAGGAACAACCAAGGGACTAGAATGCTCGACAGATTAATGACCTCAGCAGGTTGAGGAGGCAGGACATTCCTCCGCCTTGGATTTCGGACAGATACAACCATTCACCCCATCCATTTAACAGGAATATACCATACTGAGTTAACTGAGGTTAACAAAAATACGGCTATTACGCCTTTGCGACCCATATTTTGTCGGCCGCCGGCCCGCCGAGCTGAATGCTTTTCTTTTCAACGGCTAAGGAGAGGGTGCCGTCGTAATTCCGGGCTCGGACCTTGAGGCGGGTGCCCGGGTGAATTCCCTTCTGTTCAAAGAACTCCAATAGGTTGCGATCTCTCTCGTAAACACTAAACACTTCGTAAGCTGGACCCAGTTCTGCTTCACTTAACAGACATAGGCCTTTTTGCCGTCGTTCCTCTGCGCTCCTCAACGCGAGGCCGTTTCCGTGGGGGCAGACATCCTTACTACCCAGCTTCTCGACCAGCCTTCTTTCAAATGCCGGAGAAACAGCATGCTCCAGCCGCTCAGCCTCGTCGTGAACCTCATACCATGCCATACCGAAGATCTCGGACAGCATGCGCTCAATCAGGTGGTGTCGAAAGATAGTCCGCTCCGCAATCTGCCGACCTCCAGAAGTGAGCTGAATGCGGCCGTCGCTCTTAACAATGACCAGGCCATCTTTCTTCAAGCGCTTCAATGCGGTAGCTACCGCAGGCCTTGTGACTGAGAGCCAATGAGCGAGCGTGGCTGCGATTACGATTTGGCCTTCCGCCTCAGCCTCTGAGACAGCCTTCAGATAATCCTCTTTGGAGACCGTGATCATCGAGCAACCTAATTTGGGTGCAGTCTACCACTGCGTTCCCTTGGCGCATCGAAGGATTGAGTCCTTGAGTGGTGGGGCATGCTGTAGCGGTCTTGAGATTTTGGAAGCCGCGTGGGGGCTGCTTCACTTTTACTCCCGAAAACTCGGAGGTAAAGCGCCCTCATGCGCACATCCCAAGCATCAAGCGGATTGAGAACGAAGAATGCCCCAGTGTTTACCGACTGTGCTCGACTTGGTCGAGGTGATAGCGGCCAATTTGGAGGCCCTAATCGCAGCTTCGAGAACTGAGATCAGTTGCCACCGTGGCTCCAAGCCTTCGAGAGTGGCCAGGAATGAGGCAAGGCCACAAGAGGGAAGATTACTGTTTCAATATGGCGGAACTGATCAAAGTTCACTTCACCAAACTTCTCAACTGCCGCTGAGACGTGCGCGGCGAAACCAGACTTCGAAAGCGCGACGTTCTGATTTTGTTCGTCGTAGACCTCCGAATCGATCGGTCGGAAGATGTCTTGCCGACCGCTGCGGTTTGCCCTTGTTCCCAACGCTGAGGTTAGGATTTGACACGTGTCGCCCACTGCTAGGTAAATTCAGCAGAAAGGAACAAACGGCGGCCGAATTGATCCTCTGTTCGAAGTTCCTGGTCGGTGTAATAGGACTCAATACAAATGCCATGCAGCCCCTGGCGGTGAGAAGGTGTCGGAATCGCGAAAGAGAATACATTATTTCCCAATCTTCGAATCCCTTTGACGGATTCTCTACTTTCGCCACAACATCTTGCTTGTCTCGATCAAAGATCAAAATCGTCGGGCATGGCTGATGTTCTTTGAACTGCTCACCCCACAGCTGACTTTCATCGGATACGTCAATCAGCTCCACATGCAAGAGCAACTCGTCATTGTGTATTAGCGGGACAATCTCCATAGCGTGTATTAGCGGGACAATCTCCATAGCAAAAAACGAAAGCGGAGCCTCTGGCCGAGTTCTCCGCCTCCGTTGTTGTTGCGCCACTTCGTCTAGGAGACAGAGTAGGAGAGCATCTACCTGGTTTCAAGGAAATTCCAGAGTAGATGAACCTTTTCTACCACACTGACGGCGATTGATGCTGGCACACGTTCCGTTGATACGGTACAGACCTCCTGCCGCGAATCGGTCAGTAACGCTTAGGCTTGGCCCTGCGCCTTCGCAGGAAATAACGCCTCTCGGCTCGGTTCATATTGCGGCGAAACAC
>QHZE01000648.1 GCA_003225335.1 Acidobacteriota bacterium
CCACCTGATATCCCTCTTCGTGCACCGCGCGGTGATGCCGGCGACACAGCAACGCGAGATTCGACAGCGTGGTGGGGCCTCCGTGGGCCCAATGGCGAATGTGATGGCCCTGACCGAACGGTAGTGCGCAGCCGGGGAAGCGGCAGCCTCGGTCCCGGTGCTGAAGCGCACGTCGTAGCGCAGGCGGAATGGTGCGGGTCCTCGCACCGACCTCCGTGATATGGCCGTCTGCGTCATGTTGCATGACGACTCGAGTCGCGTCGCAGGCCAAACGCCGGGACGTTTCCGCGGGAACGTATGTCCCGTCCTGGAGGACCGACTGGCCCGGAGCGTCGGGGTCCGCCAGCACCGGGGCATCGACGTGGACCACGACTTGGTACCGCTCCCCGGGTGTCCCGGGATCGATACCATGGTGGAGCGCCGTTTCGGCCACGAGAGCCAGCGCGTCCGCCTGCTGCTCCGCCATGGTCGGCGTTTCTGCGGGAACGTCGTCCCTGGGCGTTTCTGCGCGAACGTCGTCGCCGTGCTTCGCCTGTGCGCGCTGGTACAGCGTCTCGCGGGCCGCAGCCAGCGCCTGCACGAGCACCGCACCGACCTCCGGCGCCAGCCGTCCCCGGATGACCACCATGCCGTCTTCGTCTTGATACACATGGAGCGCACGGCTCCGGTGGCGCCGAGCGCCCTCCCGGGCTTCAGCGATGCGGTCCACCCGGCGCCAGCCGCGGACGATCCGCTCGACGTGTTCGGCGGTGCCGGCTCGCCCAACGGCGAGCAGCCGCTCTTCGGTCTCGGGTGTTGCGACTCGGGTCAGCGCCCGGACCTTCGAGTACGACAGCTCACCGCGGGCGAGAGCCTGAGCCAGCAAAGGCAGCGTTCCCAGGGCCCGTGCGACGCGCACACGCTCGCGCGCTGCGCCGCGATCGAGCCCGATGCGCCAGGTAAGCCACGCGGCGCAGGAGCTAAAGCCGTTACCCCAGCCCCCGCGAGCGTCGAACTCCCGGATCAGATCAAGCAGCCGCGCGCTGGCTGCGTCGAGATGCGCAGACAATTCGGCGATCTCGTCACCTAGTCGCTCGAGTTCCACAATCGGCTCCGGCGTGGGCCGAACGCTCCACTGAAAGTCGCTGTTCATCGGCGCCTCTCCTCTTTGTTCTGCGCCGACTCTACACCGCGATTTTCGACGGCCGTGGGCGCCACCAGGACGCCCGATCTCCACGTTGCCGAGTCTTTTTCAGAATTCTGACGTTTTGGCGGCCCCCGGCGTCAGCGTATGCCGCTTGGGCTGAATTCGCCGACGAGTGCGCAGGAGCGCGGACCCGCACACAAACACACTGTCAAGAGTGGAGAATCAGATACACGCAATTCGCTGGGTCGTGGCGCCAGCGTCCCACGCTTGAGCCAACCGGCGATTGCGTCGCGGGGCAGGGCCAAGCTATCGTTGGCCGGCGCGACGAGTCCGCTGGCAAACGCTAGGCCCTCGGCCCAAAGTTCTTTACGCTAACGAATGACCAAACGGCGACACGAGATTATCGATCACCTCACGTTCTCGGCCCGACTCGATCAGCTCGATCGCCCGCACGATATCCCTTGAATTTAATACTCGTAGTCCTTGTGATGCATAGTCCGCTCGATGAGGGGACTCTGCTTCAGTGAGAGCGAACAAGGCGCATATTATCGTGATCCGACTCAAGGGCGGCGGGCGAAGGATTTCTCGAACATGCAGAAGCTCTTCGTAGTCTTCAGACTTCGGCACGCCAATGGTACAACCGGCAACAAGAAGCGTTTTTAAATGCGAATGGTACGCAAGGATATCAGCAGTTCCTCGTTGCACTCGCGTTGCGGCATCGCGAATCTTGTCATCTCGTTCGAGATCAATAGCTTGAAATCCGCATAGGGCCAGAACACGGGCCACATTCCTCTGGAAGATATCCTGGGGTTCGATAGGCAGTCTATGCGGCTTGACCGCTCCAGGCCGCGAAACTGTTTCATAGAAGCGGCCCATATCCCAGAATTGTCTCAACGAGGCCAGCAATATGTTCTGCTCTTGTGGCACGAATAAGTCATGGACTCGCAACGGCAACTCGTCGATATCGGCTAGAGTGTCGCTGGTCAGAGTGAGTCCTACAATTTGGGTATCACGCAAGTCCGAGAATTGAGCTATCGCGTTAAGAGACCGCCGATGGCTATCTTCCCGAACGGTTATGAAGCCTGGGCGGCGACTCTCTTCGAGGTGTACACCGCTGTCATCATAGAGATTGACGTTCAGCCGAAAGTCGCGAAACGACAAATCTGATTCGATGTCGACCGATATTTGCGTGCCAGTTGCCGTGGCTCCCGTAATTAAAGCTGGCATGTCGACTGAGAAGCGCAGATTGGACCCATCCTGATGCGAGTCTCGAAGTTCGAGATATGCCTCGATCGCCTGCTGTACGGAGCCCAGACCGAAACCGGCGCGGACGTCTCTTGTCAGGGAGGCTTGACGATTCACTGAAAGGGGGTCGACATTGTGCCCCGCATAAAACGCAGGCGCAGGGACGCCGGTCCAGGACAACACAGGTCTGCCACTTCGCTGAACGTGACCAAGGAAACTGCCTGCGGAAATTCTGTTCGGGATACGGCCGGCCCCCCTGATGGGGATAACTCCGTTTTCGAATTGCTGTCGGATATCATTCCAGTCGCTAAATGGATGCGCTTCGTACTTGACGATGAAGCGACCATAGTCACCCTTACCGAAACGCTCAATTAGTTTGGTTTGACGTTGCTCGATTTCTTCAATTGAGCGGCCTGAGATGCGAATCACTGTCATAACATTCTGAAGCTCTTTTTCTTGGCAAAGGACCGCTCGAATATCGATGCTCCTGAGATGATTGGCGAGACCCGCTACAACATCCTGGAGATTCGTTTGAACGATGGTCACGTCCTCACCCCGCCGTGTATCCCCCGTCCACCGGCAGCGAGACGCCGGTCACGAAGCTGGCCTCGTC
>QHZE01000606.1 GCA_003225335.1 Acidobacteriota bacterium
AAAAATTGCGACTCCAGCGTCGCGCGCAGGCTTTCCAGCGCCCGACGCAACCGGCTCTTCACCGTGGAAAGAGGCACAGCGGCAACTTCCGCAATCTGATCCAGCCTCATCACCTCCTCGAAACGCAGGCCCACCACCACGCGATGTATGGCCGGCAACTCGTGAATGGCCGCTGCCAGAATCGCGGCGCGCTCGGAATCCAGCAACTTCTCGAGAGGGTCCGGACCGCCGGACACGAGCCGCGCCGCCCGAGTGGCGCCAGTTTCGTCGGGCGCATCCAGGCTACTGCCGCGCTGCCGTCGTAAATAGTCGATCGCCAGGTTGTGAGCCACAGTGAAGAGCCATGTGTCGAATCTAGAGTGCGCGTCGTACTTGCCGATCTTCTCCATCACGCGCAGCCAGGTCTGCTGAAAAAGATCCTCCGCCGCGGCGGGATCCCGAACCAGCCGCAATAGAAACCGGTATAGCCGATGCTGATAGCATGCAAGGAGATCGGTCAGCCGGTCCGTATCGCCCCGTTTCAAGCGCGCAATCGCATTTTCCGCGGTGCGGAACGTCTCCGGGTTCATGGCAGCGCCGAGGATCATGGTCCAATCCATATACGGATGGAGCGTGCAAAAAGACCCATGAACTTAGGCCAGCCTCCCGACTCTAGGTGCAATTCAAGCACCTCATTCACCACGGAGACACAGAGTACACGGAGATGCATGGAGAACCCTCTGTGAGATCTCCGTGTACTCTGTGTCTCCGTGGTGAAACGGGACGCCTTGCCGCCGCAGGGTCACTGTCTGAATTGCAGCTTGACAAAACACGCCCAACCGCGGATACTCCCATCGATAGACGATGGGAACGCGATCGGCTCCTCCTGATTTGTTGCCGGGAACGCTGGACATGCTCGTTCTGCGAATCCTGGCCCGCGGGCGGGCACACGGCTACGGCATCGCCCAGCATATCAAGAGCGTCTCCGAAGACGTGCTTCAGGTGGGAGAAAGCTCACTCTATCCGGCGTTACAGCGACTCTTGCTCAACGGCTGGGTGAAGGCCGAGTGGGGCGCTTCGGAAAACAACCGGCGCGCCCGGTTCTACAGCCTGACACCGGCCGGCCGAAAACAACTCGTCACGGAGCGCGAAGAATTCCAGCGGATCATCGTTGCGATTCAAAAAGTCCTTGAGAATGCGTGAGGTCTATATGCGCCTGCTGCGCCGCTTGCAGACTCTGTTTCGACTTGGACGCGTGGATGCCGAGCTTCACGAAGAGATGGAGTTCCATCGCGCGATGAAGAAGCGCGAGCTCGAACGCTCCGGACTCTCCGAGAAAGACGTTACGGGCGCCGTCGCCCGCGCGATGGGGAACATGACCGGCGCGCGCGAGGAGGCACGTGGCGTCTGGCTGCCGGGATGGGCTGAAAGCCTGGTCCAGGACTCGGTTTATGCCGTCCGGAATTTGCGGCGCCAGCCCGGTTTCGCGGTGGTTGCGATCGGAACGCTGGCGGCCGCTATCGGCTTGAACACCAGCGTATTCACGGTGTTCGCCGCCGCGGCATTGCGACCTTGGGCGGTACGGGAGCCCGGGAGAGTCGTGAGCGTTTATTCCTTCGCTACCCATGTGCCGCAGGGCGCGAACAACGCGATGGGGTTTTCGATCGCGGAATCCCGCTTTCTTGATTCGAACAGCAAATCGTGCGACGGACTGGTGGCCACGCGACACTCGTACGTTCGCTTCGGGTCCGACAAGACCGGACGCTCATCGAACGCGATGATCGTGACAGGCAACTACTTCCGTGTGCTTGGCGTGGGCATGGAACGCGGCCGGGCGTTTCTGCGCGAAGAAGACCTGGCTCCCGTACCGCAGGCGGTGACGATCTTGAGCTATCCGGCGTGGCAAAACCGGCTTGGGGGAGACCCGGAAATCGTCGGCAAGCAGATTCGGCTTGACGATGTGCCGTTCACGGTCGTCGGGGTTGCGTCGCGCGATTTTACGGGGACCGCGAGCCTTCGCGCTGATGCGTGGATTCCGTTCGCATCCTTGAGACTGCTTCGCCCTCTCGACGGTTCCGTTCCGGATCTATTAGAGAAGCCCGACTATTGTTGTTCCGCTGTTGCCGCGCGTCTCCGTCCGGGTGTAACTCGAGCGCAAGCCCGCACAGAACTTGAGCTGTTGAGCCGCCGCTTTCACATGGAACACTCGCTTGAGCCCGACGCGATACTACTTACGGACACAGCCATGGTCTCGCACCCTGGCTCAAAGGGCAAAATTACCGTCATGTTCAGTCTGATGTTCGCCGGCGTTTTTCTGGTCCTGCTGCTGGCCTGCGCCAATGTGGGAAACCTTCTCATCGCGCGGGCGGCGGCGCGTCAACGGGAGATCGCTACGCGGCTTTCGATCGGCGCAAGCCGCGCGCGAATCATCCGTCAATTGCTGACCGAAAGCCTGGTTCTGGCGACCGCGGCCGGATTGTTGGGAGTGGGTATTGCGTACATCCTGCCGCCGTATGTGTTGGCGCGCGCGGTGGACGAGCCGCCGAACCTCCGGTTCGAGCCTGACATGTACGTGATGGCGTTCTCGGTAGCCCTCTCGGCCGGCGCGTCAGTCCTCTTCGGCCTGGCGCCGGCGCTTCACGCCACGCGCGTGAGTGTGGCCGGGGCAATGAAGGGGCAGGCGTTCGGATCCCGC
>QHZE01000213.1:0-14337 GCA_003225335.1 Acidobacteriota bacterium
GGCCGGCGGCGCAAGGGCGTGTCGCCTGGAGGCGAAGGTTCTCGTACGGCTCGGAGGACCGCCTGGAGATCGGCGTCTCCGGCCACTACGGGCGCGAGCGTCCGGTCATGGGGCCCAGGCGCAGCTGGGCAGGCGCCGTCGATCTGGACGCGCGCGCTGGACGCCTGGGCATCGGAGGGGAGTGGTTCGCCGGGCGCAACATCGACGCTTTCGGCGGCTCGCTGGGTCAGGTGGCCAAGTCCACAGGCGGTTTTCTCGAAGGACGCCTGGCGGCGACGCGGCGCCTGGAGCTCAACGCGGGCGTCGGTATCGATCGCCTGTTCGATTTCGACCTGTTCCCCGCGCCGCTCCGTCAGAACCGGAGCGTCTTCGCGAACACGATCTTCCAGATAACACCCGAGCTGGCTGCTTCCTTCGAGTATCGCTGGCTCATGACAACGCCGGCGCGGGGGGAAATGCGGCGCAACAATCACCTGAATCTGGCTCTGGCCTTCAGTTTCTGATAAATACGGGAAATACGGGGACAGTCACCGAAATTCCCGTCCCGCTGAACTAGGATCTGGGCACACAGGAACTTCGGGAATTTCGGTGACTGTCCCCGTATTTCCGGTGGTTGAAGATGAAGTTGAAGATGAAAAGGAGAATTCCGGCACTCCTGGGTATTGGAATCGCGTGTCTGTCCTGCCAGCCTGCAACCGGCGCAACGGCCAGCGGGCACGTCCGTACCGTCGGGCGGCCCGAGCGGTCGGTGGTCGCGACCATCGTGTTCGCGGAGCCCCTGGAGGGGCAGTCTCCGACACGGCCCGGGCGCTACACGATGACGCAGCGCAACAAGATGTTCATGCCGCGCGTCCTGGCTGTCCCCGCCGGATCGACGGTCGGCTTCCCGAACGAGGACCTGATCTTTCACAACGTCTTTTCGCTGTCGCGCCCCAGCCCGTTTGATCTGGGGCTCTACCGGGCGGGTTCGTCGAAGGAACGTATCTTCTCCGAGCCGGCGACGTACCATGTCTTTTGCAACATCCATCCGCAGATGGCCGCCGTCATCCTGGTGCTCCCCACGTCGTACATCACGGAGCCGGACGCCGCCGGAGCCTATCGCCTGGATCTTCCGCCCGGCCGGTACCGGGTCACGGCCTGGTCTGAGCGATCCCAGCCGGTTACCGCCGAGCTCAACGTCTCTTCCGGCAGCGTGACGGTGCCCGAACTGACGCTCGACGAATCCAGATTTGTCGGACTGCCCCACAAGAACAAGTACGGCCAGGACTATCCCAAAACCGCCTACGACCCTCTCAGGGACAGGAAGTTTTGATCACCGCGGTCCTCCGACGGTCATGCGATAGACCGGGACCGGCTCGCTGAAGCCTTTCACTTTGAGCGGATCGAGCCGCTCTGCCGCGATGAAGTCCTGGACCCTGCGGTACGTCGATTCTGCAAGCAGTATCTCGCGCGGACGGGCCAGGGAGCAAAGACGCGAAGAGAGGTTCACGTGGGACCCGATCGCCGTAAAGTCCAGCCGGTCCTCGCTTCCGATGCTGCCGAGGATCACCTCTCCTGTGGCGATCCCGATCCCGAGAAGGATGGACTCTTCATTCGGGTGTGCTTCGTTGTAACTGTCGATGGCCCTGTGGATCTCGACCGCGCACCGGATCGCGTTGACAGCCATGTCGTCGCCGTCAAACAGGGCGACGACGCAGTCGCCGACGTACTTGTCGATGTCTCCCTTGTACTTCTTCACCCGCTCGGCCTGGAGGCTGAGACAGCGGTTGAGGATTCTTACCACTTCTTCGGGCGCGCACCGTTCGGACAACGGGGTGAAGCCGCGTATGTCCGAGAAGAAGATCGTCCTGACGACACGCTCGCCTCCCGAGATTTTCTTCTGCCCGCTTGACTGGATCATGTCCACCGTGGACTGCGAGACGAACTTCTGCATGTCGTCGCGCTCGCGCAGCCCGCGAATCATCATGTTGAAGGATTGAGCGAGATCCCCGATCTCATCACGCGTGCGGATGTCCAGGCGATAGTCGAAGTTGCCCGCGGCGACCTGATTCGTGCCCTCGGCCAGCTTCCTGAGCGGGGCGGTGATGGTGCCCGCCAGCACGGCGCTCCCCGATATGCCGGCGAAGGCGGCGAGCAAGCCGAGCAACAGCAGGCCGGCCTGGATGCGCCGGTAGGGCGCCAAAGCCTGATCGCGGGACTGCAGGATCACGGCCAGCGGCTGCAGACCCCCTTCGCGGCCGAGCAGAGTGGTCACCGCCAGGTAGTTCTCGCCGCCGATCTCCAGGACCTTTTCCCCGCTCCCGCCGCCGGCCGCAGACTCCCAATCGGCGCGCGATTTCCAGGGCAGCCGGGCCTCCGCCAGCGTGGATGCCAGAGTCCGCTCGCCCACGATGACGACTTCGTTGTGACTGACGTCTCGCAGGGATCTCGCGAAGCCGTTGTCGATGCTCGAGCCCGAGATGACAAAACCGAAGACGGTGCCTCCCGCAACGGCGGGGACGCAGGCGGTGTGGTACACCCCGCTTTCCGTCGCCAACACACTGAGGGCAGGCCGCCCCGCCAGAATCGGTTGCACCCAGCGCGCTTCTGCATCCGGCAGTGGCGCAGGCGCAACCGTGTCGTTGCGCGCAACGACGCGCCCGCTGGGATCCAGCACAATCAATAGCTCGAAGCGCACGTTCTCCTTCTGTTCATTCAGAAAATCACGGATTGTGGCGAAGTCGGTTGCAAGCAATGCCTTCAGGCTAGGGAACGAAGCAACGAGCCGCGCCGTGAGCTCGAGCCTTTCCAGGCGCTCGGCCTCGGCGGCATGGATCCGCTCGATGCCGCGCTTGAGCTCCGCGCCGGTGTTTTCCCCGACGAACCGCTCCGCCTGATGGTTGACGTAGACCAGCATCGCCGTGATCAAGCCGACCAGGAGAGAGCTCGAATAGAGAAGGATCTTCCAGAGCAGAGGCATCCTTCGCATGCGGCTATTCTATACCTGGATAGTACCGAGGATCGAAGATAGAGGATAGAGGATGGCTCGCCCGATGTTGGAAATGAGATCCCTCCTGCCGGAGTTCTTCATGCCTCGGGGATGCACCACTGCCGATGAAAATGCCGCCCAGATCCCGCGAAACCGTGAATATACGGTGAGATCTGGGCTCATTTCGTGAGAGACACGAAGAACACAAAGATCCACCACGTTTGTCAATCTTCGTGGCTTCGTGTCTTTGTGGTGAGATTTTTTTGGTTGCGGCTCTGCTGCGCCGTGTAATTCGTGGCTGGTCTTTTGAAGAAGTTTCTATTCGCGGGCGGGTCGGTTAAGATATCGGTTCCCATGGCTACTCCGGAAGAACTGGTCAGGACTGCGGTCGAGCAGTTGGGCGTGCCTTACGAAGTGATGGAGATCGACCCTGAATTCGCCGACACCGCCGCTTTTTGCCAAAGATACGGCTATCCGCCCGGGCGTTCCTGCAACACGATAATCGTCGCTTCAAAAAAGGAGCCCAAGAGGTATGTGGCCTGCGTGGTCCTGGCCAGCACGCGTCTCGACGTCAACAAGTGTGTCACAAGGTTGATGGGCGTCTCCAAGGCGTCGTTTGCCTCCGCTGAAGAGATGATCGCGCTCACCGGAATGCGCGTGGGCGGCGTGACCCCGTTTGCGCTGCCCACGGGGCTGCCGCTGTATGTCGACGAGCGAATCATGCGTCTGGATTGGGTGGTTCTGGGCGGGGGCGGCCGCGGGACAAAGATCAAGATATCGCCCGAAGTTTTCCGAAAAATGGGCGCGGAGATCGTCCCCGGCCTCGGAGTGACGATGGACGAATGACAGAGGGAGAATTATTAGAAAAGCTAATATCCAAGCTCACTCGTCATTCGGTCATTTCCAGTGCAGGATGACCTTGCCCGAATTTCCCGACGTCACCGCTTCGAATGCCTTTTCATACTCCGTGTAATGGAACCGGTGGGTGATGACAGGTCTGATGTCAAGGCCGCTTTGCAGCATTACGGTCATCTTGTACCAGGTTTCGTACATTTCCCGGCCGTAAATGCCTTTGATCGTGAGCATGTTGAATACGACCGTTTTCCAGTCGATCGCTATTTCCTGCGAGGGTATGCCCAGCATTGCGATTTTTCCACCGTGGCACATGTTGTCGATCATGTCGCGGAATGCCGCGGGGTTCCCGGACATCTCGAGCCCGACGTCAAAACCCTCCTTCATGCCGAGCTGCCGCTGGGCCTGGCGAATATTGGCGTTGCGGACATTCAGTGCCGTTGTCGCTCCCATCTTTTTCGCCAGGTCGAGCCGGTACTCGTTGACATCGGTGATAACGATGAATCGCGCGCCCGAATGCTTTACGACCGCCACTGCCATGATGCCGATGGGCCCGGCGCCTGTGATCAGCACATCTTCACCGAGGAGGGGAAACGAAAGGGCCGTATGCACCGCGTTGCCGAACGGGTCGAAGATAGCGGCCACGTCGCGATCGACGGCGGGATGGTGATGCCAAACATTGCTCATCGGCAGGGCGATGTATTCGGCAAAGGCGCCGGGTCTGTTGATGCCGATTCCCTTCGCGTCCGCGCAGAGATGACGGCGTCCGGCGAGGCAGTTACGACAGCGCCCGCAGACGACGTGCCCTTCGCCGCTGACCACGTCTCCGGCCCGGAAGTCCGCTACATTGGAACCAACCTCCAGAATCTCGCCTACGAATTCATGCCCGATGGCCATCGGCACGGGGATCGTCTTCTGAGCCCAGTCGTCCCATTTGTAGATATGCGCATCCGTGCCACAGATGCCCGTGCGATCCACCTGGATCAAAACATCGTTGATGCCGATGGCGGGTTGCGGCACTTCCTCCAGCCACAGACCCGGCTCCGGCTTGCTCTTCACCAGGGCTTTAGCCATTCCATACTCCATTCCCCTGCCTGCCCGCGATAAACTAGGAGACGTCCCACACGTTAACCGTAATTCCCCGACAAAACCAAGTAAACGTGTGGCACGTCCCCTATTTCCGGCGGAGAGAGATTTGGCAAATGACCAATGACCAATGACCAATGAAAAATCGCAGTTAGTTGTCCGCCCTCTGACTTCTATTTGTCATTGTTCATTTGTCATTTGTCATTATGACCGAAAAGTCCTTGTCGAGCGGAGGGGGGCTATTGGATGATCCATTGGCCCGTCTTCTCAATGAATTGGAACCCGTACCGCTGGCGAGCCGTTTGGGGCTGCTCGATCCGGACGACACGGGCGCGCCCCACATAATGCTGCTCCTTGCCGCCGGTAAGAAACACCTCAACCAGCGAGTCTTTGGCCAGGGAAGCCATGGAGGGGCACGAGAATCCGTTTGAGCTGACCTCATTGGTCGTGACTTCGAGCTCGGCCTTATCCCCCAGCTCATTCGTGCCGCGAAGCCGGAGAGAAACGCTCAATCGAACACGGGTCTGGGCGCGGCCTTCCGCTCGCTTTTTCTCCAGGGCGGCGGCCAGCCGCACCTTGAGGTCCTCGAAATTCAGCGGCTTTTCGATGAAATCCACTGCTCCCAGTTTCTCACAGATTTCCTTATAGATGGCCGCGGGCTGTCCGGTGATTACAATAATTGGAATCAAGCGGGTCGCGCTCAGATCCGAGAAGAGGTTGCACAGCTCCAGGCCCGACAACTCCGGCAGGTTCAGATCCAGCAGGATGCAGTGAGGCTTCTTTTCCAGAGCGAGGGCAAGGGCCTGCGTCGCATCCCCTGTGTCAATGATTTCATAATCACGGCCGAGGTGCCGCCTCAGGACATTTCGAATGAGCTCGTCGTCTTCAACCACTAGAATTCGTTGCATCGTTTGGGCCTTTTTCGGTAAGTCTCCCACCGTGTCGAAACACAGAGCGGCCATTAGGCCACAACCAGAACTAAACTCCTGCGGGCCTTCGCGGTGAAAGTCCAGCCCGGCATTCGCTGCGAAGGCGCGAAGAGCGGGAAGAATGCGTCACCGCAATTTCTTCACGTCCTCACGGATGCGATCCGCTCTGAGCTTTTCGAGGGCGGTTCCCGAAACTCCGGCGATGCGGACGAGCTTGTTGCGGCCGGAAGCGCCCGCGAGAATCTCGATCTGCTGCCGTTTGACATCGAGCCACTCTGCGAGCACGGCGATGAGCGCGTCATTCGCGCGCCCGGCTTCCGGCGGAGCCGTCACATAGACCTTCAGTGAATCGCCGCCTGCCCCGACAACCTCGCTGCGTTTTGCTCGTGGGATCACGCGGACCGAGAGCGTAACGGTATCTTTGTGCAGCGGTGCTCGCATTTGGGCTTTTGGTGATTCCCTGTATCCAGGAGTCTTCGCAGCGGCCAACGCGTTCAACGAATCGACTCTCGCGGCGAGGCGCGCACGGCCCGGTCATAAGCCCAGGACCGGATGTGGTCCACCTGCTCGCGCATTGTTTTCGAAAGCGGGATGACATTTTGCGCGCTCCGGTGCAGGTCTTCAAAGGCCGGCTCCCGGTCTTCGAGCCGTGCCGAGGTCAGCGCGGAAACGACGCACTGCTCGATTTCGGCCCCCGTCCATCCCTGAGTAATTTTCTTCAGCCGGTGGACCTGAAGCGGTTCCGGGTCGATACGGCGCTTTTGAAGGTGTATCCGGAAGATCTCGATGCGTTCGTCTTCGGTGGGCAGATCGATGAAGAATACCTCGTCGAATCTGCCCTTGCGAATCATCTCGGCAGGAAGCAGATCGATCCGGTTGGCGGTGGCTGCTACGAAGAGGCCGCGGGCTTTTTCCTGCATCCAGGTGAGAAAGAAGGCGAAGATGCGGCCCAGGTCGTTGCTGGCTTCGCCTGTCTGCGCCGTCAATCCCATTTCGATCTCGTCAAACCAGACGACGGCAGGCGCCACCGCTTCCACCAAATGGCAGGCTTCGGCAAAGGCCCCATCCGGCGTCCCATGCCTCCTGGAATAGACCTCGATCATGTCGATCCGGTACAACGGCAGCTCAAAGGAGGAGGCGATGGCCTTGACCGACAGGCTCTTGCCGCAGCCTGAGACGCCCATGATCAACACTCCTTTGGGCACAATCTCGGCAGCCAGTGTGTCGCGCTCCAGGAACAACTTGCGGCGTTCGTGAAGCCATTTCTTGAGGTAGTCCACGCCACCCACGTGCTCAATCTGAGTGCCGTCGGCGATGTATTGGACCAGGCCCGATTTGTTCACCACCAACTTTTTCTCTTCGAGCAGGTGCGGAAGTGATTCGCTGTCCAGCGCGCCCCGGGCCCCGAGAGCGCGGCGCAGGGCATGCCGGGACTCGTCGAGAGTCAGCCCCTGAATCGCCCGGGCCATTCTGAAAACTGAGGCCTCACTCGTGTCCACTTTGAATCCCCGCCCCTCCAGGCCGCTCAACTCGATGCGGAGGAAGGCCTCGAGCTCTTCGAGATCCGGGTGGAGCAATTCCATGAACGCAATCTGGGGGCCCAGTTCCTCCGGGATCGCGCGGGACGCGGAGGTTATCACGACAAACTTGGTCCGGTCCAGGCAAAGCTCGTACAGATCGCGCAGGCGGCGACGAGTTTCAGGGGAATCACCGAAGAACTCGTGGAAGTCCTTGAGCTGAAAGATAGCCGGCTGCGGATACTCCGCGATGAAATCGAGCACGCCGCGAGCTCCCAGAGACTCGCCTTCCGCGGGATTCCCGTCCGGACGGCAGAGACCGGCGGTGACGCTCCAGGTCCAGACCGGAACCTCGGTGCGGAAAAGCTCCCTCGACGCATCTTTGAGGATTTGATGCGCTCGCGTCTCCTCGGTGGTGCAAATGTAGATCAATGGGCGTCCCGACTGAATCAGTTCGCGAAGCGCAGCGAAGGCCCGTGTTGCGAGTGTATTTTTGGTCACCTGACAGTCCGTCCATCGGGCAGAATACCAGAAACTGCCCTGGGAGGGCACCCCTCTTGCGAAAATCTTCTTCGCGATTCTTCGCGTCTTTGCGTCCTGGCGGTGAATGCGGCATACGCGGCTTTGCCATGAAGTCGCGAAGTCGCGAAGAGGAATTTTGTGTCAGGATTTCGATCGGAACCCGGAAGGGATGACGGGAAGAAAGAACGCTCCTGCGAGGTCCGATACGACCACCAGCGCCGACGATGCGAGCGCAATCGTTAGCGCCGCATCCGGCGGGACATTCAGGATAGCGAGGGCCTGCAGATACGTCCATTCACGGACCCCGATCCCGCCCAAGCTGATCGGGATGAGCGTCATCAGCGTGATCAGCGGGAATAGGGCCGCGAAGGCAATCGCGTCCACCGGATATCCCGCGGCCACGGAAACCTGGCGAAACAACCATAGGACCAGAGCAGAGTTGAAAAAAGAGATACCCGCCACCTGGAGGACCGCTCCGGTCTCCAGACGCATTGTGCCTAAAGCCTCATGAAAATCACGCAAGGCAGCCAGCGCTTTCTGGATCAGCGAGTGGGAGCCTGGGATGATGTACTTGCGATAGATCCGCTCCCCCTTCCACGCCATGCCGAGCGCCGATGCCACACCGATCCAGACTGCCAGATACACAAGCCGCACGGGGACGCCCCGCCACTCCATCGCGTGGAGCGCGGCTGCCGTCGTGCCCAGTACGAGGAGCGAAATCAACCCGGCAGCGCGGTCTTGCAGCACGGAAGCGAGTCCGTAATGCACCGGAGATCCGGTCTTGCGGGAGATCATGTAGGCCTTGATAACATCCCCTCCTACCAGCGAAGGCAGGCCCAAATTGAAGAGCATTCCCACAAAGTAGTACTGAAAGAAGGTCCCGTAACCCTGGCGCATTCCGAGCGAACAGGCGAACACCCGCCACCGCTGCGCGCAAAAGAGCTGTCCTAACCAGCTAACAGCGACAAGCAAAGCAAGATGGCCGGTAGCCAGATGGGCGAGGTTTTGCCTGATGCGGGCCGCATCGACCGACCGGAAAACGACCAGAAGGAGAAAGGAGGTAACCGCGATCTTTATGGCCGGAGACGCGATGGCAGGGGTTTTCATGACCCGCTATTTCCACTAGTAGGTGGCCGCCAAGTTCGCGGCGCAGCACGGCCGCAACCAAAAGAATCTCACTGCGGAGACGCGGAGTTCGCGCAGAGAGATTTGGCCAATGAAAAATGACAAATGACCAATGAAAAATGACAAATGGCAGTTCGTGGTCCGGACTTCCGACTTCTATTTGTCATTGGTCATTTGTCATTTGACGGAAAATCCTTGCCAGGCCGCGAAGAATTCTCACGTTAGTAGTACAAGATGGTCGAATTTTGCGTCGCAGGTTCGGAGTTCAGCCTTCGGGCTGCACCGAGCCGGGCAGGCTAAAGCCTGAACTCCAAGCCCACTCAGTGACATTAGGTGCCTCTCTTGAAGACGACTTCCAGAGCGAGCCGCTCCAATCCACGGGGTAGAACTCTCAGTCCGAAGAATACTGGCGCGAAATACTCCCTCACTGCCAGCAGCATTTCCAGGGTGAGTCTCCCGCACACGACGGTAAACTGGTAATTGCCGGACTCCTCCAGATCGAGCTCGCACTCTTCGGCATCTACGAAGCGAATCAGCCACGTAAGCCGGTCGAGAAGAGTGGGGGAATCGGTAGGCAGAGGGGTGATGCGATTCAGCGCCATCTTGGAAACCCAGATGGCCTGGTTGTCTGCATCGAAAAGAACGCGGACATCCTTGCGGCGCAGTTGGGCCACCATGCCGATCTTGTTGACGACGCCCAAACCTCGATTGTAATGAGTGTCCCGGCATTGCACCAGATCCCCGATCCTCAATTCCATGAGCCGCGTATTCTAACATCACGCCCCAATCACCGTTAGACTGGCCGAATATTCACTTCCCATTGGCCACAGAGACACGGAGACACAGAGGTACTTTGGGAAAGTCTCTGTGGCTCAAGAGAGGATTGTCTGGATTATTGATTTTGGAACGTTGTTAATGGTATGCACGCGCCGATGAATCGGACGACGGCCGAATTATGGATGCGGGAGGCGCTGAAAGAAGCGCGCAAAGCGCAGAAGGAGGGGGAGGTGCCCGTAGGCGCGGTGCTCGTCATTGACGGAAAGATTGCCGCCCGAGGGCACAATCACTGCGTTCGCTCTCACGATCCTACGGCCCATGCTGAAATCCTGGCCATGCGCCGCGGCTCGCACAGACTGCGCAATTACAGGCTTCCGGGTTCGTTGCTGGTGGTCACTCTGGAACCCTGCGTGATGTGCGCCGGAGCCATGATCCACGCCCGCGTAGACGACCTCGTCTATGGCGCCTCGGATCCGAAGGCGGGAGCGATTCAGTCACACCTCCGGATCTTGGATGCCCCGCACTTGAACCACAAGGTCGATGTGGTTTCGGGCATCCTTGATGGGGAGTGCGGCTCCCTGTTGCGCGACTTCTTTGAGGCGCGCCGCTGATTAGAACATAGCTTGCTGCGCTCGCCGACTTACTGTGAGGGGTCAAGGGGCAAAGGGGCCAAGGCCCTAAGTACTCGTTTTTATAAATAAGGCGAGTTATTCTTACGGGGCACCTTATAGGACAGGGATTTACACGGATCTGACGGATCTTCACGCTAAATTGACTCCGTACTACTAACCCGAAAATCCTTTGCTTTTAGGAAAGGATTTTTGTCCGTTCTCCTGGGAGCGCAGGTATCCTGTTCACCACGAAGACACGAAGACGCGAAGAATCGCAAAGGATTTCTTCGCGTCTTCGTGTCTTCGTGGTGAGATTTTTTTTGGTTGCGGCTATGCCGCGCCAGGTTAATCCGTCGGACCCGTGAAAATCCGTGGCCCATGGCGCGTTCTGCAAAAAGGCACGTTACACCGTATTCCCGGAAAGGACTGCTAAATCGCTAAGGAAGGATTGTTTGTATGCAAACGACCATTCTTTTCGTCACACTGATGCTCCTCCTCCCGGTTTCGGTATCAGCCCAGACCGTGGGAGCCACAATTCGCGGTGTCGTGACGGAGAAATCCGGTGCGCCGGTAGCCGGTGTCCAGGTTACCCTGGTTAACGAAGAGACGGGCGAGAAGCGGCAGGTCCTGACCGGAGCGGAGGGCGAGTATGCGCTCGCCGTGCTGCAGCCTGAAACCTATCGACTCGAAGGGGAGAGTGGCGGATTTCGAAAGTACGTGCGGAAAGCGCTTATCTTGCGCGTCGGGCAGGAAATCAGAAACGACATTAGACTCGAGCCCGGCCTGCCCCCAGAGGAGGTTGTGGTCACGGATCTGCAAACCGTCGTCAACCTGAACTCGCCGAGCGTCGGATTTGTCATAGAGAACCAGCAGATCACGGGGCTTCCCCTCGACGGGCGCAATTTCCTGCAGCTGAGCCTTCTCGTTCCCGGGACGGCGCCGTCCGCGCCGGGCTCGCCGGGTTCCGTGCGCGGGGAGTTCACGATCAATGTCAACGGGGCCCGCGAAGACGCCAATAATTTCATCCTCGACGGTGTTTACAACGGGGACCCCAAGCTCAATACCTTCGCCATCAATCCTCCCGTGGACGCGATCCGCGAGTTTGAAATCCTGACCAGCACCTACGATGCCTCCTTTGGGCGCGGAATGCTGCGCTCGATGCGCGCAACTTTTTCGCTCGCGCCCAGGACCCCGATCCCAAATATCAGAGGAACCAGTTCGGCTTCTCTCTGGGAGGGCCGGTCCGGAAAGACCGCACATTTTTCTTCGCGGACTACGAGGGCCGGAGAGTGCGCGAAGGTATTACGCGCGTGACAAACGTGCCTACTTCGTTGGAGCGTTCAGGTGATTTTTCCAAGAGTTTCAGGCCTGATGGCACCCCGGTGGTGATTTGTGAGCCATTCACAATTGGCCGGGACCCGGCCGGCAATCTTATTTGTAATGAGTTTCCGGGCGGGCGGATCCCCGAAGGGAGAATTAATAGCGTCGGCCGGGCCATTGCTCATCTGTACCCTGCGCCAAATCTGCCCGTGACAGGTCAGAACTTTGTAGCCTCCCCTGTGCTCCGGGACCGGGACGATCGCTTCGATGTGCGCATCGATCACTCCCTGCATCACGCCTCGAATCTCGTTTTCCGGTACAGCTTCTCCGATCGTGGTCTTTATGAGCCGCTTTCCGGCCCCAGCTTCGCGCGGGTGCCGGGTTTCGGTACAAACATTCCGCGCCGCGCGCAGAATTTCATGCTCGGGGAGAACCATGTTTTTTCCTCTGCGCTGATCAACGAGGCCCGCTTCGCCTTCAACCGTGTGGCCGCGGGTTCGTTTCATGAAAACATGGGCACGAGCCTTAACCGCAAGGTGGGTCTGCCTGAACTTTCCTCCAACTCCCGGGACTTCGGCCTCAGTTTCATCACGATTACGGGGTTTTCCCCGCTGGGAGACGAATTCAACAACCCGCAGCACAGCGTTACCAACACTTTTCAAGTGTTGGACAATGTCACGCACGTGCGGGGAAGTCATCTGATGAAGTTCGGTTTTGATTTCCGGGCGCTGCAGCAGAACGCCTTCAGGGACGTTCAATCGCGCGGGTTCATTTCCTTTCTCGACCAGGCTTCGATCACCGGCAACGCCCTCGCGGATCTCCTTCTGGGCTTTCCCTTGCTCACAGGCGGCGCCAGGCTTGACAATCACCAGCACTTGAGGACCGAGAGCTGGAACTTCTTTGTCCAGGATAACTACCGCGTCCGGCGCAATCTCACTGTCCTGTTGGGCCTGCGCTACGAATACAATTCTCCACCGGTGGATCGCTTCGACCGGGCCAATCTTTTCGACCCGGCGACGCACTCGCTTGTCGGAGTGGGGAAGAACGGCATTCCGAGGAGCGGTTACCTGCCCGACCGGAACAATTGGGGACCACGGATCGGACTTGCCTGGTCCCCGGGCGCGGGCTACCGCACGGTCCTCCACGCCGGCTACGGTGTCTACTTTGACCAGTCTTCCCTGGCCCCGGGTGAAGGCCTCTACTTCAATCCGCCTTACTTCGATTTCAACCTCTATTTTCTCCCGGCCTTGAGTGATCCATTTCCTGCTTCTTCCCCGGCGCCCTTGCCCCGATCGGCGCTCGGATTCCAGCGCGATTTGCGCACCGCGTACGTCCAGCACTGGAATCTGAAGTTCCAACGCCAGTTTGGCAGCCATCGTCTGGTGGAACTGGGTTACGTGGGATCGAGAGGGACCCGGATCTTGTCCGCTCGGGACATCAATCAACCGCGTCCCAGCGTAGAGATCCCGAATCTGCGGCCGGACCCGAGGTTCGACGACATCACCTTTCTGGAATCGCGGGGTGGCTCTACGTTCCACAGCTTGCAGCTGAGGGTGGAGCAGCGCTTTCTGTCCGGCATGGCCCTTCTCGGGTCCTACACGTGGGCCAAGTCTCTGGACGACAGCTCGACATTCTTTTCAAGCTCGGGGGACCCCAATTTCCCGCAGGACAGTCTGAACGTCGCGGCGGAAAAGGGACGGTCCAATTTCGACTTGCGGCAGCGTCTTTCGGTGAGCTATTCCTACGACCTGCCGGTTGGCCGCGGCCGCCGGCTTCTGGCCAACCGCGGCTGGGTTTCCAGCGCCCTCGGCGGATGGAGCGCGCAGGAGATCATCACGCTTCAGAGCGGCAGGCCGTACACCGTAGCGCTCCACCCCGACATCGACAGGAGCAACACGGGACGGTCCAACCTGGGATTCGGCTTCAACGATCGACCGAACCGGGTGGCGCGAGGCGAAGCTGCCGACCCCACGCCGGAAGAGTGGTTCGACACATCAGCCTTTGTGTTTCCGGAGTTCGGGAGTTTCGGCAACTCGGGCAGAAATATTCTCGAAGGTCCGGGATTCGCCGATGTCAGCTTTTCCATCACGAAGGATGCGAACCTGAGAGAGTCGCTCAGGCTCCAGTTCAGGACGGAATTCTTCAACACGTTCAATCATCCGAATTTTGATCTGCCGGATATCTTCATGGGCTCGCCGACCTTTGGCCGCATTCTGTCGGCGCAGAGTCCGCGCCGGATTCAATTCGGGCTGAAGCTTCTGTTCTAGGTCCACTTGGTGGACACAAAGTTCACAAAATGGTCAAATTTCGTCCGAGAGGCATGGTTGATAAAAGAGAAATGGAACAAGCGCAGCTGTTTGAAACCGCCGATGAACGCGGATGCACGCCGATGTTCGGCGCCGCTCATCGGCGTGGATCGGCGTGCATCGGCGGTTCCCTACCCTCGGCGGTATGAGGTCTGCTCGCTATCTATAGCGAGTGATCCTCATACCGCCCAGTCGGCGTCACTTCGGTCGTTCTGTCGGCTCCGGACATCCTGGGCGGCCCTCCGATTAACCGCTAATCTACGCTAATCCTCAGTAATAACGAGTTGTATAAAACTCTGGAGTTATCGTATCTGAGTTCATCAC
>QHZE01000213.1:14410-20819 GCA_003225335.1 Acidobacteriota bacterium
CGGTCCGGCTCTGGGGAGACTGGCAAATCTGAAACCGGGCACGCCTGAGTTTAACCACTGGTTTGGCCTGCTCTTTTACATTCCCGCGCTGGCGGGGGGATTCTTCGGCTTGATCGGCGGATATCTGACGGACCGTCTCGGGCGCCGCCGTGTTCTGGTCTGGAGCATTCTCTTGTATGCCCTTTCGGCCTTTGCGGCTGGATTCAGCACGTCGCCATTGATGCTTCTGGTCCTGCGCTCCACCACTTTTATCGGGGTCTGCGTCGAGTTTGTCGCCGCCGTGGCCTGGCTCGCGGAGCTTTTTGAGGACCCGAAGCGGCGCGAGAGCGTCCTCGGATACACCCAGGCCTTCTCGTCGATTGGCGGGTTGATGGTCGCAGGCGCATACAAACTGATCGTCACACATGTCGAATCCCTGCCAGCGATCTGGGGAACTCACGATCCCTGGCGTTACGTGCTCATCTCGGGCGTCGTGCCCGCGCTGCCGTTGATCATAGTTCGCCCTTTCCTGCCGGAATCTCCCTCCTGGCAGGAGAAGAAAGAAAGCGGGGCCTTGAAAAGACCGAGCATTGCCGAGCTCTTCCAGCCGGCGTATCGACAGACGGCGCTGGTCACAGCGCTCATCTTCGCCTGCGGTTTTGGAGCGGCATTCGGAGCCATTCAGCAGGCACCTCAGATTGCGCGGGGACTCGCGGAGGTCAGAACCCTGCCGCGTCCGTTGCAGGAACAAGCTGCGAGCAGCGTCCAGCTGTATCAGGAGACGGGCGGGCTGGCGGGTAGAATTTTTCTCGCTTTTCTGGCGGTGCGCGTCTTGAGCCGGAGAAGGCTTCTCCGCATCTTTCAAGTCCCGGGCCTTCTGTCCATTCCTATCGTATTTTTCCTGGCCGCCGAGGGAAGCCTGGAGCTGCTCAAGTGGGGTCTTGCCCTGGCGGGATTCTTGACGGTGGCGCAGTTCAGCTTCTGGGGGAATTATCTGCCTCGCGTTTACCCGACTTACCTGCGCGGCACGGGGGAAAGTTTTGCCGCCAACGTCGGCGGCCGCATGATCGGGACATCGGCAGCGCTCCTTACGGCGCAGTTAGCCAATATCATGCCTGGGAGTGCGCCATCGGCGCGCCTGGCTTACGCCGCGGCCGGCGTCGTATTTCTCGTTTATGCGGTGGGACTCGTGTCAAGCTCGTGGCTCCCCGAGCCCAAGCAGGACAAACTCCCGGAGTAGAGGCACCCACCGACATCCGTGTCCATCTGTGTTCATCGGTGGTTTCAAACTCCTGCTTGCGTTGTTCCACAGCATCTGTACGAAACTTGACCAGTTTGTGAACCTGGCGGCCAGCAAGTGGAGCTACCTGGCGCCCAGGTTCGAGCGGTCAGAGGCACGTAAATGGAAGCTATTCGAGAGCTCGCTCAATTTCTAACCACGCTTTGCTGCGGGTTGTTCGCGGGTGCAGCCATCTACATCAACCTTGTCGAGCATCCGGCCAGGATGGAGTGCGGCACGGAGATCGCAGCGACAGAATTCGGGCCCAGCTATCGCAGAGCGGCAGTGATGCAAGCCTCGCTGGCGGCCACCGGTCTCGCAGCCTCGATGGCGGCCTGGCTGACTGGCGCAAGCGTTTGGTGGCTGGCCGGCGGCATTTTGTTGGGTTCGGTTATTCCCTTCACGCTGGCTGTCATCCTGCCTGTCAACAAACAACTGCTCGCGTCGGCACTGGATAAACGGTCCGCACGGGCACGGGAGTTGTTGTCCTATTGGGGCAAGCTCCATGCGGTGAGGAGCGCTTTGAGTATTATTGCCTTGATTATGTTTCTGCTCAGCCCCTGACCGGCACCGAGGCGCGCCAGGATTTTCACACCATCCCACGCTTTCATGCCCGCATCCCAAGTTGTCGACTGAGTCACGATGACGGCAGGTCGCTGCTTACGGACCTCGCCGCCGACGGCTGGTTCAAAGTTGACCCACCAGACGTCACCTCGTTTCATCGGCGACGTCCGCTATGGTGCCTTCGGCCCATTCCAACGCTTCGGCTGCGCGAGCCTCTTCCCGGGCCATTTGCTTGTAGGCTGCCTCCAGGTCTTTGCCAAGTACATGGGGACGTACGAGCGACTCGATGAACCGGCTAATGCGACGCCGACCCACGATGCTGTGCAAACCCGCGTAGACGCGTTCGTCAAGCGTAATGGTCAACTTCTTCTGCAGGACTTCCTCCGTGCGCAACACGTGTTGATGTACGTATTGTAGCAGCAGGTACGGCTCGAGCAAACGCCAGCTTTGCGAGGAAGGCGCACGAGGTAGTGAGCGGAATGGAACCCACTGGCGCAAGAATAGCGAAATCGACCGACAGCGCGGCATACTCCCGGCCCAATTCTTTATTGCGGAGAAGCCTGGGCGGCGATCCATTCCTGGAGGATTCGGGAGTAGGCCTGCGCCTTCCGAGGGAACTGAGCGGAGAGGTCGTTGCGCTCGCCGGAATCCGCGCACAGATCGAACAGCTTCGAGCGTCTGGAATCGAGCTCGTATATGTACTTCCAGCATCCGTCGCGCAGCCCCAGGAAACCGAGCGAGTAATCCGTGAAAAAGAGCGCCATCCGATTGCCTGGCTGTAACAAGGAATGCCCCTGGAACCCGGCGGGAACAGCGAGACCCAGCAGGTCCAGGATTGTCGGCGCGGTGTCGATCAGGCTGGCCGTCCTTCTCACTCGCAGACCTCCCTCCCGGATTCCCGGCATTGCCAGGACGAAAGGAACGCGCACGTTCTCCTCGTACAGGAAAAGCGTATGGCCGGCGTTGCCCTCGTGTTGACCGAAAGCCTCCGCGTGGTCGCCATACACGACGAGCAGCGTCTTCCGATCCAAACCGCGAGACCGGATGCCGTTCAAAAGCGCGCCGAGCGCCGCATCCCCGTAGTGCAGGGCGTTGCGGTAGCGGCCGATTTCACGGTCTTCAGGGAAGGGGCCGGAGACGGGAGCAGCGTACGGATGGTGTCCCGCGATAGGAAGATAGGTCACGAAAAAACGTTGACCTCGCGGAAGCGCATCGATCCAGGAAAGGATCCTCCGGACGGTTGACGGCTCGTCGACGCCGAAGGAGGATTCGAAATTGCCTCCGATGGCCCCCGCGTCCTCGAGGGTCTGGAAGCCGCGATTTTCAAGGATGGACTCCATTCCGAGATACATGAACCTTCCGGAATGGAACAGCGCTGTCCTGTATCCTCCGGCGGAGAGCGCCCGGGCGAGGGAAGGGCAGGAAAGTTTTCCATAGTCCTCGGGCGCCGTGTTGAAGGCCGGACAGCGGGAACACAGCACGGAGAAGAACCCTTTGATGCTCTCGGGATAGACGGCATAGGCATTTTCGAAAAGAATCGAATGGTCCGCCAGACTGGTGAGATTCGGCATGGGATCTTCCGCGGCGCCGTAGGGACGAAGGTAACGCGCCCCCGCCGACTCCAGCGCGACCAGCACCACGTTGCGCCCGGCAGCCGCTGCCCGGTACTGCGAAAGGTCCTCCGTGGCGGGAGTGTCACAGGGGCTTGCGCGCCAGTCACGATCGGAAGGCCGCGCGGGGCGGCGCGGCAGAGCCGTCTGGACGAGAGCCAGCACAAAGTTTCGTTCCAGACCGACAGTCTCGATTCTGGAAACCGCCGCGGGCCCTGCGGCAATTACCATCGCCGCGGCGAGGATCGATGCGTCGCCCGGTCGCGCTCCCCAGCGTCTGAGTGCGAACGGAAGGAGCACACCTACGGCTCCCACCAGGGCCGAGCAACCGAGATTTGCCGGTGTCAGATGATATGTGATGGAGTCGGCCAGTGGGCCGCGCGCCGCTCGGATCATCGGCCAGGTCAGGGGCGATGAGAGCACGCGCGCGACAGGAACGTTGACCGCCGCGTAAGCGACGACCGCGCCATACGGCAGCCACATCATGCGCGAGCGCCGGAAGACACTCTCGAACACGGCAAAGAGCAGGCAGAACAGCAGGTCCTGCCAGACATAGGCGATGGGCGCCAAGACAGAGAAGGGTATGTTTCTTCCCGCCAGCATGAAAATCCTGGCGACGAGGAAAACACCGAACAGGCTTGCCGCTCTCATCGTTTTACGAGATTCAGCCGCTTCAGCAGAAACAGAGATACAGGCGCTCCGATTTCATGCCGCTTCCAGATCCAATCGTGGACCAGCACCGCGCGGGCGGGAGGGTTGTCGTAGATCGCCGCTCGATCGCCTGTGAACGAGAGAGGAATCACGACGAGATCCGCATTCTCCTCATAATCGCCGGCGTCAAAGTGCCGGTGGACGAAGGATACATCCCCATTGAGGAAATACCGCGCCGTTTCGAGGTTCGGGGAACTGGCGTCGATTATGGTAATCCGCGCCCGTGGAAAAAGCCGCCGCAGGATCAGGGCGGTCCGGGGGAACATGCCTCCCCCCACGATCTCTATCTCGCGCGCGTCGCCGAGCTGCGGCAGGAGAGCGACAAGTGCGCGCTCGTGTGTGCGCAGCACAAAACGCTGCAGCGCTTTTGACCGGAGTACCAGGCGCTCCAGGAGTTCCAGATTCACCGCCCCGAGCCAGCGCAGAACCGGCGGCCACGGGCTCGCAGGCGCCCCATAGCGGACCTGTCGCGGCAGATACCTCCAGTGCTCTCCAGGGCGCTCGTGGTGTTCCACATGATAGCCGTCATTGAAGAAGGTGAGATTGTACAGGGACCCGTAGTGACTGGTGGTGCCGCGAACGTGTTCGTAATGCCCCTGAAGGTAGCACAACCCCAGGCCGGCAAGGTATCCCGGGAGATACACCGTGAAGAAAAACTTCGACGCCAGAGTTGCCAGCGCGCTCCAGACTCCGAGAACGAGAGCCAACTCTGTGGCAGCCGCGGGGCTAAGGGCTCGCGCAAGAATAATGTGGCATTTTGCTGCCGCTCCCATGCCCAGTTGAATCATAACTGGCAAACCACAATAGTTTGCTGGGCGTGGGAGCCGCAGCCCTGCGGGGCGCGGCGGCGGGCAGGCATCCGCGGCGTTGCCGCTCCTCGACGATGTCAACACATCGCCTGCGTCGCGGCGCCTTGCATCTGCCTGCCCGGCGCTCGCGCCAAAATGCCAACTTATTCTTGCGCGAACCCTTAGTTTCCGGCGCGCGCCATTCCCGCCGTGATGTGCAAGATGACGCTCGCGCCACAAGGTTTGCGGAATTCCGAGCAGCGCGGTCAGATACCAGGAGAATAACCTGTTCAGCGCGCGGGATCGGAAGAACGGCAGGTGGATGAAGTTATGCGAGATCGTGTTCGCATTCCACCAGAGGGCGACGGCGATCAGCGGAATCGACGGCCGGGCCAGCAGCAGCGCTCCGTGAGCCAGTGCCAGAAAAACCAGCAGCGCATCCCACCTGGAATGCCTGAATCCGCCCCCGGGATTTCGGATTGCGGATTGCGGACTGCGGATTTCGGGTTTCAGAGAACGGAAAGAACTTTCAATCCGGAGTCCGAAATCTGCAATCGAAATCACACTCATCCGCGTCCAAAATCGACTGAAAGACACTCAATCCGCAATCGGCAATCCGCAATCGGCAATCCGAAATTACTTCAGCGCTTGCCTCAACTCGGCAATGAGCTGGGGCTGGTTGTGCATGGAGCCCATCCGGGTCACTCCCATCATGACCGGATACACATCCGGGGATTCCGCCTTCTCACCGGGCTTTCGTACGCGGCCATTTGCCATGTATCGGCCTCCGAATCCGACCCCCTGCGTGGTTCCTGCGACCGCCTTGAGATCGTTCCACTCCTTCCGGCAGACGTCTTCCTTCCCAGCAGTGAGCGTGAAGTAGAGGTAGCCGCGTTGCGCGGGCAGGTAACCGTCCCCGCTACGCCCGTCCGTCAGAGCGAACGCGCCCCATATCTGGATCCTTTCGGGTGCGCTTTCGCTGGGCTCGAATACCACTTTCTCGACAACGGCATAAATACCCACGGGATCGCTGGCATGTGCGGGGACCGGCGCACATGCCGCAAGTACCAACACCAAAGCGAGTAACCTGTGCATTTTCATAGAGACACCTTTCTTATTGCGGATTTCGGACTCCGGATTGAAAGTGCTTTCCGTCTCTGAAATCCGCAATCGGCAATCCGCAATCCTTCCCGTTCCTCGAATACTCCTTCGTGCACTCCATATGACGTGCCGTACCAGCCGCCCGTTAACACGCTCACGCGTGGTTTTCGATCACAGGGTGCGGCGTGCGAACCAGACGAATTTTTTTCGTTGAAAAATGACAAATGACCAATGACAGATGACAAATTCCCGGGCAGGGAGGTCGCCCGGGTCTATTTTTCATTTATCATTGGTCACTTGTCATTTGTCATTGGAAACCGCTGAGAATTGACAGAGATTCTCATTCGCCTCGGAGGGCGGGAAGGAGAGGCGATCGG
>QHZE01000214.1 GCA_003225335.1 Acidobacteriota bacterium
GGCGGCGTTGGCGTGTCTTACTGGTCGCGTTTTCTTCGCGGTGAAAGTCCAGCCCAGGATTCACCGCGAAGCCGCGAAGAGCGCCAAGAGCGCGAAGATTTCGCGAAGAAAAATCCTTTCCTGCCAGCAAAGGATTTTCGGGTTAGTAGTACAGGATCGGTCAAGTTTTGTAACATGGCCGGGACGGCCATGCCACGATGCCATCGTGGCACGGGTGTCTCGCCGTGGATGACTGGGCTCACTCGTTATCAGGAGCAGTACCATTGCTTCACCATTCCCCGGGACAGAGGGACGGCATTTTCATGTGCTTGGGTATGCGCCGCGCATGTGAGACTGCGGTTAAGAAACCCGGGGGTGACTTTATTTACGGATGTGCCCGCATAGCCCGCGGGCCACGAAACAGAGGAGACATGATGAAAGCGACACAATTGCTTCACAATCTGGGCCAGAGTCTCTGGCTCGATAACATCACACGCGACCTTCTGAACAGCGGCACGCTCAAACGTTACGTCGACGACCTGTCGGTGACGGGGCTCACCTCGAATCCGACAATCTTCGACCACGCCATCAAAAACAGCACTGCTTACGACGCCGCGATCCGCGAGAAGCTGAGTAAAGGTAAATCGGGCGAGGCGCTCTTCTTCGAGCTGGCGCTGGAAGACATCACTCGGGCCTCCGACCTCTTCCGGCCGGTCTACGACCAGACGGACGGCGTGGACGGGTGGGTGTCTCTGGAAGTTTCGCCGTTGCTGGCCCACGATACAGCCAGCACCCTGGCTGCAGCCAGGGATCTGCACGCGCGGGCGGGACGGCCCAATCTGTTCATCAAGATTCCTGGAACCAAGGAAGGCTTGCCCGCGATCGAGGAGGCGATCTTTGCCGGCATCCCGATAAACGTCACCCTTCTGTTCTCCCGCGAGCAGTATTTGGCGGCTGCCGAGGCGTTCTTGCGCGGCGTCGAGCGGCGCATCGATGCGGGGCGTAAGCCTACCGTCGGCTCGGTCGCCTCGGTATTTGTCAGTCGCTGGGACTCCGCGGTGATGGGCAAGGTGCCTGACTCGCTGCGCGACCAGCTCGGCATCGCCATCGCTATGCGTACCTACAAGGCGTACCGCGGGTTGCTTGCCTCCCCCCGCTGGCAGCGCGTTTTCAACGCCGGCGCGCGTCCCCAACGGCTCCTATGGGCCAGCACGGGAACCAAGGATCCCAAGGCGTCGGACGTCCTCTACATCAAGGCCCTCGCTGCGCCTTTCACGGTGAACACGATGCCGGAGGGTACCTTGAAAGCCCTCGCCGATCACGGCGAATTGGGCACGATCCTGCCGGCAGACGGTGGCGACTGCGAGGAAGTGTTAGGGCAGTTCGCCAAGGCCGGCATCGACGTCGAGTCCCTGGCTGCCCGGCTTCAGGATGAAGGGGCGAAGTCGTTCGTTAAGTCCTGGAACGAGCTGATGGCGGTGATCACTTCCAAGAGTGCCGCACTCAAGGATGCCGTAGCCGGTTGAAGGCCGGGGTTGACCGTCCCGAGCTACTCAGCGCAGGGTAAAGCCTGGACTCCAAACCTCGACTTCGCGTCTTCTTCGCGTCCTTTGTGCCTTCGCGGTGAAAACGCAACCCGTCATAACCGCGAAGGCGCGAAGAGCGCGAAGAAGTCCGCGAAAAGAATTCTTTCCAAGCGGCGAAGGATTTTCGGATTAGCAGTAAGGCCCGTTTTTAGAGAAGACAGGAGACGAAAGGAGTGCGAATATGGCAACACAGGTAAGAGCAGGTACCAAAAGCCGGGGCATCGAACCGCTGACCAAACGTAAGGCTTGGAAGGCTCTCCAAACCCACTACAAAACGGTCCGGGAATTACATCTGCGAAACCTCTTCGCGGATGATCCCAAGCGCGGTGAGCGGATGACGGCCGAGGCTGTGGGCCTCTTCCTGGACTACTCGAAGAACCGCATCACCGGCGAAACCCTCAAGCTCCTCATCGAACTGGCCGAGGAATCGGGCCTGCGATCTCGGATCGACGCCATGTTTCGAGGGGAGAAGATCAACACCACGGAGCAGCGGGCGGTCCTGCACACGGCCCTGCGCGCGCCTAAAGGAGCATCCATCGTCGTAGATGGCGGGAACGTAGTGCCCCAGGTCCACGCCGTGCTCGATAAGATGGCTGACTTCTCCAACCGCGTCCGGGGCGGAGACTGGAAAGGGCACACCGGTAAGCGCATTCGCAACGTTATTAACATCGGCATTGGCGGCTCGGACCTCGGTCCGGTGATGGCCTACGAGGCGCTCAAGCATTATAGCGAGCGCGCCATTACGTTCCGGTTCGTTTCCAACATTGATGGCACCGACTTCGCGGAAGCTGTCCGCGATCTCGACCCGTCGGAGACCCTTTTCAGTGTCTCCTCGAAAACCTTCACGACCCTGGAAACAATGACGAACGCTCGCTCGGCTCGCGCCTGGTCACTGGACGGTCTGGGCGGTGACGAAAGGTCGGTCGCCAAGCACTTTGTCGCTGTGTCGACGAACGCGGCGGAAGTGGCGAAGTTCGGTATCGATACCGCCAACATGTTCGGGTTCTGGGATTGGGTTGGCGGACGCTACTCCATGGACTCGGCAATCGGCCTGGCAACGATGCTGGCCATCGGCCCGGATAACTTCCGAGCCCTGTTGGACGGCTTCCACCAGATGGATGAACACTTCCGCACCGCCCCGTTCGAGAGCAATCTGCCGGTACTCATGGGGCTCCTGGCCATTTGGTACAACGACTTTTTCGGTGCCCAGACGGTTGCCGTGCTTCCGTACGAACAGTACCTGAAGCGATTTCCAGCCTATCTACAGCAGTTGACGATGGAGAGCAACGGCAAACACGTCACGCTCGATGGGACCGAGGTCACCTACGCGACTGGCCCCATCTACTGGGGCGAGCCGGGAACCAACGGCCAACACTCCTTCTACCAGTTGATCCATCAGGGGACCAGGCTCATCCCCTGCGACTTCATCGCGTTTGGCCAGCCGCTCAACTCGCTCGGCCGCCATCACGACATGCTCCTGGCGAACGTCCTCGCCCAAAGCGAGGCGCTGGCGTTCGGGAAGACGCCCGAGCAAGTCAAGGCCGAGGGCACGCCGGATTGGCTCGTACCTCACCGGGTTTTCGAGGGCAACCGCCCGTCGAACACAATTCTCGCCGATCGGCTGACGCCGGAAATTCTCGGCAAGCTGGTCGCCCTTTACGAGCACAGCGTGTTCACCCAGGGCGCCATCTGGCAGATTAACTCGTTCGACCAGTGGGGCGTGGAACTTGGCAAGGTGCTGGCCCAGCGCATTATCCCGGAACTCGAGAGCAAGACAGATCCCGCGCTCGGCCATGACAGTTCAACGAACAGCTTGATCCGCCGCTACCGGAAGCTCAAGGAGGCATCATGATACCCCGTGGTTTTGATAGACCCTTATACGTCCTGCCTTTCGACCATCGCGGCTCGTTTGAGACGGGAATGTTCGGCTGGAAGGGTGCGCTAACTTCGGAGCAGACGGCGCAGATCGCTGCCACCAAGCAGGTGATCTACGACGGCTTCAAGACTGCCGTTGCGGCCGGCGTGCACAAGGAGAAAGCCGGCATCCTGGTGGACGAGCAGTTCGGCGCCGCCATACTTCGGGAGGCGGCAGCGCAGGGCTACGTGACCGCGTGCCCCGCCGAGAAGAGCGGGCAGGAGGAGTTCGACTTCGAGTATGGCGACGACTTCGCCAAACACATCGAGGCCTTCCACCCGACCTTCTGCAAGGTGCTGGTGCGCTACAACCCGGAGGGCGATCGGGCGCTGAACCGCCGGCAGTCGGCCCGCCTGCACCGGCTGTCAGACTACCTGCATAGCGAGAGTCGCAGCCTGTTCATGTTTGAGCTCCTGGTGCCGCCCGAGAAGGCGCAGCTCGACAAGCTCAAGGGAGACAAGAAAGCCTACGACCTGGAGCTTCGCCCTCGACTGATGGTCGAGACTATCCAGCAGCTCCAAAACGCTCATGTCGAGCCAGACGTCTGGAAGGTCGAGGGACTCGATTCCCGCGAGGACTGCGAGGAAATCGTGGCCGCTGGGCGGCAGGGCGGCCGTGACAAAGTCGGCTGCATCATTCTGGGCCGCGGCGAGGACGACAAAAAGGTGCGCGAATGGCTGGCGACGGCGGCCGGTGTCCCGGGGTTCATCGGCTTCGCTGTGGGCCGGACGGACTTCTGGGAGCCGCTCGTTAACTGGCGCGCCAAGAAGATCACGCGGGAGGACGCTGTGGCCGAGATCGCCCGCCGCTACCGGGAGTTTGTGGACATCTTTGAAAAAGAAAAAGTCCGTGCCGCATGAAGAAGAAGGGGAGAACCAGGGAATGGCAGTTGCCGCGGGCGCTAACGTTCTGGTGGCCGGAACGGCGATTTTTGGTGAGAGCGAAGGAGTGTCTGCGGCGATGGACCGGCTGCGGGCCGGCATCAAGCAGTTGTGGAAACAATCTCAACAGGTCGAGTGACGATATCGGCAAAGGAGTGATTCATGCAACTTGGAATGATTGGTCTGGGAAGGATGGGGGCAAACATGGTGCGGCGGCTCCTCAAAGGAGGACACCGGTGCGTAGTCTTCGACATGTCGCCGAAAGCAGTGAACGAGTTAGTCCAGGAGAAAGCGGCAGGAAGCTCCTCACTGCATGATCTCGTGACGAAGCTCGAGCAGCCTCGGGCGGTATGGTTGATGGTCCCGGCGGCTGTCGTGGACAAAACCATTGCCGACCTCCTGCCGCATCTTGAGGCGGAAGACATCCTCATCGACGGGGGTAATTCCCATTACGTGGATGACATCCGTCGCGCAAAGGAACTCGCGGCGAAGCGCATTCACTACGTGGACGTGGGGACGAGCGGTGGTGTGTGGGGCCTGGAACGCGGTTACTGCATGATGATTGGCGGCGAAAAGGACGTGGTCAAGCACCTCGATCCAATCTTCTCGACGCTGGCGCCGGGTACGGGCGACATCCCGCGCACGCCGGGACGCGAGAAATTTGATGGCACCGCCGAACAAGGTTACCTGCACTGCGGTCCCAACGGCGCCGGCCACTTTGTCAAGATGGTCCACAATGGCATCGAGTACGGCCTCATGGCCGCCTACGCTGAGGGGCTCGGCATCTTGCGCGACGCCAACGTGGGCAAAGAGCAGCACGCGATCGACGCCGAGACAACGCCACTGCGTCACCCCGAGAATTACCAATATGATCTCGATTTGCGTGACATCGCGGAGGTGTGGCGGCGCGGCAGCGTGATCGCGTCGTGGTTGCTGGACCTGACGGCGGCCAGCTTGGTGAAGGATCCAGCTCTCTCCCAGTTTACCGGGCGCGTCTCGGACTCAGGCGAGGGCCGGTGGACGATCAAGGCGGCTATCGACGAAGCCGTGCCGGTACCCGTTCTTTCCGCCGCGCTTTATCAGCGCTTCACCTCCCGCGGCGAGGCGGACTATCAGGACAGACTGCTCTCAGCAATGCGCTACGGCTTCGGCGGACACTTGGAAAAAGTAACCGGTAAGTGACCGGGCGAGAAAAGGAGATTTGCGATGAGTGATTCCCATTCCGACGCCCTGGTCTTCTTCGGCGCCACGGGCGATCTGGCCTATAAGAAAATTTTCCCGGCGCTGCAGGCCATGCTAAGACGTGGCCGGCTCGACGTGCCGGTCATCGGCGTGGCCAAAGCCGGTTGGAACCTCGAACAGCTTCGGGCGCGGGCACACGACAGCCTCGAGAAGCATGGCGGAGTCGATGCCGCGGCTTTCGACAAGCTGAGCGGCTTACTGCGTTATGTGGACGGCGACTACGCGGACCCTGCCACCTTTCAGGTGATCCGCAAAGAACTCAAGGGGGCGCGGCGGTCGGCGCATTACCTGGCCATCCCGCCGCTCCTGTTCGGAACGGTTGTGGAACAATTAGCGAAATCGGGCTGCAACCAGGGCGCTCGCGTCATTGTCGAGAAGCCCTTCGGCAATGACCTCGCCTCGGCCCAGGAGCTCAACCGCATCCTGCATGCAGTCTTCCCCGAGTCCGCAATCTTTCGCATTGACCACTATCTTGGCAAGCGGCCGGTGAACAACGTGGTCGTTTTCCGGTTCGCCAACGCGTTCATGGAGCCGTTCTGGAATCGAAACTACATCGAAAGCGTGCAGATCACCATGGCGGAAGAATTCGGCGTGCAGGGACGCGGCGCTTTCTACGATCAAACCGGCGCCATTCGCGACGTGATCCAAAACCATCTCTTCCAAATCCTGTGCAACCTTGCGATGGAGCCCCCGGTCCGCATAGACAGTGAAACCATTCGTGATGAGAAGGTGAAGGTGCTGAAAGCGATTCCACCGCTGGAGGCGAACAATCTCGTCCGGGGGCAGTTCCGCGGCTACCGCCAGGAAAAAGGAGTCAGTCCCGATTCGAAGGTGGAAACCTTTGCCGCGCTGCAACTGGAGGTCGATTCCTGGCGTTGGAAAGGAGTGCCATTCTACATTCGGGCGGGCAAGAACTTGCCGGTGACCTGCACGGAGGTCCTCGGCCGGTTTAGAAAGCCTCCAACGGTCATCAGGGAGAGTGCTCTATCTCAGAACTATCTGCGGTTCCGGATCAGTCCGGAGATGACGATAGCCGTAGGCACGACCGTTATGGCGCCGGGCGAAGTCATAAAAGGCGAGACGGTGGAGATGGTCGCCAGCCGTCATCCGCGTCCGGACGAGATGGAAGCATACGAGCGCGTGCTGGGCGACGCGATGGCGGGAGACGCCACTCTGTTTGCCCGCGAGGATTATGTGGAAGAGGCGTGGCGAATCGTCGATCCGGCGCTGAAGGCCAACACTCCGATCTACGAATACCAGAAAGGCGCCTGGGGTCCCAGGGAGGCCGACCAGAGAGTTTCGCCCGCCGGAGGCTGGCATAACCCGACCGCTGCGGACGAGGAAGATTTCCGTGTTACCGCCCAAGCGGCTGACAAGCCGGTTCTTGCATAGGACGGTTGCGATGTGGGGGTGTCAGACTGATCTCTTCTGGAGAAATAATCTATGAAGCGCGAAATTCTTTGCCGCCCGGAAAGAATTCATTCCCAAGTTCTCCTGGGACCGCACGCTTCCAGCGTGCACGAGGTTTCCCGATACGGGGTGCACGCAAGATGCGTGCGCTCTCAGGAAGCGTCCCGACCCCACTGCTTCTCTGTCTCGAAAATACCGGATGGGGCAACCAAGTCCAGTTGGTGGACACAAGGTTCACAAATCGGTCAAGTTCTGTCATGGCCGGGACGGCCATGCCACGAAGCCATCGTGGCATGGGCGTCTCGCCCGTGACTGACTGGGTGGTATACGGGTACTCGTTATCACTAGATGCACATTGCTTCGCCATTCCGCGAGGACGGCGAGACCGCATTTTCATGCGCTTGGGTGCGCGCCGCACATGTGAGACTGCGGTGGGATTTTTTGGTTGCGGAGATGCTGCACTATGAATATCGAAGTGTTTGATGACGCCGATTCCGTCGCGCGAGCGGCCGCGGCGGCAATCGCCGCGGATACTCGCGCGGCGATTGCTACTCGTGGCCGGTTTGCCCTGGCGGTCAGTGGCGGTCACACTCCCTGGATCATGCTGCGGGCGCCGGCGGGGGAAGATATCCCTTGGGCGGGTGTGCATGTATGTCAGGTCGACGAGCGTGTGGCCCCCGACGGACACACGGACCGAAACCTCACACACTTGCGCGAAAGCTTGCTTCAGCATGCCCCTTTGCGCCCGGAACAGATCCATGCCATGCCGGTGGAGACGGCTGACCTGCAAGCCGCAGCCACGCAATACGCCCTTGCTCTCCGTGAGATCGCCGGATCGCCGCCGGTGCTCGACCTCATCCACCTCGGTCTCGGCCCTGACGGCCACACTGCCTCACTGGTGCCTGGCGATCCTGTACTCGATGTTACCGGCGCGGACGTGGCGCCGACCGGAGTCTACCAGGGCAGGCGCCGGATGACGTTGACGTATCCGATGCTTAATCGTGCCCGGCGGGTGCTTTGGGTTGTGACCGGGAGTGAGAAGGTGGAAATGCTCCGTCGACTGCGCGACGGCGATTTGTCCATTCCCGCCGGGCGGGTTCGCCGCGAGCAAGCTCTGCTGCTGGCTGACCGCGCGGCAGCAGGACAGCTGAACGCTGAATACAAGCGAGGAGGATGACATGCGCGTAGGAATTGCCACGGATCATGGTGGGTTCGGTTTGAAGGAAGAACTGCTTGCTCATCTCCGCGCGGCGGGGCATGAGGTAGTCGATTTCGGGGCGCATGGCCTGAACCCGGGCGACGATTATCCCGACTTCGTCATCCCGCTCGCCCGGGCTGTGGCGGCAGGGACGGTCGAACGCGGCGTAGCCGTCTGCGGCAGCGGCGTCGGAGCGTCGGTCTGTGCAAACAAGATACCGGGAGTCCGTGCCGGGCTGGTGCACGACCACTACTCGGCCCGGCAAGGGGTCGAGGACGACCACATGAACATTATTTGCATGGGCGCTCGTACCATTGGACCCTTCGCGGCCTGGGACCTCGTCGAGACATTTCTGGGGGCCGAGTTCAGTCAAGCCGAGCGTCACCTGCGCCGTCTTGGAAAAGTGGCGTCGCTCGAGCCGGAGGTGATCAGCGACCGGCGTGGGGCCGGAACCACACCACGCAAGACATAGCGAGCGACCTCATACGCTGAGAAAGAACTCGAAATTCGAAACAATGGTTCCAAATTCAAAATTAAAAACGCGTCGAAAGGCGATTCGTTCGCGTGTTTAGAAATTAGGATTTGAATTTGTAGCTACCAAGTGGACGTAGATCTGTACAGGCCGCGCCCGTTGGCGCTCCTGATCGTGAAGGCCGCAGACCACGACGCACCGGAAGCAGTCGCGGCCGTGAATCAGAAAATCAGCGTGTTAGCGAGGAGAAAACCATGAGTACGACGCAAGTTGCTCAACCAATGACAGACGCGGGAGTCGATCAGTTGTGCATCAATACGATCCGCACACTTTCGATTGACGCGGTCCAGCAGGCCAAGTCCGGGCACCCCGGCACACCGATGGCGCTCGCCCCTCTGGTCTACACCATCTGGAACCGCGTCATGCGCTTCGACCCGCAGGACCCGATCTGGCCCAACCGCGATCGGTTCGTGCTCTCGAACGGTCACGCCTCGATGCTGCTCTGGTCGGTGCTCCATCTTACCAAGACGCAGGCGGTGAATGCCGACTACGAGAGACTCGGACAGCCCTCGGTGACCCTCGACGACATCCGCCGCTTTCGCCAGCTCGACTGCAAAGCCCCGGGTCACCCCGAGTACCACTGGGTCTCAGGCGTTGAGGCCACGACCGGCCCGCTCGGACAAGGCGTCGCCACCAGCGTGGGTATGGCCATCGCCCAGAAGTGGCTTGCCACCCGTTACAACCGGGCGGGGTTCGAGATCTTCGATTACAAGATGTATGCGGTTTGCGGAGACGGCTGCATGATGGAGGGCATTGCGTCGGAAGCGGCGTCACTGGCCGCCCACCTGGGTCTCGACAATCTCTGCTGGGTCTACGACAACAACCACATCACCATCGAAGGCAACACGCGCATCGCCTTCACAGAGGACGTTGCAACCCGGTTCCTGGGTTACGGATGGAACGTCCTGCGGGTCGGCGATGCCAACGATACCGATCGCATTGAGCACGCCCTCGAGGTCTTCCGCAGGACAAAGGGCCGGCCCACCTTCATAATTCTCGACAGCCACATCGGCTACGGCTCACCGCACAAGCAGGACACCGCTGAAGCGCACGGCGAGCCCCTCGGCGACGAGGAGGTCCGCCTCACCAAGCGCAGCTACGGATGGCCCGAGAACGCGAAGTTCCTCGTGCCCGAGGGTGTCTATGAGCACTTCGCCGCGGGGATCGGTGCGCGCGGGGCGAAGGCCCGACAGGAATGGACGAAGCTCTTCGACGCTTACAGGCGTACCTACCCCGAACTCGCGGCCGAAATCGACCAGATGCAGCGACGCGAACTCCCGGCCGGGTGGGATCGCAACTTACCCGTATTTCCTGCCGACGCGAAGGGCATGGCGGGGCGAGAAGCCTCGGGCAAAGTGCTCAATGTGCTCGCGCAGAATATTCGCTGGTTCCTCGGAGGCTCGGCCGACCTGGGGCCATCGAACAAGACTCTCTTGACCTTTGAGGGCGCCGGAGATTTCCAGGCTGATACCCCGGGCGGGAAGAACCTTCACTATGGCATCCGGGAGCACGCCATGGGAGCGATTGTGAACGGGATCTCCCTCTCCAAGCTCCGGGCCTTCGGCGCGACATTCTTTATCTTCAGCGATTACCTCCGGCCTGCCATCCGTCTGTCGGCGCTGATGGAACTGCCCGCCATTTTCGTGTTCACTCATGACGCCATGGGCGACGGAGAGGACGGCCCGACTCACCAGCCGGTAGAACACCTGGCATCGCTGCGCGCCATTCCGGGGCTGGTCACGCTGCGGCCCGCTGACGCCAACGAAGTGGTCGAGGCCTATCGCTGCATCATGCAACTGCGCCACAAGCCTGCCGTGCTGGCGCTGTCGCGCCAGCCCCTGCCGACTCTGGACCGAAGCAGGTACGCAGCGGCGTCGGGTGTGGCGCACGGCGCCTACGTGTTGGCCGACGCTCCCGGCGGCAACCCCGAAGTGATCCTGATCGCCTCGGGGAGCGAAGTCAGTCTCGCCGTGAATGCTCACGAAACACTGCTCGCCGAGGGCATTCGCTCGCGAGTGGTGTCTATGCCGTCCTGGGACATCTTCGACCACCAGACCCAGGAGTATCAGGACAGCGTGCTGCCACCCAACGTGAAGGCGCGCGTCGCAGTCGAGCAGGCCTCTACTTTCGGATGGGAGCGATACGTCGGCACTTCCGGCCATGTGATCGGGATGAAGACTTTCGGAGCTTCGGCGCCGCTCAAGGAGCTCCAGAGGAAATTCGGTTTCGAGCCAGACCGGGTGGTTGCGGCGGCGAAAGAGCAGTTGGGCAGGGCGGCAGCGGATAAGCCATGAGTGTCATCCTCGATCAAACCGTTGTCGAAAGGATGCCAGCCACAGCGAACCATGCCGAAAGCACGGGGCGGAGCTATCCTCTGGGAGCAACGATCTTTCCTGACGGCGTCAATTTCAGCGTATTCTCCCGTGGAGCGTCCGGCGTGGAGTTGCTGCCTGGCACGGCGTAAAACTCGGGCAACCGGACTGGGGCGATTCTTCGCACAGCCTGGCAATCAGCGCGGAGGCCCGAAACGAGAAGCTGTTGTTTCACCTGATCCTGAACGCCTATTGAGAGCCACTCGAGTTCGAGCTGCCGCGCGCGGGCGACCGCGGCGGGGACTCATGGCGCCGATGGATCGACACTACCCTCGATTCGCCGCACGACATCGTCGAATGGCAGACCGCGCCCCTGGTTGCGGGCGGCACCTATCGGGCCGGCCCCCGCTCAGTGGTCGTGCTTTTCGCTCGCGCGGGAGATGGTGTGGTCTTGTAGCGCCGCCATCTTGGCGGCCTACGGAGCCGGCTGGAAGCCGGCGCTACACACTACCCGATTAATATTAATTCAGGAGAGTGAATACACATGGAAGGCGCAATTCCAGAGTTGGATCACCGGTTCGAATTGCCGGGCACCGCCCAGGTCGTCGAGGGAAACGGCGGGCTGTCCAAGGTACGCATCACCTGTCCCGAAGCTGTAGGAGAGATGTACCTGCACGGCGCGCACGTCACCTCGTGGAAGCCGGTGGGCGGAGAGGAAGTGCTCTTTCTCAGCTCACAGTCGCGATGGGCACAGGGCCACGCAATTCGTGGAGGCGTACCAGTCTGTTTTCCCTGGTTTGGAGGCAAGGCGGACGATCCCACAGCGCCGGCGCACGGGTTCGTACGCACGAGGGCGTGGCAGCTTGAGTCGATAGCGCAGGTCGGGGGTGCGGTCACAGTCAGCATGTTTACCGAAAGCGACGAAGGTACGAAGAGATGGTGGCCCGCCGAATTTCGTCTGGTCCATCGCGCCACGTTCGGTTCGGAGCTGAGCCTCGAGCTTGTGGTAACGAATACCGGGGGAACATCGCTGCGCTTTGAGGAAGCCCTGCATGCGTACCATAGAGTGGGGAATATCGAAAAGACGCGAGTGCGGGGTCTGGATACGGTTCACTATTTCGATAAGACCGACTCGAATCGGAAGAAGATGCAGCACGGCGAGATCGTGATCGTCTCAGAAACCGATCGCGTGTACCTGGACACCAGGGACGCAATCGAACTGGAAGATCCTGTCTTACGTCGTCGCACCCGCGTTACGAAGGAGGATTCACGCACGACCGTTGTGTGGAACCCATGGGTGCAGAAGGCACATTCCTTGTCAGATTTTGCGGATGACGAATGGATGCAGATGATCTGTATCGAATCCAGCAACGTCTCGGATTTTGCGGTGGATCTCGCGCCCGGTCAGCAATACAAAATGAAAGCTCTCGTCAGAGTTGCCAATTTCTGAATTCGGCGAGCAGTTCGGACTAGGGTTTCTTGGTGGACACAAAGTTACGAGCAGGTGATTGCTGATCTTCAGAAGCGTCTT
>QHZE01000607.1 GCA_003225335.1 Acidobacteriota bacterium
TCCCGAGCAGTTGGTCGACGGCGAAAGCGTCCCCCTCGCCGTTGTAACAGACAAGGATGTGCGGTCGCTGACCGCAACCGTCGGCCAGGGCGGTGCGCCAATCCGCATCCACACAGGAGCCGGAGACATTCAGCTGACGGGTGCCCGGGCTCCTTGACCAACGCAGATCCGCGCTTTGGTACGAGAATGAAAACGGTCCAAAATCGTAAACGATCCTCGCAACGCGGTAAAGATGGTGCGACATAGCCGCAACCAAAAGCGTGAACGAAACCACAGATAAACACGGATCTGTGTTTGTCTGTGTTCATCGGTGGTTTCATTTTGCGCAGTAGTATGGTGCACGCAGTAGTGATCGATGGAAATTCCCTCACGCTCGACTCGGTCTCGCGCGTGGCACGGGATTTCGAATCCGTAGTGTTTCCACGCGAGGCCCGCGAGCGCGTCGTGCACAGCCGCGGCATAGTTAGCCGCGCCCTGGAAAAAAATGAGGTCGTCTACGGAGTCACTACTGGTTTCGGCAAGCTTAGCGACATCCGCATCCCTCACGAGCAAATCGAACAGCTGCAGATAAACCTCCTGCGCAGTCATGCGTGCGGGGTCGGAGAGCTGCTCGAAGAAGCGGAAGTACGCGCAGCGCTGCTGCTGCGCGCCAATACGCTGGCTAAGGGTTTTTCCGGGGTTCGGCCGCAGGTCATAGACACGCTTGTCGAAATGCTGAATCGCGGAGTGCATCCCGTGGTCCCTTCACGAGGATCCGTAGGCGCCAGCGGAGATCTGGCGCCTGCTGCGCACATGGCCCTGGTCCTGGCAGGCGAAGGAGAGGCAATCTTCCGAGGCGAACGACTTGCGGGAGCGGTGGCGATGCGGAAGGCCGGCATTCCACTTCTGAAATTGGGCGCTAAAGAGGGGCTTTCTCTGCTCAACGGCACTCAATTCATGGCCGCGGTGGGGGGGCTGGCCCTGGATCGGGCTCTCTCCCTGGTGGAAAGCGCGGACGTCATAGGCGCCCTGACTCTCGAAGTGTTGCTTGGCACGCCTGCCGCCAGCGATCCCCGCATTCACGCTGTGCGTCCTCATCCGGGGCAGAGGCATACCGCGACGAACATCCGCCGGTTGCTGCAGTCCAGCGCGATTGTGGAATCTCACAAGGACTGCGGCCAGCTGCAGGACGCTTATTCGCTCCGTTGCATGCCACAAGTCCACGGGGCCATACGCGATGCTCTGACCCACATCGTCTCGGTACTGCAGATAGAAGTCAACAGTGCCACCGATAATCCCCTGGTATTTCCTGGTGACGAAACGATTTTGTCGGGGGGCAATTTTCATGGCGCCCCTGTGGCTTATGCTCTCGACTACGCCGCCATCGCTGTTTCAGACCTGGCCAACATTTCGGAAAGGAGGCTTGAACGCCTGGTAAACCCCGATCTCAGCGGCCTGCCGGCTTTCCTGATCCAGAACGCAGGGCTTTCCTCAGGCTATATGATGCTCCAGGTTATGGCAGCGTCCCTGGTTTCCGAAAACAAAATCCTTTCGCATCCCGCTTCTGTGGACAGTATCCCGACCTCGGCCAATAAAGAGGATCATGTAAGCATGGGCATGGCAGCCGCATTGAAGTTCCGATCCATCGTCAACAACGCAGAGATAGTTCTGGCCAGTGAGATGCTCGCCGCGTGTCAGGCGATGGAGTTCCGAAAGCCTCTGAAACCTGGGGCCGGAACTGGCCACGCATATGCGCTCGTCCGGCGACTCATCCCCTTGCTGGAACAGGATCGGGAAGTCTCCCCCGATGTTCAGACCGTCGTCCGCCTTATCCGTGAAAAACATTTCGCCCGTCTGGTAACGGAAGCTGGCGAACAGGAGGGAGCCTGAGAACTCAGTAGGCAGTAGGCAGCGGGCAATCGACAGCAGATACCGAAATACTGCCGCCTACTGCCCACTGCAGACTGCCTACTGATCTTCTCACCGGGCTGCCGCCTGAGATCTGAGCTGCGCAACGCCAAGCTGTTGAAGCAGTCCCAGGGAGTCCCAGTTTATGCAAACCTCCTGGATCTTACCCCCGGTGATACGAAGAATGTCGGTGCCCGTCATCGTTGCCGATTTGCCCGTCGGCCCGATTGTTCCCAGGTTGCCTTTATTCGTCCCGCGGCTCGTCCACCGAATCACTACCTTGTCTCCCTCGGCGACGAGGTCCTCAACCTTGACCTGGGCATCAGGAAAGGCCGTTCGGTACATGGTCACAATCTGTTTCAGGGCCGACGGTCCGCGGCCGAAATCCGGTGTCAGGGAATCATTGTTATGAAAGACTGCACCGGATCCGCAAATCCTGTCGGCGATTTCCAGATTCCCCGTGTTCCAGAGCTCCTGCCGGTACAGGCGACCGATTTGCTTGGCCTCTTCCTGTTGGAGTACCTCCCGTTCTGCTTGGAGCCAGTCCTCCAGGTCGTGACCTGCCTGACGCCCTCGTTTTTCGTAAAGATTGTAGGCGCGATCCGCGATCCGAGCTTGTAACTCAGGGGACGCCGTTTTGTGGGAGGGCTTCGACCCCGGGTTTGAAGCTGAGCTCTCCCGGGTCGCGCCCCCA
>QHZE01000608.1 GCA_003225335.1 Acidobacteriota bacterium
TGCCGGGAATATAACGTTTGCGGGGTGCCCCACCGAAGATGACGGAGCCTTCAGTATCGACGGCGATGATCCGAACTTTCGGGTAGCGCTCTTTGAGCCGACGAGACATGCCGGCGATCGTTCCCGCTGTGCTGACACTGATGAAGACATAGTCAAGCGAGTCGAAATCGGCGCAGATCTCACCCGCCGTGAGCTCGTAGTGCGCCTCCACGGCGTCCGGGTTTGCGTACTGGTTCGTCCAGTAGGCGTTCGGAGTGGTGGCACGGAGGTGCTTCACCATCTGCAGGCGGGTCTTCAGGAATCCGCCTGTGTCGTCACGTTCCTCGACCTTCACCACCGTAGGGCAGATGCGCCGGAGGAACGACTCGTAGGTGCTGGAGATGTTGGGATCGATCACCGGGATGAACCGTAGGCCGACCAGGTGAGTGAAGGCGGCGAGAGCGGCCGCAAAGTTCCCGGACGAGGACTCGATCACCGTTGTCTCGTCACAAATGTCGCCTCGCTCGGCTGCCCGCTTGAGGATCCAATAGGCGGGACGGTCCTTGATGCTTCCGACCGGATTGACATACTCGAGCTTGGCGAAGAGATTCATGCCTTCCACGGCCAGCGGCACATGCGGTGTGGGCCGCAGCGTCTTACGGAGCTGTTCCAAGCGTGTGACGAGGCGCGACGCCGGCGGCGCCTTTCGGCCGGCGGCCGGAGTGCCCGGAGGCGCTTGAACGGTGGCTGACGAAGGCATTAGAATTCGACTCCCATGGTAAGCGCGACAAAGAAAAAGGTCGGCTGCGCCAGTTCCGCGCGCTGCGCGCGGTCCACGATGGTGCTGAACTCGAAGGTCGGAGCGATGTAGAGGTGCGGCTTCACATAGGCCGTCAGCCAGCCCTCCACGCTTATGCGATTGAGCGCTGATTTGGCGATGCCGACATACGCATCGTTGAACCTCGAGGAAGCCCATCCGGTGGCGAACGAGCCTCCGATCTCGATCTTTTGTGACCCACGCCGCTCGAACCCGATTCCGGCCTCTCCAAAGTACGCGCCCCTGTACGTCAGTGCATCAACGCTATGATTCGTGAACAGGCGGAACGGCCCGGCGTCATACGACTGGTACACCCAGCTTTCAATCGAGCGGGAGCGGTCGCCGTGCAGGGGATCGCGGTAGAAGAACATCCTGATGGCTGGTCCGATAGTGAGCTTTCTCCACTGGTGTTCGCGCGTCAGTTCCATTTCCAGGATCTTCGGACGGGAGCCGTCCCTGGTCTCGCCCAGCGTGAGATTGCTCCACACTGAAAACGAGGCGACGCTCGAGGACACCCATGCCACAGGCTGGGCGACCGGACGATCGCTGATGACGAACCCGCGGTCCGCATGGCCTGAGTTGATCTCGATCTCCACACCGTATGAAATCGGCCGCTCTTTTTCAGATCGTTTCTCTTCAGGCGGATTCGGAGAGGTTTCAGCGAATGCCGGAGAGCCCGGCAAGGAACAACTGGCGCGACCAGGGCGAGCGAAAATTGGATCGCTATTAGGGTCGTCCCGCACAGTGTGCGGGAGGCTCGACTCGCCATCCGCAGGTGGACTGTCGTCTGTTTGTGCCTCTCGAACGCCAAGTGCCGCTGGCGGGAGCGTCGCACGCAGCGGAGAAGTATCCTGCGCGGAGGCAGGCACCCACGGCGCGGCGAGGGCGAGCCAGGCCGACGCGGCCGTCCCGGTGAGCTTCGGAATCCGGCTCGTCATGGCGTCTCCAGTGGCGTTCCACTTGGCCGGTTTGGGGGGGAGAGTTTGATTCGAACCGGCTTCTGGGGGTCGGTACCGTGAGGCGTGTCCAGTGACGTTCCACTCGGCCGGTTCGGGGGGGGAGAGATCAAGATTGAATTCAAACCGGCTTCTGGCGATCAGTACCGTGATTTACAGTGAGCAAGACGCATGCCAGTCCAGCGTCGTAATTGAGCGAGTTCACAAATCTTGTATTTCGAAGATGTTGAATTCGGAACGGCGCGGAGGTCTCTCATGCTTAAGAGGGAGATTAGTGGAAGTACGAGTCTCAAAAGTGGAAGGCGATTGCCACTTCTGGGGAATTTCCGGATCAGGCGCTCGATGAATCAATCAAGTTAGAATTCGGGAATTGAGTAGCCTGTCCCCAGACGACGACGACAGACGACAGACAGACGACGATACCCGACTTGAACGTCACGAAACACGACGAGCTGGCCTTCGTTCACACATCCCCGGTTCTATAGCGCAGCTTTGCAGGGAAGCCAAAACTGTTTTGGCGGGGTGGCGGCTCCTTTCTGTAGGGTTTCTCGAGAGTTATCTCGATTTTGCGTTCGGCGCCAAAATGTGAATCCGCATCCTAGCGGCTTTTTCGGCGATCCGCTGCACGAATGCAGCTGCACGCCT
>QHZE01000215.1 GCA_003225335.1 Acidobacteriota bacterium
CCAGGAAAAGGGGTTGCGCTGGCTGCTCGAAATGCAGTGCAGCAACGGAGGATGGGGTTCCTTCGACCGGAACAACGACAATACGCTTCTTGCCAGTTTCCCCTTTGCGGACCACAATGCCATGCTCGATCCTCCCACCGCGGATATAACCGGTCGAATCTTGGAAATGCTCAGTCACTTCGGATATACTCGTCAGTTCGCTTGTGTGAAGCGCGCGATACATTTTCTGCGCCGGGAACAGGAGCCCGACGGAAGCTGGTTCGGGCGCTGGGGGGTGAATTACATCTACGGGACCTGGCAGGTCTTGAAAGGGCTCGGCGCCATCGGTGAAGACATGTCACAGCCTTACATACAGAAAGGCGCAGAATGGCTCCGCATTCATCAAAACCCTGATGGAGGTTGGGGGGAGACTTGCGGCAGTTATGGTGATCCCGCGACCCGAGGCCAGGGACCAAGCACACCGTCACAGACTGCATGGGCTGTCATGGGGCTCCTGGCCGCGGGGGACGACGCCTCCAGTCCACCGGTCGTGCGTGGCATTGATTATCTGCTGGAGCGGCAGAACGTTGAAGGCGATTGGAACGAAAAGGAATTCACCGGAACCGGTTTCCCGGGGGTTTTTTATTTAAGGTACGGGTTCTACAGGAACTATTTTCCCCTCTTTGCACTCGGCATGTATCGGCAGAAAGCTGTTAAATGCCTCTGTTCGCAATTACGGTGACCTGGTGATTCTTCGCGTCTTCGTGGTAAAGGCCGGGCCCAATCCACCACGAAGACGCGAAGAATCACGAAAAAGGAGCAGTGAGCACCGCGCCTAATATCAGAGAGAGAGCGTCGATGAGATTTCCCTTAAGCATGTCAGTCTCCATTGCGGCCTACATCCTGAGGCAAAAGCTGGCCGGAACAAAGAAATTCCCGCTCGTGCTCATGCTGGAACCCCTGCATGCCTGCAATCTCACCTGCACGGGCTGCGGCAGAATCCGCGAATATGTGAGCACTATCCGGGAGAAACTCAGCATCGACGAGTGCCTGCAATCGGTGGATGAGTGCCCGGCGCCGGTCGTCTCCATTTGTGGAGGCGAGCCGATGATCTATCCAGGGATCGGAGTACTGACCGCGCGGATCCTGGAACGCGGGAAGAGTGTTTATCTGTGCACAAACGGGATGTTCATCAAGAAGAAGATCTCCGAATTCAGACCCTCGAACCGGTTCTTTTTCAACGTTCACCTGGACGGGATGGAGAAAACCCATGATATCGCGGTGGAGCGCGAGGGGGTCTTCAAGCAAGCCATCGAGGGGATCAGGATTGCAAAGGAAGCCGGATTCCTCGTTTGCACCAATACCACGATATTTGCCGAAACCGACATGGACGAAGTCGATCAGTTGTTCGGCCTCCTGAAATCGCTGGGCGTGGACGGCCACATGATCTCGCCCGCATATTCCTACCAGGCAGTGCATGCGGACGGGATCTTCATGGACAGGGCCATGATCCAGCAGAAATTCCTGCACAACATCGACATCCTGTTCAAGAAGTACAAGCTCATGACTTCGCCGATCTATCTCGAATTTCTCAAGGGGGAGCGGCAAATGCAGTGCACCGCCTGGGGAAATCCGACTCGCAACGTCAAAGGCTGGAAGGGGCCGTGCTACCTGATAACCGATACGCACCACAAGACGTTCCGGCAGCTCATCGAGGATACGCCTTGGGAAAAGTACGGGTACGGGCGCGACCCACGCTGCGAGAACTGCATGGTTCATGTCGGCTATGAGGCTTCGGCCGTAGTCGGGCTCAATCGAAAACTGGGAGACACTTTCAGGCTGGCTTTATGGCAGGTGACTTGACGTTTGTTACGGGCGCCACGGGCTTCATCGGAAGTCACGTGGTCCGCCTGCTCCGGCAGCGCGGCGACAGGGTCCGCATTCTGGCGCGCAACTCCAGCCGCAAAGCGAACATCGAGGGCCTGGACTGCGAGCTCGTCATTGGCGACTTGAAAGACGCGATGTCGCTGCTGCGCTGCGTGCAGGGGTGCCGCCGTGTCTATCACATCGCGGCCGACTACCGGCTGTGGGCGAGGAATCCACAGGATATCTATGACAGCAACGTGGCGGGCACGCGCAATCTGCTGTCAGCCTGCTGCGAGGCGGGCGTTGAAAAAGTGGTGTACACCAGCACTGTGGGCACCATCGGCACGCGAAAGGACGGCCTTCCGTCCGACGAAGACAGCCCAGTGACGCTGGACGACATGATCGGCCACTACAAACGATCCAAGGTTATGGCGGAGCAGGTGGCCGGGGAGTTCGCGGCCGCGGGACTTCCCGTGGTCATCGTAAACCCCACGACCCCGGTGGGTGCGGGTGATATCAAGCCTACCCCCACAGGGAAGATCATCCTCGACTTTATTAAAGGCCGAATGCCCGCCTATGTGGATACAGGGTTGAATATCGTAGGTGTGCAGGACGTCGCCCAAGGCCACATTCTCGCGGAGGAAAGGGGACGCGTCGGTGAGCGCTACATCCTGGGGGGTGAGAACTGGAGCCTGGAAGAGATTCTGGATGCGCTCGCCCACCTCTCCGGTCGGCGCACGCCGCGCGTCAGAATCCCGTGGCTCCTCGCGCTTTTCGCGGGTTTGATGGACAATCTCGTTCTGGGAACGATACTTCGTAGAAAACCTATCATCCCCCTCGAAGGAGTGAAAATGGCGCGCTACAAAATGTATGCGAGCAGCGAAAAGGCGCGCCGCGACCTCGGTTACAATCCCGGGCCGGTGGAGCAGGCCCTGCGCGATGCAGTCCTATATTTCAGGTATCAGTGGACGCCGGCCACACTGACCAACGTACAGTTTCGAACCTGCGGGCCCACACAGTCTGACGAATGAAGGCCGCGACGCTCGAAAGAGAAACCAGCACCCCCGCCGTGGAAACACGAATGCGCGCAGCCGTCTACCGCGGAAAGAACCAGATCACACTTGAACAAGTCGCCGTGCCGGAGATCCAGGAGGGAGAACTGTTGGTGCGCGTGCACACCTGTGGAGTGTGCGGCACGGACCTCAAGAAAATCGAGTACGGTCTGGCAGACCCGCCCCGCATATTCGGGCACGAAATCGCAGGGACCGTGGTTCGCGCAGGCGCGCATGTAAAAAGCTTCTCCGCCGGCGACCGCGTGGCCTTGCATCATCACATTCCCTGCCGCAGCTGTTTTTACTGCCGGAGAAAGCTGTTCTCGCAATGCGCTTTTTACCGCCGGACAGGGACGACCGCTGGTTTCGAGCCGGCGGGTGGAGGATTTGCGGAATATGTGCGCGTGATGAACTGGATCGTCGCAGAGGGGACCGTGGCTATTCCCGAGGAAATCAGCTTTGAAGAGGCCAGTTTTCTGGAACCTCTCAATACCTGTCTCAAAGCCCTGGAAACGGCGGCGCTGGAAAAGGGTGAAACGGTTGTCATCCTCGGTCAGGGCCCGGTAGGGCTGTTGTTAATGCAGGCAGCCATCTGTGAAGGCGCGACGGCGGTAGGGATCGATCTCATGGATGCGCGCCTGAAGATGTCGAGACAACTGGGGGCGCAAGTCGCCCTGAATCCCCAAAGAGACGACGTTCAGGCCGCTGTCGGCACAGCGACCGAGGGGCGCGGCGCGGATCTGGCGATCGTTGCCACTTCAGACCCTAGCGCCATCGCTGCGGCACAAAGGTGGGTTCGTCGAGGCGGGCGTGTGCTTCTCTTTGCCCAAACGGTACCGGGGGAGACAGTGCCGGTAGACGTGTCGCAGATCTGTGTCGAAGAAAAGAGACTCATCGGGAGTTACAGTGCGTCAGTGGAACTGCAGGAAAAAGCGGCGCACCTGGTTTTCTCGCGCAAGGTGAAGGTCGCCCCGCTTGTCAGTCACCGTTTTCCTCTCGAGAGAGTCGAGGAGGCCATACGTCTGGCGAGTCATCCCTCCCATGAGTCGCTAAAGGTGGTCATACAGCCATGAGAGATTTCATCAAGGTTACCAGGGATAAGATGACTGCGGCCGTGCTCTACGGCAAGCGCGACGTTCGGATCGAGCAGATTCCGATTCCTCGAGTCGCGCGCGGAGAAGTATTGGTGCGCATCAAGGCGGCGCTCACCTGCGGAACGGATCTGAAAGTGTACCGCCAGGGCTTTCATGCCCGCATGATCGTCCCGCCTTCCGTCTTCGGCCACGAAATGGCGGGCTTGGTCGAAGAAACGGGCGAAGGTGTAGACAGCTTCAGGCCCGGGATGCGCGTGGTCTCGGCAAATTCAGGCCCGTGCAACCGCTGTTTCTTCTGCGAGCGTCATCTGGCCAACCTGTGCGAGGATCTTCAGTTCCTCAATGGCGCCTACGCCGAGTACATAAAGATCCCCGAAAGAATCGTCCGTCAAAACCTTCTCATCCTGCCTGACAACCTCAGCTTTCGCGAGGCGGCGCTCGTGGAGCCTCTGGCCTGCGTTCTCAGGGCAATAGAGGAGACGGCCATAGCCGAAGGCGACACAGTAGTGGTAATCGGTATGGGTCCGATCGGCCTCATGTTTGTGCGGATGCTGAAACAGCTGGGCGCAACCGTGATCGCCGTCGGAAAAAGAGAAAAGCAACTGGTCATGGGCGAGAGGATGGGGGCGGATTACGTTCTCGATGCGACTCATTTGAACGTTGTGGAGCAAGTGCGCAGAATCACGAATGGAAGGCGCGGCGCCGACGTCGTAATCGAGGCGGTGGGCACCACGGAAACCTGGCAGCAGGCCATGGGAATGGTTCGGCGCGGCGGGACGATCAACCTGTTCGGCGGCTGCCCTTCGGGAACCCATATACCTCTGGATACCACCCTCATTCACTACTCCGAGATCACCATCAAGGCGAGCTTTCATCATACCCCGCGTCACATCCGCGAAGCGCTGGACATCCTTCATCGCAGAGAAATTATTGGCGAATCTTTCATTACCGGCGAAGAGCGGCTTCCCTCCCTCCGCAACGTTCTGGAGCGGTTGCTGGACCGGAACGGAGACATAAAAATCGCTATTGTTCCCTGAAGCGCTCCACTTCCCCGCCACCGAGGCTGACGCAATGAAGAGCAACGGAGCGGTTGAAAACCTCTTCTGGCTCGATCGTTCCTGGTACAGCAAGGGCGTCAGCCAGAAAGAGGCAGAGGCGTTTTGTCGCGCGCTCGCCCGGAGCCATTACGAAAACTTCACGGTAATCTCGTTTTTGCTGCCGCGCCGATTGCGCCAGCATTTTGCCAACGTCTATGCTTACTGCAGGGTTTCGGACGACCTGGCCGATGAAACCGGGGATCCGCAGCGCGCGCTGCAGCTCCTGGATGAATGGAATGAACACCTGAATCTCTGCTACCAGGGTAAAGCGATTCACCCGGTCTTCGTCGCCCTTGGCTCGACCATCCGTGAGTTTCAGATACCCAAGCAGCCGTTCGAAGACCTCCTTGCCGCCTTCCGCCAGGACCAGACGAAGTCCCGCTACAGAACCTGGCAGGAGCTTCTGGACTATTGCAGAAACTCCGCGAATCCCGTCGGACGGCTGGTCCTGTATCTGTGCGGGTACCGGGACGAAAGACGCCAGGAGCTCAGCGACCACACCTGCACAGCTCTCCAGTTGACCAATTTCTGGCAGGACGTCGCCCGCGATTACTCCAGAGGAAGAATCTACATCCCCCTAGAGATTCTGGAACGCCACGGGTACTCCGAAGAAATGCTGTCGCGCAGGCTGTGCAACGAAGCATGGGTTTCCACGATGCGCGATGTGGTCCAGCGCACCCGTCCGCTTTTCATGAGCGGGTTGCAGCTCTGCAACATGATCGAGGGCCGCATCCGATTCGACATCGAGCTTTTCTCCCGCGGCGGCCTGGAAATCCTGCGGGCGATCGAAGCGATAGGCTACGATACCCTGCACCATCGGCCCGTGTTGACGACATGGAGGGAAATACGGTTGATCGTGAACTGCCTGCTTCGGCGCGCGCGCCCCAGGGACACGCAGGAGCAATGAAAACACCGATAAGCACAGCAGACCTCAGACCGCTCGCAGATTCGAGCAAACGTAGCGAGGTCTGAGGTCTGCCTGTGGGGCTGCGCGGTGAAGAGAATGCAATGACAACCGATCTTGCCGTCTCGTACAGGGCCGCGGAACGTGTTGCGCGCAGGCGGGCGCGCAACTTCTATTACTCCTTTGTGGTTCTGCCCCCCGAGAAACGGCGGGCGCTGTGTGCGGTGTATGCCTTCATGCGCTACTGCGATGACATTTCGGATGGCGCCGCAACGGTCGAGAACAAGCGAGTGATGCTCGAGCGCTGGCGACAGCGGCTCGTCGCCGTGCTGAAGGGGGACTATCGCGGGAGCGACATCTTCCCCGCATTCCACGACACGGTGCGGCGATTCTCGATCCCGGAGAACTATTTTCACTGGGTCATTGACGGCGCTGAGATGGATCTCCGCATCGACCGATATGAGACCTTCGAAGAATTGTACCGGTATTGCTTCAATGTCGCCTCATCCGTGGGGCTCGTCTGCCTTCACGTCTTCGGATACACGGAAGAGCGCGCCAAGAAATACGCGGAATGCTGCGGCATCGCCTTTCAACTCACGAACATCCTGAGGGACGTCAAGGAAGACGCGGCCATGGGGCGCATCTATCTGCCCGGAGAAGATCTGAAGAGGTTCGGATATACCCCCGAAGAGCTCAAGCAAGGGATCCTGGACGAGCGCTTCCGCCGCTTGATGACTTTTGAAACGGAGCGAGCGAGTGACTACTACGCGCAGGCGCGTCACCTTCTTCCCCTGATCGAAAGGACGAGCCGGCCGGCTCTGTGGGCCATGATGGAAATATACGGCCGCATCCTCAGGAAGATTGTTCGGCGACAGTACGACGTTTTCGGCCGCTCCGTCCAGCTCTCCAATCCCGAGAAAGTTTCGATCGCTTTGATGGCCCTCGCACTGCGCTTCATCCCGGGAGGGATCGGGCTGGTCTGACACCATGCCACCGATACACGTTGCAGTCCTTGGCGGCGGACTCGCGGGCATGAGCGCTGCGATCGCACTGGCGCAGGAGGGCTGCCGCGTCACCTTGATCGAGAAACGCGCCGTGCTGGGTGGACGCGCGGGATCGCACCTGGACGCCACAACCGGGGAATGCGTGGACAACTGCCAGCATGTCCTGATGCCCTGTTGCACCAATCTCCTCGACTTTTACCGCAGAATAGGAGCTCGGGAAAAGATCCGCTTCTATCCGGAAATCCCTTTCATCGAGAGCGAAGGACGCGTGTCTTTTCTTCGGTCCTGTTTCTTACCCGCTCCCTTACACTGCACGCCCTCCTTCCTCAGACTCCCATTCCTGTCGCTGAGGGACAAATGGCGCATCTCCCTCGGACTGGTCTCGCTGCTCTTCTGGCGTGAGAAGGGGATCGAGAACGGGAGCGCCCTGGACTGGCTGAGGGCGCGCCGGCAATCGCAACGTTCGATAGAAGACTTCTGGCAACCGGTTCTGGTAAGCGCCCTGAACGAAGGTGTCGACAAAGCATCGATCCGCTATGCGGCAAAGGTGTTTTTGGATGCGTTCCTCTCGCATCCACGCGGCTGGTGGCTGGGAATTCCGTCGGTCCCTTTGAGCGTTCTTTACGGCGCTTCTCTGGTGAGTACCCTCGAAAACCATCAGGGCCAGGTCCTGCTTCAGAGAGAAGTCCGGGAACTGGCCGTAAGAAACGGTCAAATCGTGAGCGCGGCGCTGTCTCAGGGCGAAAATGTGCGGGCCGACGCGTTTGTCCTCGCGCTGCCATGGCAGGCCGCCCCCGCCGTAATGCCGGAAGAGATCCGTACCCTCACGATGGGCGCTTCCTTGGAAAAACTGGACCCCAGCCCGATCACGGGAGTGCATCTGTGGTTTGACCGCGTTGTGACGAATCTTGCCTTTGCTGCTCTGCCCGGTAAGCAGGTCCACTGGTTCTTCAACAAAACCCGTACATTTGACGGGAGTTCCTCCGCGGCGAGTTATCTGCAGCTGGTGACAAGCGCCGCGAGAGGGTGGATGCGACTCACCAAGAGTCAGATTCTGGAAATTGCTCTGCGTGAATTACAAGAGGTCCTCCCGGAAGCGAGAGATGCCCGGGTCCTCAAGTCGCTCGTTCTTAAGGAGCCTCTGGCTACCTTCTCACCCAGCTCCGAAAACGAAAGGTTCCGCCCCGGACCGGAAACAACGATGCGCAATCTCTTCCTGGCAGGGGACTGGATACAGACGGGTTGGCCCGCCACCATGGAAGGGGCCGTCCGTGGAGGATATCTCGCGGCGCAAGCGGTGCTCCGCGCCCAAGGGCTCTCCAGGAAAATCCTTGTCCCCGACCTCGCCCCTTCAGGATTCATGCGCTTCCTGCGCCGCCCGGAACCACCAACGCACCAGAGTGCAATTAGAAGTGGGAGTCAATTCACGCTGCCGTGAACTCCTGAGAAGAGTTGGAGAATGTAATTTCGTGTTAATTCGTGGAATTCGTGGCCAGTAAAAGCCGCCACGAATTCAACGAATTTCACGAAAACGATCACTGCCACTTGGATCTCGTTGGTTTGAAATACGATTTTTCACACTCTCTGGTTGCGCTGCTTGACTCCACTTTTAATTGCACCCAACGCGCCAAGAAGATTGATTGCGACCTGGTCCGTGATGTGTAATGGGACACGGATTTTCACGGGGCGAGGGTTTTCCACGGTTTGGCAGAGCCGCAACCAAAACCTTCTTAGTGACTCTTCGCGTCTTTGCGTCTTTGTGGTGAATGCGGTGTACCGTATGACGAAGATCAATTGTTGGCGCCGGCTCGGCGCAGTGACAGCAGCAGCGTTGTTCCTGTCCGGCAACCCCTCGTCTTCCGGACAAGGATCGCCGGGGATCGGGATCAAGCAACATGCGCGGTCCGTTCAACCTGGAGAAGTCGTATGGATGGAGGCGAGGAGCCCACAGCCGCTGAAGAAACTCGAAGCCGCTGCCTTTAAGCGGGTCTTCCCGTTTTATCCAGACAACACAGGCTTGCACTGGGAGGGGCTGATCGGGATTGATTTGGAAACATCCCCGGGGTCCTACACTGTGGAGCTTCTCGGGATGCAAGACGATGGCACTGCCCTAAAACTCACACGCACGCTGACCGTCAAGGAGAAGCGGTTCGTCACTCGCCATCTGAAAGTCGAGGAGAAATACGTCACTCCTCGACCGGAACTACTGGAGCGGATACGCGAAGAGTCCGAGAGGCTACGGCGGATCTTCGCATCTGTGACTCCGGAGAGACTGTGGCGCGGCGCTTTCGTCGCGCCCGTGCCAGGGAGCCCGAGCAGCAGCTTTGGGAGCCGCAGTGTCCTGAATGATCAGCCGCGCAGTGCTCACAGCGGCGCGGACTTCCACGCCCCAACAGGTACGCCGGTCAAGGCGCCCAATGCAGGCAAAGTGGTGCTCGCGGCCGAACTCTACTACTCCGGAAACACGGTCATTATCGACCACGGATTCGGGCTGTACTCTCTGTTTGGCCATCTTTCCGGATTTACCGCAAAGGAAGGAGAGGAGGTTCCTCGCACGAAGGTTATTGGCTACGTGGGGGACACAGGAAGAGCGACCGGCCCACACCTGCATTGGGCGGTTCGGCTGTCCGGGACCCGCGTGGATCCCCTTTCTTTGATCGCGGTCCTGGCCGCGACCACAACCACCGATAAACCTGGCGCGGCCAAGCCGCAGCAAGCCAATGACAAATGACAATTGACAAATGGCCAACGACAAATCTCCGGGCCTGCTTGCACAAGCAATTTGTCATTTCTCATTGGTCATTGAACGACGCAGAGAACGCGGAGTCTTTGGAGACGCGTCTTGCGCAAAATCCCCGCTGGCTTTCTCGCAGAGTTCCTGATAGCCGTCCTCTCCCAGCACCAGGATCGCTTCTTCGCGGTAGATCGTGTAGAGGGGCCGCGCCTCGCAAGCCGGCCTCCGGCAGCCACTGTCTTCAAAATCGAGAGGTGTCACATCGTCAAAGGTCAGCACTCCATCTTCCAGGTAGAGCGGATACAGCGCGCAATAGAAAGGCTTCAGACCGGGCCAGCCTTGCCCATGCTCTTTCGAAGCGAGCTGGAGCGCGCATATCCGATCGGGCCGCAGGAAGACGCAACACGTCTGGCCTGGCCGTGCCGAATCGTCCACTGCCGTGGTTCCCACCTCGTACCCTTCCGGAAATCTCGGATCCGGACCGCCCAGTTCGAACCATTTCGACTCGTCATGTCTCTCGCGCGGCAGATAGGACTTGATGATCTCAGCCCATTCCAGAATCCTCGGCACTTCTTCCGGATTGAGCCAGACACCCCCGGTGCAGCATGCGGCCTGACATTCACCGAGAGCGCACCGGCGGACTTTGTCGCACCGGAGAAGTCGGGAATCAATTCGAATCCCTTTTACAGTCAGCGCTCCGT
>QHZE01000609.1 GCA_003225335.1 Acidobacteriota bacterium
TAGACAGCCTTACCTGACCAATTCGTTGAAAAGATCGTGGTCGAAAGCGACACCTTCGCGGGCGCAGGCGCATTTGACGTCCTCCACAAAATCGATGCGCGAGTAGCCTTCGCGGCCAACTGAGTTGTCCCGGATTCTCCGCACGATCTTCTCGAGCTGCTTCTTCTGCCAGGCGCGGTTGCGCGGATCTGGGACCGCCACTATCTCTTTCACGAAATAACGAAACGAGTTGATCTTCGCCGGCGTTCGCCGGGCCACAGAGTGTATCGCGGAAACGATTTTCTCCGCTGGCAGCTTCTCTAGGCCGTGTTCCTCGTAGGCGTTGAAATCGGAGACGTTCCATGTGTTGCCCGTGGCCTTCTCGTAAGCGTCACGAACAAGCGCAAAATGCCGATCGGCACTCCCCTGTCTCTCTCGCGGCGCAGCCGCGCTGCTGTGGTTTTCCACAGTGGGGGCTGCTATTTGCGATCGTCCCGCCCTTTGATGATGATTTTCTTTTATATCATCATCATCATCTTTATTGGTGGCATGACGTGCCACGGTGGCAGCCGGTGCTACCGTGGCACACTGTGCTACGGTGGCATTATCTGCCAGGGTGGAGGTTTCGGCCTCCGCGGCATCGTAAACCGGCAAAGCAGCCGGTAGAGGCACATGATAAATGCTGCCCTTCGCCGGTCCGCCGAGGTTCGAACCGAGCCGCTTGATCAGCCCCCGCTTTTCGAGGTAAACGATTGTGTCCTGAACCTTTCTTAGCGACATGAGCACGGATCTCGCGAGCTTCACCAGACCGACGACGCATCTATCCCGCTGGAAGCCATGCGACAGAAGAAATAGCTGGTAGTACACGGCCTTGGCGAAAGGATTGAGCGTCGGAAAAATTCTGAAGTTGATCGTATTCGGCACGCGCAGCTCCCCCTTCACGGTGGCAAGCCGTGCCACGGTGGCACCTGATGCTACGGTGGCGTCTCCTGCCACCGTAGCACCGTGCCATGGTGAATGCGCACTCTGTGCCACCGTGGCATGTGGTACCAGGGAGTTTTCCACAGGCCAACTACGCGTCGTAGTCAGCGGTGAAACATTTGGTGACGGCGTGGTGATTATTCCCTCCAGGGGAGCGTACTGCCGGAGAAGCTCCCTGGTGGGAGAAGAATCAACCTGGCCCTGGACGAAGTCTTTAGCGATGGATGCTCTCAACTGCTCCTTCTCTCTTTTGTTCATTGATCATTTCCCTTTTGAGTTCGTTGAACAGTTTCATGAAGTCGAAGGTCGCGGGGCTCATAGCTGAGCTCTCGACGACTCCCTTCCTCATGGCGGTTGCTTCGGCAACGCCGACGTAGCGGTGGATGATCGACTCCAGCACGAGACTCGGACCGAAAAATTCTTCGACCTGCTGACGTATGATCTTGTCGAGATTTTGCCTATTGTTGAACATAGTGGTGAGCACGAGAATTTTAAGGGCCGGGTTGTGGGTTTCGCTGATGGCGGCGATGGTCTTCAGGAGTTGATTCATGCCGAGCAGCGCAAACGAGCTGGAATCGGTGGGAATGATTACCGTATCAGCGACGACCAGAGCGTTCGCGGTCGCCGCACGGATGGCAGGCGGCGTGTCGATGAGGACGACGTGGAAGTCGGGGAGAATCGGCTTCAGCTGCCGGCGCAGAAGGACCTCGCGATTCACCTTCTTCGCTTCCAAAAGGTCGTCGGCCTCGATGTCGATGGTGTTGGGCAAGAGTTTCAAATTGGGACGGATCTCGAGGAAGTAGCGGCGGATCTCCGGCGCCTCGTTGATCAGGAGACGATGCGCAGTGCAGTTGAGTTGGTTCAGGTCGATGCCGAGGCCGGCGCTGAGATTGCCCTGCTGGTCGAGATCAATGGCGAGTGTCCGGTATCCAGCCCTGGCAAAGCAGACGGCGAGATTGAGGACGACTGTGGTTTTTCCGCAGCCGCCCTTGGCATTAGTAGCGGTAAAGATATGGGCCATGGATCCAAGCCCCTTGAGAGTAGTGTTGGGTGCAGCCGGGCACGTTGCACAGGCAGTGCAGCCCGACTGACACGGTGTTGCTCTCGCGTAGCGAACGACGGACGGAGCACTGTAACGGTTCTGCAACGGTCCTGCTGCATACAGGTGCAGACTCCGTCCTAAAACTCCGCTCGTTGATCCGCATTTTTATTGGTGATTGTTGTACGTGGTACTGCGGAGTTGGGGCCGTTTAGTCCTTCATAACCCCAAGGTCGGTGGTTCGATTCCACCCGTCGCTACCATTTCAGTAAGTACCTGCGTATAAAAAGATATAGCGTTTTCTCCGAGCCAGTCCCGAGTAGAGTAGCCACACTTTTAAGTCCCAAAACCCCACTGTCTAAATGGGGGGTTAGACCCGTTATTTGCCACCTAACGAGAATTTCGTTCCCGTTTGAAGTGCGAATCCAGGCCTCAAGAAGCAGTACCTTCCGGGTGGGCAGATCGGATTTGTGGCTTTGCGGATGTTTTTTTGGCGTTGGCCGAGGTGTTTAGCGGTTTGTATCTGTCAAGGACAGTGCCGATCTTATTTGGGTGGGCAAGAGTGGATCGACTGTGGACGTGTAATGCGCAGGTTAGTTGCGATACACGGTACGGCGAAATTCATGCCGCTTTGAGGCCGATGCCGTCGAGGAGGTTGTCGAGAGCGGTTGTGACGGCCAGATAGAGTTTGTCCAAGCGGCTGATCCGGTCGACCGCGAGCGTCA
>QHZE01000216.1 GCA_003225335.1 Acidobacteriota bacterium
GATTTCGCGCTACGGGGGATTCGACGGCCGGCTGCTCTCTTCCATCACGATCGAACCCAATCTCTGGCCGACCTCGGCGGTCATCGACTGGTTCAACATAGTCGAGCGCACTCCAGATCTCCCGGACCGCGCCGGGAGAATGCAGGAGGCGGAGCAGATCCTTCGCTCCCGCCTGAATTTTCAGGGCACGACCATGGGCTTCTCGACGGAGCGGCGCGACTTCCTGTGGTGGCTCCTGGTCTCGACGGACGGCAACGCGGCCCGCGCGCTTCTTTCGCTCATGGACTCCCCGGCATGGCGCGAGGACATCCCGCGCATGGCGCGCGGGGCATTGGGCCGCCAGCTCCGGGGCCGTTGGGACACAACCGTGGCCAATGCGTGGGGTGTGCTGGCCATGGAGAAATTCTCCATGGCGTTCGAGAGGGAGCCGGTGTCCGGCACCGCCACAGCGAGTATCGGCGGACGCTCTCAGAGCCTTGACTGGTCGTCGAATCCAAAGGGGCGCGTTTTCGATTATGCCTGGCCGAATCAGCGCGCGGAGCTGACTGTCCGTTCAGGTGGAACCGGGAAGCCTTGGGTGACCATTCAGAGCCTCGCGGCGATCCCTCTCAAAGAGCCGTTCTCGAGCGGCTACCGCATCAAGAAAGCCATGGCGCCCGTCGAACAGCAGGCGCAAGGCTCCTGGAGCAAAGGGGACATCATTCGTGTCCGGCTCGAAATCGAGGCACAGTCCGACATGACGTGGGTCGTCGTCAGCGATCCCATTCCCGCCGGCGCCTCGATCCTCGGGACGGGCCTCGGCCGCGACTCGCGCCTCGCCACTCGGGGCGAAAAACGGGAGGGTTGGGTCTGGCCGGTCTTCGAGGAGCGATCGTTCGAGGGTCTCCGTTCCTACTACGAATATGTCCCGAAAGGGTCCTTCGCTCTCGAGTACACGATGCGCTTGAACAGCGAGGGCGCCTTCCAGATGCCCGCGACGCGGGTCGAGGCAATGTACTCCCCGGAAATGCTCGGCGAGATTCCGAATGAAACAATCCGCGTTTCGCCAGCGAGATGATCGTGATTCTTCGCGTCTTCGTGTCTTCGTGGTGGATTGGGCTCGACCGTTACCACGAAGACGCGAAGACGCAAAGAATCGCCAAGTTTTTTGGTTGCGGAGCCGGTGCTACATATAGCGAGCTACCTCATACCGCCGAGTCAGTCACGGGCGAGACGCCCGTGCCACGATACCTTCGTCGCATGGCCGTCCCGGCCATGCGAAACTTGACCGATCTGTGAACCTTGTGTCCACCAAGAGGACTTAATGCCGGTCGGTGACCCTCAGAGGCTAAAGCGTAGCGCCGGCGTCTCGCCGGCATGCGGTTTGGATTCGCGATGCTGAGCCGAAGGATCATGGCAATTCTGTGGAGAAGCTGTCGTGCGGCGCTCTGCGGCGTGGCGCGGCGAGCCATGCGCGGTCGGCTGCAGCAGCCTTGCAGCCTTCCGGCATTTCCCCGGAAACTAGGGCTCGCAGGCAGGGGGGCGTTAGTCGCCGGCGTGCTCTTGCTGCTCGGCGCATGCGCCTATCTGCTGTTCAAGCCTTGGGCCGGCAAGATCCCCGGCTTCGAAGAGGTCCTGGCCTCCTACCAGAAGACCGAGGCCGTGCTTCTGGACCGTCACGGCGACGTTGTGCACGAATTGCGCGTGGACCGCAAACACCGCCGTCTCGACTGGGTTTCCCTTCGCGACGTGTCGCCGGCGCTGATCCGCGCCGTCCTTGCCGCGGAGGACCGGAAGTTTTACGAACACCGCGGCGTGGACTGGAGCGCGTTTGGCGGCTCGCTGCGCGAGTGGGTGAAGCAATCGAGCCTGCGGGGCGCGAGCACGATTTCGATGCAGGTCGCTTCCAAGTTGAAAGAGGGTTTGGAACCGAGAAATTCACGGCGGTCGCTCTGGGAGAAATGGCGCCAGATCGAGGAGGCGCGGGAATTGGAGAAGAGCTGGACGAAGCCGCAGATCCTCGAAGCCTATCTGAACCTCGTCTTCTTCCGCGGCGAACTGCAGGGAATCGCCGCCGCCGCGCGGGGGCTGTTCGATAAGAGCCCGCACGGGCTCGACGAGTGCCAATCGCTGCTACTGGCCGCGCTCATCCGGTCGCCGAACGCGGCCGAAAGCCAGGTGGTCCGGCGCTCGGCGCAGCTGGCGGATGCGATGGACCTGCATCTTGATGCCGCGGAGATCGCGCGGGTCGCAAACGGCGCCTTGAGCGGTCCCTATCGCGTACGGCCGGAGACCGCGCTGGCGCCGCACGTTGCCCGCCGGTTGCTTGAGAACAGCCGCACGAAGAGCGGGCCCGATTCGGTTCGCGTCGCTTCGACGTTGGATGCGCGGCTCCAGCGGTTCGCCTCGGACACGCTTCAGCGCCACTGACGGCGAGCGCGCGCTTCGTGGATGGCATCCAGGCGAGGCGCCAGGCGGGGTCGACACTGAAGCCGTTTCTGTATGCGCTTGCGTTGGAATCCCGTGTTTTGACCGGCGCGAGCCTGATCGAAGACAGCCCACTCGATATTCCGGTTCAGGGCGGCGTGTATCGGCCGGAGAACTACGACAATCAATTCCAGGGTCCTGTCACCGCGCGCACGACGCTCGCGTCGTCGCTCAACATCCCCGCGGTCAAGGTTCTCCTCCTGGTGGGAGTCGATCCTTTCGTGGAAAGGCTGCGGTTGCTCGGATTGCGCGATCTGCGTTCGGCCGATTTCTACGGCCCCTCGCTGGCGCTGGGCTCGGCGGACGTGACGCTTTGGGACCTGGTAAACGCTTATCGTTCGCTCGCCGATGGAGGCGTCTGGACTCCGCTCCGCCTGCGAGCCGATGAATCCCCGGCCGGCCCGCCGCGCCGGGTATTCGCCGAGGCAACGGCCTACGTCGTCTCCGACATTCTGTCCGATCGAGAGAGCCGAAGCCGGACCTTCAGCATGGAGAGCCCGCTGTCCACGCGCTTCTGGGCCGCCGTGAAAACCGGGACGAGCAAGGACATGCGCGATAACTGGTGCATCGGATACTCGCGCGATTACACCGTCGGCGTCTGGACCGGGAATTTCTCCGGCGAGTCGATGTGGAATGTGAGCGGGATCACGGGCGCGGCGCCCGTCTGGGTCGAAATCATGAACTGGCTTCACGCGGACGGCGCCGGGTCCGCGCCCAAGCCGCCCGCGGGGCTCGTCGCCCGAACCGTGCAGACCGCTTCAAGCGGAGCGAGGCGCAAGGAATGGTTCCTGCCGGGAACGGAGGCAGCGACATTCGAGATTGCTCACGCGCCCGCCAACTTCCGGATCAGCTATCCGGCTCCGGGAACCGTAGTGGCGCTTGATCCCGATATTCCAGAAGAGGAGCAGAGGTTGTTTTTCGCGTCCGAGCCGCGCGATCGGAGCCACCATTTTGAGCTGAACGGCGAGAACCTCGGTTCTGCCGGATCGCTCCTGCTCTGGCAACCGAGGCAGGGAAAGTACAGGCTTTTGCTGCGAGACGCGCAAGACCGAATCCTCGACGCGATCGAGTTCCAGGTCCGCGGCGGCTTCCAGCATTGACCGTTCCTGGGAGCGCACGCATCCTGCGTGCGGGGCGGTGAGGTTCGGAGTTCAGGCTTTAGCCTGCTCGGGTGTAGTGCAGCCACAAGGCTGAGCTTCAAACTTGGCACAAATGAGTTCGCGGGATCGGATCGTCTGGCGTGGATCTGATCTTATTCGTAGCGTAACGCCACCATCGGGTCGACTTGTGCAGCGCGGCGCGCGGGAATCAATCCCGCCGCAAGCGCCGCAAACACGAGCAGGAGCGCGACCGCCGCAAAAGTGGCAGGGTCGCTCGGCTTCACTTCGAACAAAAACTTCGAGAGCACACGCGTGAGTCCGAGCGCTCCCGCGGCGCCGATTGCGATGCCCGCGCATACGAGAGCGAGCGTTCGGCCGAACACCATCCATAGCACGTCCGCAGCCTGAGCGCCAAGCGCCATGCGGATGCCGATCTCATGTGTGCGCTGAGCTACCGAGTATGCCAAAACACCGTAGATGCCGACCGCAGCGAGCGCTACGGCCAGAATTGCGAACACGCCGAGCAGCCTCGTCTGGAAGCGTGGCTCGGCGGTAGTCGCGGCGATCAAGTCCTGCATGGTGTCGATCGACTGCAGCGGTTGGTCCTTGTCCACTTCGCGCAGGACTCCGCGCATTGCCGGCGCGACGCTCAGCGGATCGGAAGCCGTGCGCACGGCGAAGGTCATGTGGCTTAGAAAGAATGGCTGGCTGACTTGGAGGTATGGCCGGTAAATGGCCGGATCCGATTTCTTGGCGAGACCTTGCTGTTTTATATCGTCGACCACGCCGATGATCGTGAGCCAGTCCCCGGGTTTCGGATGATCTTCCATAGAGATCCGCTTTCCAATTGGATCTGTGCCGGGCCAGAGGCGCTCGGCTACGGACCGCGTCACGATGACAACACCGGGGGCCGTTGAATTGTCCCGCTCACTAAAGTCGCGCCCGCGCAGGAAGCGGATTCCCAGAGCGCGGAAATATCCCGGGCTCACGCAAGGCTTGTCCACCATGAAACCCGGTGGGCGCGGGTTGCCGTCTTGATTGATCCGAAAAGTGCCCACTATCAAGGCCTCGCTGAGCGGTCTCCAGTTCACGGCGCCCGCCGCGATTACCCCTGGCAGGCTGGAAAGTCTTGACAGGGTCCGCTCATGAAATACCCGCATCTGCGCCGGCGTGTTGTAGACCGAATCCGGCAGATCGATGGTCATGGTCATGACGTTCTCGGGGTGGAAGCCGGGATCAACGGCGCGCAAACGCAGAAAGCTCTTAAGCATCAAACCGGCCCCGGCGAGCAAGACCAGCGCGAGCGCGATTTCCGATAATACCAGGGCGCAGCGGAGGGCTTCATGGCGCCCGGTTAAGGTCCGCCCGGCCTGGCCCAGCGATTCGCGCAGCCCGCTCCGGGTCGCCTGGAAGGCCGGGGCGAGGCCGAATACGATCCCCGTGATCAACGAAATGCCAAATGTAAACGCGAGCACCCAGCCATCGATACGAATCATCTCGATGCGCGCAATCTTTCCCGCGGGCGCCAAAGCGATCAAGGCCGGCACGCCCCAGACCGCCAGCAAGACGCCGGACGCCCCACCCGCCAGAGCTACGAGCGCGCTTTCTGTCAGCAACTGCCGTATCAGCCGCCAGCGGCCGGCGCCAAGAGCGGCGCGCACCGCCATCTCAAGCTGTCTGCCGGACGCCCGCGCGAGAAGCAGATTGGCTACGTTCGCGCACGCGATCAGCAGTACGAATGCGACGGCGCCCGCGAAAATCACGAGTGATGCCCGGATGTTGGCGACTAAAAGCTCTTTCAGGGGAAGAACCTGCGCCACCCAGCCGTTTCTGTCTTCTCCGGGAGCGAGAAAGAGCTGGTGCGCAAGAGTCTCAAGCTCCGCTTGCGCCTCTTGGCGCGAAACTCCAGGCTTTAACCGCCCGACGACCGGCCTGCTGAATGAGTTGTGCGAGTCGATCCGGACGGCGAGCGGGGTCCACGCTTGCGCGTCGTATGGGAAGCCGAAGCCTGGCGGCATGATGCCGATGACGCTATGGCCGGCGCCGTCCAGTTTTATTTCTTTTCCCAGGACCCGGGAATCCGCTCCAAAGCGATCGCGCCAGAGCTCGTCACTGAGCACCACGACATGGTCGCGGCCGGGCTGGTCTTCTTCCGCCAGGAAGCCTCTGCCGATGGCGGGATTTACGCGCAGGACCGGAAAGAAGTCCGGCGTAACATTGGCCGTGCGTATGCGGACAGGATCTCCGGCGCCCGTCAGATTGGCGCCGCTGCCGGTAAACGAGGCTAAGCGTTCAAACAGGCCGTCCGCGCGCCGGAACTCCAGGTAGTGACTATCTGCGAGACTGGGGTTGGTCTCAAACGGCCCATGCTGCGGCGTGAACGAAACGAGGAACAGCCGGTCCGGTTGTGGAAATGGCATCGGCCTCAGCAGCACGCCGTTGACGACGGTAAAAACCGCGGTATTCGCTCCGATCCCAAGCGCCAGTGTGCCCACCGCCACAGCGGTGAATCCTGGATTCTTGCGCAGCATGCGCAGGGCATAGCGCAGATCCTGAATCAGGTGCTCGAGCACCGGAAGGCCACGGCGGTCCCGGTAACTCTCCTTGGTCTGCTCGATGCCGCCGAGCTTGATGAGAGCCTCCCGACGAGCCTCCGCGGGAGGCATGCCGGTCCGGAGATTGTCCTCGATGTGCATCTGCAGGTGACTTTCAATCTCCTGCGCCAACTCCCGGTCGCGTCTCTCCTTGTTGAACAAGCCGACCAGGCGCAAAAACCAGGCGCGCAGTCCTCTCATGAAGATTCCTCCTTTGGAGACAGGAAGCGCGCGAGGATCGCGGTCGTTTGTTCCCATTCCCGCGCTTCCTTCTCCACCTGCTTCCGGCCCGCGCGCGTGAGCCTGTAATATTTGGCCTTCCGATTGTTATCCGACGTGCCCCACTCCGAGGCGATGTAGCCCTCCTGCTCCAGTTTCAGAAGTGCAGGATACAAGGTCCCATAGTTAATGGAGAGAAGATCACCGCTCGTCTGCTCGATGCGGCGAGCGATCCCATAACCGTGCAGAGGGCCCATCGTTTCCAGGGTCTTCAGGACCATCAGCGCGAGAGTCCCTTGCCATACGTCCGCTTTTTCTTCCATGATTCTCCTGTTGGATAGCCATATCGAGAGTGCCACAGCTCCTATGGCAAAGCAATAGAAGATTCCGTTTGGGGGCGGGTTAAATAGGACATGGATCGACGCATCCGGCCAGAGCCGCATTCTTGGAGAAGAGATCGGCGCAGAATACGACAACGCCACGCTGGAGCGAGTCGCTGAAGAGGGATTGCCAAAGCGTACAAGGCGACAACAACTGGAGTTCATTGACGGGCGAACAGATATGTTATTTAGGGCTCGCGCAGAAATAAATTCGCATTTTTGCTGCAGGCCCCCAGGCCCGCTGGCGAGGCGCGAGCGACGAGCCATAACCGGGGCGGTATGTGAGGAGCGAGCAACAAAGCCAGCGGGTCTGTCCCGCTACGCGGGAGAGGGGCGCGTCCCGAGCGAAGCTCGGGATCCTCGACGATGTC
>QHZE01000217.1:0-5306 GCA_003225335.1 Acidobacteriota bacterium
AACAGCAAGGGAGCCGGGCTCGGCCGATTTGTGGACGGCAAGACACGTCAACAGCCTCCCGCAATATTTGAGGGATGGTGAGCCGTACGTCGTGCTCTCCTCCACGTCAGGGAAACCTAGTCCGATTCCTCGTACGGTGTCGAATGTGAGCTTGTTCCTTTGCATGGAAATCGTCCCGGTTACTCGGCAAAGCATTCTAGTCTTGACAAGACTTGCCACGCCAGATGATTCGCCTGCGCAGGACCCTGTGCGGCCGGCAGACTACGGTCAAGTTTTCGCATGGCCGGGACGGCCATGCCACGAAGCCAGCGTGGCACGGGCGTCTCGCCCGTGACTGACTGGGGGGGCAAAAAAATTGTAGCGTCGGCGTCTCGCCGGCATACAAGTCGTTGCATTTCAATGCTCCTTCTGCCCCCGCCGAGCTGGGCGCTACGACCTTTTCACACGTTCTTGAGGAAATACGATGTCCGCGAATTTGCTCTTGATTTTTCAGGAATAAAACCCATGGTGATTGGGGTCTAACAGAAGTTGGTTGCGTTAGAGGGGTGACTTCTCATGAATCCCAAACAGATGGGCTTGCTGGCACTGCTGATGGCTTTGCCGGTGGGCGTTGTGGCAGTTCAGGAAGGAAGTTCTTTAGGACCCAAAGACGGGCTGGATCTGCCGCCGACCGACATCGAAAGGGTGCGCGTCGGCGACATGGCGCCGGACTTCACCTTGGAATCCAAAGATGGCGGGCCTGTGACCCTTTCGAGTTACCGAGGGAAAAAGAACGTCGTGCTTGTGTTTTACCGGGGGCACTGGTGACCCTTCTGCGCCGCTCAGCTTGGAAAGCTGAAATCTTTGCTGGACGAGCGTCTAAAAGCGGGAACCGAGATCCTCGCAGTGGCCGTCGATTCCAAGGCTGATCTTCAGAAAATGGTTGATCGCATTTCGAAGGATGATCGGAAATTTCCAGAGTTTCCTTTCCTGTCCGATCCCGGGCACAAAGTCATCAATCGCTACGGGCTTCTGAATCCGGCCGGCCGTGGCTGGCCGCATCCGGCGACTTATGTGATCGACAAAAAGGGAATAGTCCGCTGGAAACTGGTCCAAGTGGACTACAAAGTGAGGTCCACCAACGAGCAGATCCTCGAAGCCCTGAGAAGGATTGACGAGTGACGAATGACGATTGTGACGAATGCCCACACTCATGGGGTTCAGCCTTCGATGAGCAAGAAGCTCTGAAAAGATTGTCGAAGCCCGACGAACCAGGGACGCCGGGCCCAATCAAGCGCGCGGAATTGCCAGCCTGGATATATGTTTGTAGCGGATGTGGTTGAAGTGCTCCACCAAGAGGTTTCCGCGTTTCTGCCAGGAACCGGACCGAAGCCCCGCCGTCCTTACAAATTCCTGGACTACTACACGGAACAGGACGCGCCCTTCTTTTTCGGCCGTGAACAGGAAGTCGAATCGATCTCCTCGAGGATCCTCGCGCATCGGTCTTTCATCCTGCACGGGCGCTCCGGAGTAGGGAAAAGCTCGCTCCTGCGCGCAGGCATCATCCCAAGGCTGAAGACCGAAGGACACGGGGTTCTGACCATCCGCGGCTTTACCGATCCGCTGGCGGAGATGCAGATATCCTTAAAGCAAAACTTTAACTTTTGCGGCGGCCCAGGGAACACTTAAGAATACACTTGAGGGATCTTAATAATACACTTGAGAGATCTTATATAAACACTCATAAATACGCACTTTTATGCCTTGACCAGTTCGAGGAGTTTTTCTCCTGCCTGCCCGGCGAGGCGCGCAGGCTAAAGCCTGAACTCGGAGCGGATCTGTGTTCATCTTTGTTCATCGGTGGTTTTCATTTTTTGCAGTTTGCCGCAGATGAAAGTTCTTTCCACCGTGCAAACTTCACCAACTCTTGACCACATCCGTCCTCGCAAGCACGGCGGTACCGACGACCGTGAGATTTTCCTTGGTTGCATGAGCGACCTTATAGAACTGCCTCGATCAGGTAAGGACCCGGTTCGCCAAGCCCGCGCTCCAGTTGAATGACGACTTGCTCCGCCGTCTCTGCTCGTGTGGCAGGGACGCCCATGCCCCTGGCCAGCGCCACCCAGTCGATAACGGGATGCGACAGGTCGGTGAGAGCCGTCGCCTGAGGCCCCGGCTCCTTGATCCCGGCCCGGGCCAACTCGATTCGCAGCACCCTGTAGCTTCGGTTCGCGCACACCACGGTAGTGATATCGAGTTGTTCGCGGGCCTGCGTCCAGAGGGCTTGGAGCGTGTACATCCCGCTACCGTCCGCTTGCAGCGCAAGCACTTTGCGTCCGGGACATGCCACCGCGGCGCCGGTGGCGCAGGGCAGTCCCCCCCCGATGGCTCCACCGATGTGACAGAGATAGGTGTAGCGAGGGACCGCCGCCGAGGCGGCAAAGTAGGGGAACCCCGAAGTCGCCCCCTCGTCCATGACAATCGCTCCCTCCGGTTGGACCGCGGCGATCGCTTCGCCCAGGCTTTGCGGCGTCAGCGCGCCTTGCGGCCGGGGCGGGCGGTGAAGTCCGGGAAGGGCCGGAGACTTTGGAGCCCCAAGATGCTTGGCCAGGGATTCCAGCGCGCCGGCGACGTCCTCGCCGGTACGAGCGAGAACAACGGCACGACAGCCGGGAGGGGTCAGGCGGCTGGGGAGGCCGGGATATCCAAAAAATGCGACCGGCTCCGTGGTTCCCACCAGCAACAAGAAGGCAAACTTTGAAAGCGCCTGCAGCGCGTGTTCCGGGAAGTAAGGCACTCTTTCCACGGAGGGCAAGCCCGCGCCGCGTTCCAGCCGCGCAGGAAAGGTGTCGCAGAGGAGGCTGCATCCTGATGCTTCGGCGATGCGCGCTGCCGCCACCAGGCCGCGCTCGCGCAGGGCCTGCCCGCCCAGCAGCAGCGCTGCCGGCCTTCCGCTCCGCAGCGCCGATGCGGCCTCGGAAAGCGCCCGGCCGTCGATCGCCGGTGTGTCCGAAACCTCGACAGGCGAAAGGGGACCGTTCACTTCTTCCGTCTGATAATCGGAAGGCACGATGAGGCTGGCTACCTGACCCGGCGCCCGGCGGGCCGCGGCGATCGCGTCGGCGATATCCTGCGAGAGAGCGCCCGCGGATCGCGACGTTCGCAGCCAGGAGGAGACGGGCCGGGCCAGAGACACTATGTCGGAAGTGAGCGGGGCGTCGGCTTCCAGGTGCCAGGTCGCGTGATCCCCTATCAGGTTCACGACGGGGGAGCGCGCGCGGCGCGCATTGTGAAGGTTCGCGATGCCGTTGGCAAAACCTGGCCCCATGTGAAGGAGAGTGAAGGCGGGCTTGCCGGCCATGCGGGCGTAGCCGTCCGCGGCTCCTGTGCAGACTCCTTCGAAAAGGCCGAGGATCGCGCGGATGCCGGGAATCGCATCGATCGCCAGGACCAGGGGCATTTCGGTCGTTCCCGGATTTGCAAAACACACTTCAACTCCGGCGGCAATCGCCGTTCGAATGAGACTCTCCGCTCCGTTCATCCTCCCTCCTCGATACGATCTTATCAAAAGTGTTGGCGAACCTTTGCGCTCTTCGCGTCTTCGCGGTTAATTCCGGCTCAGTCTTACCGCGAAGTCGCTAAGTGCGCAAAGGAATCGCGAAGGTCTTATTGGTTGCGGCTTGTCCTTTGTCAAAGGCAAGATTTGGAAGATGCCGGGCTGCCCGCTATAATGACAACCGACATCGCGAGGACTGAAACAGAATGCTGCGTGACACCTTGAACCGCCCAGTCAAAGACCTGCGGATTTCCGTGACGGACCGGTGCAACTTTCGCTGCACTTACTGCATGCCCTTCGATGAGTACGAATGGATCGAGAAAAAGGAGATTCTCTCATTCGAAGAAATTGAACGGCTGGCCCGGCTGTTCATCCCCCTCGGGGTGGACAAAATACGTCTGACCGGCGGAGAGCCGTTGCTGCGCAAGGACCTGGACAAGTTGGTCGCCCGGCTTACGGCGCTTACCGGTCTGAGGGACCTGTGCCTCACGACCAATGCTTCGCATCTCGCCGAGATGGCAGCGCCGCTCAAGGCCGCGGGCCTGACCAGAATCAATGTGAGCCTCGACACGCTGGATGCGGAGAAGTTCAAGCGAATGACCGGACGCGGGGACTTGGCTGCGGTACTCGAGGGCCTTTCTGTCGCCCAGCGCATTGGCTTGCTGCCGATCAAGATCAACGCCGTGATCGAACGCGGCGTCAACGACAACGAGATTCTCGACCTCGTGGAATTCTCCAGACAGAATGGATTTGCCATCCGTTTCATCGAATATATGGACGTGGGCAACGCGAACCAGTGGCAATCCGGCAGGATGGTTTCCAAGAAGGAAATTCTGGAAGTGATCCAGACCCGGTATTCGCTGAGACTGACGGGCCGGGATCAAGAGAGCGCTCCCTCCGTGGATTTCGAGCTCACGGACGGAAGCGGAGATATAGGCGTGATCGCCTCGGTCACGGAACCGTTCTGCTTCGGCTGTACGAGAGCCCGGCTGACCGCGGATGGCAAGCTGGTCACGTGTCTCTTCTCCAACGACGGCCATGACCTTAAAACACTGATGCGAAGCGCCGCGACTGATGAAGACTTGTTGGAAGTCATCCTCGCCATCTGGACACGAAGGGCCGATCGCTATTCCGAGGAGAGACTCGAGGCGATGCATTCGCGAAAGGGTTACGAACCCCGAGCGCACAAGAAAATCGAAATGATCCGCCTGGGCGGTTAGCTGCAACCCTGCTTCCACGGTGCAGCCCCGCCGCAACCAAGAAACAAGAGCCCACGAACTCATTTGTGCGGGGTTTGGAACTCAACCTTCAATCTGCCCTGCGCCCGTAGCAGGCTAAAGCCTGAACTCCGAACCTCACCGCCTCTGCGGTGAGATTTTTGGGGTTGCGGCTGGGCTGCCCTGTACTACTAACCCGAAAATCCTTTGCTGGCAGGAAAGGATTTTTCTTCGCGAAATCTTCGCGCTCTTTGCGGCTTCGCGGTGAATCCTGGGCTGGACCTTCACCGCGAAGGCGCGAAACACGCGAAGAAAACGCGAAGGACTTTAGTTTGGTTGCGGCTTTGCTGCCCTGTGGTCATCGGTGGTTTCCTTTTGTGCAGTTTATTCGTACCTCAGGGCCCGCAATGGATCCACCTGCGATGCGCGGTGCGCCGGAATGAAGCCCGCGCCCAGCGCCGTCAGCGCCAGCACAAAGGCGGAACCGGAAAGGACGGCGGGGTCGGATCCCCGGAGCACGCATCTTGCGTGCTCTGTTAATCCCGAAACCGTGA
>QHZE01000217.1:5564-23847 GCA_003225335.1 Acidobacteriota bacterium
CGGATAAGCCCGCGGGGAGCTCGTATGGCAACACAACAATCGGATAAACGCATGGAAGTACGGACGGTAACGACAACGCGGTTTCTCGATCAGCGGCCCGGCACATCGGGCTTAAGAAAGAAGACGCGTGTCTTCATGCAGCCCAACTATCTCGAGAACTTCGTCCAATCGGTCTTTGATGCGCTGCGCGAAGGCTCGGGCATTAATTTTGCCTTGGAGATGCTGGTGGTGGGCGGAGATGGCCGGTACTACAACCGTCCCGCTATCCAAACTATTCTTCGCATGGCCGCGGCGAACGGTTTCGGCCGCGTTCTGGTGGGGCGCGGGGGGATCCTGTCCACTCCGGCGATGTCTACGGTGATCCGTCGAAAGAACGCTTTGGGCGGGCTGTTGTTGACAGCCAGTCACAACCCGGGAGGATTGGAGGCGGACTTCGGCATCAAATACAACATCCGCAACGGAGGTCCCGCTCCCGAGGCTTTCACGGAACAGATCTACCAACACACCCTGACGATCACTCATTACCTGACTTGCGACCATCCCGGCGTGGATCTCGATCACGAGGGGACTTCTGTCATGGGCAACACCCGGGTGACAGTGATGGATCCGCTTGCCGATTACACTGCTGTCATGGAGGAATTGTTCGATTTCGACGCTTTGAGGGCCCTGTTTGCCAGCGGATTTCGCGTGCTGTTCGACGGCATGCACGGGGTGACGGGCCCCTACGCGCGTCACATCTTCGAGGAGTGTCTGCGGGCGCCGGAAGGCACGGTGCTGCGCGGCACGCCGCTGGAGGATTTCGGCGGCCACCACCCGGATCCGAACCTGGTGCATGCCGCGGATCTGGTGAGGCGCATGGAAGCGGCCAATGCTCCCGATCTGGGCGCCGCCTGTGATGGTGACGGAGACCGGAACATGATCCTCGGAAGAAACTTCTTTGTCAGTCCAGGCGATTCCCTTGCCATTATCGCGGAGCATGCCGCGCGTTGCATCCCTGGTTACAGGGACGGGCTGGCGGGGGTGGCGCGTTCGATGCCGACGAGCACCGCCGTGGATCGCGTGGCGCGAAGTCTCGGGATCCAATGCTACGAGACACCCACCGGGTGGAAGTTCTTCGGAAACCTGATGGATGCCGGCATTTGCACGATCTGCGGAGAGGAGAGCTTTGGAACCGGCTCGAACCACGCGCGCGAGAAAGACGGGTTGTGGGCCGTGTTGTGCTGGCTGTCAATTGTCGCGGAGACTCGGGATTCGGTGGCGGAAGTGGTGTGGGATCACTGGCAGCGTTTTGGCAGAAGTTACTACCAGCGTCATGACTTCGAAGCACTGGACGCTGCGGCTGCCACCGAGATGGTGGCGGCCTTCCGGGAAAAGCTGGCTACGTTGAATGGAACTCGGCTCGCCGGGAGCACGGTGACGCTTGCCGACGATTTTCGCCATACGGATCCGGTGGACGGAAGCGTCAGCGAGCGCCAGGGCCTGCGCCTTGTGCTGGCCGACGGTTCGCGCATCGTGTGCCGGCTTTCGGGCACCGGAACCGAGGGGGCCACTTTGCGCCTCTACTTCGAGCGCTACTGTGCCGATGCGGGCCGCGCTGACGTTCAGGCTGTCCTCGCGCCGCTGGTGGAATCGGCGCTCGAGTTGCTCGAGTTGCGCGAGCGCTGCGGTCGCGACAAGCCCACCGTCATCACGTGAAACCACCGATGAACACAGATGCGCACAGATCTGTACTACTAAAGCCAAAATCCTTGGCGACCTGCCAAGGATTTTCGGTCAAACAACAAATGACCAATGACAAATGACCAATGAACAATGACAATAGAAGGCAGAAGTCCGGAAACGAACTGCCATTTGTCATTTGTCATTTGTCATTTGCCATTGGTCATTTGCCAAATCCTTCTCTGCGATGAGGCTTTTGGGTTGCGGCTGGGCTGTTCGGTGTTCATCGGTGGTTTCATTCGTACTTTTTTTGAAACGATCTACCGAAAGGGGAGCCATGTATGTCAGCAACTCGTCTTCGTCGGCGACGACACATCTGGAGGAACCTCATGGCCCTCGTCTTTGCAGGAACCGTTGGAGGCGGGGCTCCGCGGGATAACGGGATTACCTATCCTGAGGCTCCGCGTTTGGATCTCACGGATGAACATCACGGTGTCAAAGTTCCGGATCCTTATCGCTGGCTGGAGCAGACAGACTCCGAACAGACCCGGAAGTGGATCGAAGCGCAAAATAAAATCGCTTACGCTTATCTGGAGAAGATCCCGAAGCGCCAGGCCATCAAAGACCGGCTTACAGCCCTGTGGAACTTTGAACGCTACGGAATTCCCCATAAGGAAGGAGGCCGGTACTTCTTCTCAAAGAACGACGGTCTTCAGAATCAGAGCGTCCTGTACACGGCCGCTAATCTCGACGGGACGCCGAGCGTTCTTCTCGATCCGAATACGCTCTCCAAGGACGGCACGGTTGCGTTGACCAGCGACGCCGTCAGTGAGGACGGCCGGTACCTTGCTTACGGCACAGCGGAAGCAGGCTCCGATTGGAATGTACTGAAGGTGCGGGACGTTGCCACGGGCAAGGATCTTCCCGACCTGATCCGGTGGGTCAAATTCTCGCGCCCATCCTGGACCAAGGATGGCAAGGGTTTCTTCTACAGCCGGTTCAAGGAGCCGGTGTCCGGCGCGGAACTGAAGGACACCAATCGATTTCATAAAATCTACTTGCACAAACTCGGCACTGCACAAGCGGACGACCTGCTCGTGTACGAACGCCCCGACAAGCCGGACTGGTACATGAGCGGGGAAGTCACCGAGGATGGCAAGTATCTGATCATCAGCGCGAACGAAAATCTGGTCAAGGACGGCATCTTCTACAAGGATCTTTCCAGCCCGAGCACCCCGGTCGTCGAGCTCTTGAACAAGTTCGACGCGCAGTACCGGTTCGTGGGCAACGACGGTCCTGCGTTCTGGATCATGACCGACCGCGAGGCTCCACGGTGGCAACTGGTGGCAATCGACACGCGAAAGCCGGAGCCGGAAAACTGGAAGCCGGTCATTCCACAGGCGGCAGAGGCGATCCAGGAGATCGAGGTCGTGGGCGAACGGTTCATCGTGTCCTACCTTAAGGACGCCATGACAGTCGTCCGCGTGCACGACCTGGCGGGGAAATACCTTCGGGACATCGATCTTCCCGGCATCGGAACCGCCACAGGTTTCGGCGGCAAACGAAAGGATCCGGAAACCTTTTATTCCTTCACCAGCTACACCGCGCCGGGGCGTATCTACCGCTACGATGTGGCGTCCAACCAAAGCCACCTGTTCCGGGAGCCCAAGGTGAAGTTCAACCCGGATGATTACACGACACGCCAGGTGTTTTACAACAGCAAAGACGGCACGCGCGTGCCGATGCTCATCGTTCACCGTAAGCCTCTGAAGCTCGACGGAACGAACCCGGCGCTCCTTTACGGGTATGGAGGCTTCTCGATATCGATCACGCCCGCCTTTTCAGTCGCCGCGCTGGCCTGGATGGAAATGGGAGGCGTTTACGCCGTTCCAAATCTCCGCGGGGGCGGGGAGTATGGCGAGCAATGGCATCAGGCAGGGATGAAGACCAAAAAGCAAAATGTGTTCGACGACTTCATCGCTGCCGCGGAATGGCTGATCGCGAACAAATACACGAGCTCGAAGAAGCTGGCGATTCACGGGGCCAGCAACGGCGGGCTGCTTGTCGGCGCGTGCATGACGCAGCGGCCGGATCTCTTTGGGGCTTGTCTGCCGGCGGTGGGAGTTCTGGACATGCTTCGATTTCACAAGTTCACGGTAGGATGGGCTTGGGTCGGCGACTATGGCTCGGCGGAGGACGCCGCGGAATTCAAAGCGCTCTATGCCTACTCTCCGTATCACAATGTCAAGAGAGGGACGTGCTATCCCAAAACGCTGATCACCACCGCCGATCACGATGACCGCGTGTTCCCGGCGCACAGCTTCAAGTTTGCGGCGGCCCTGCAATGGGCGCAGGGATGCGAGAATCCTGTCCTGATTCGCATAGAGACGCGCGCGGGGCACGGTTTGGGAAAGCCGACGTCCAAGCGGATCGAAGAAACCGCCGACATGTGGGCGTTCCTTGTGCGCGCGCTGGAAATGGACCCGCCGCTCGACCGGTAGGTGGGCGTTAGTAGTTCCAGACTGATGGATCTTCGTGGCATGGCCGTCCCGGCCATGACTGACTTGGAAATTTTCCTGACCGGGACTACACGGGCGGGACGCCCGTGCCACAGAGTCACCACAATAAAAGGAACAGGCCTATCAGCAGGAGGACGCCGAGCGTCACGAAGGGCCAATATTCGATCACGTAAGACAGCATCAGCGGATCGCCGGAGTGAGTCAGTTGCATGCTGAGCTTTTCTGTGAGTTGTTCGCGGAATTTCAGGTGCTGCGGAGTCTGATCGGCGTCAACAAAGCTCCGCAAGCTCTGGAGCCGGCAGTCAAGAGTGATGACACGAGGGTCTGCGGAAATCTTGTAGCTCAGGCGCAAGGCGCCGTCGTCAAGGACGCCTTCGGCGCCGGCGACGCGCAACGGTTCTGGAGTGTGGAGCTCAATCACCTGTCGAAAGTCGAGAGGGTAGTACAGTTTCAAGGGTCCGGTCGACTGCCCGCGGGAAACTGCCAACTTTTCTGCCACCTGTTCCGCACGAAAGCCCACCGTCCGGCCGCGCCAGAATTTTGAGAGATGATAGCGCTCGGTTATGACGAGCTCATTCTTTTCCTGGTCATCCGAAACTTGTGGCTCGCCCTCAGCGGCCAGCGTGGAGCTGTCGTCGCTGTAATGGTCCCGCTTTTGCTTCGCATAGTCCTCCAGCTTCAACCAGGATAACTGCCGGCGCATCTCGTCGGCGGCGATTCCGCGGTAGGTTGTGATCACATCGAAGGCGACAGGTTCCTTGTAGGTGCTAGCCCGATAAGTTTCCTTGACGAAAACGGACGACGAGTCAACCGGTGGTCCCGGGATTTCTACCAGCGTCCGGCTGCCAGGCTGCAGCAGCAGCGCTCTGGCGTAAGGCGGATTGGCATGTTGGCGCAACGGGCCGCGCTGGTGGGTTTGGCTTGGGTCAAACCAATAGCTGAGGTTTCCAAGCGAGACGCGCACCAGCACGGAATCGAAGGCCGCCAGCGACGGTTGATATTCCTCAATCACATGCCGGGCCGTGCTGTTGACAAGCGCTGGAGCGGCTTCAATTCCCAGACCACGCAGCAAGGTGCAGAGCAGCAGGGCACGGTCGCGAGAACTGCCTTCCCGTTTCTCAAAAACTGCCGTGGGAGAAGAGGGATGCATTCCCTGCTCACCGCCATCCCTGATCTCATCTTGAACAAAACGCACGGCCGCCAGCAGACGCGGTTCGTCTGTGGGCAACCGCTTCTTCCATTGCTCGACTCGCCTTGCCAGCGGCGGCGCCAGGGGCATGGGCACACGGTACCAGGAGGAAGCAAGCTCGGCCACCTCCTGCCACGTGGCAAAGTCACTGAGCTGAACCTCGGGCCTTGGATCAAACCAGGGGGGAGCTTCCGCGTGACAGGCGCAAGGCGCGGGCGGTTCAGAGCCCCACAAGTACTCAACCTCCGTGCCCAAAGAGCGCACGGAAGGCGTCAGGGAGGTGTTTCGCGTCCGCCAGTAAAGCTTTTGCTGCCCCGGCCATAGAACGCGGCGACGCACGCGATCGGTTGAGCCGTAGAGCCCCAATCGCAAGGTCTCCGCGAAGCGCCCGGCCTGGCCGGGGTCCGAGCCGCGCAGCGTGTAAGCGTAGTCGATGATGTCGTCTTTGCGGGCTTCTTTCAGCGTTGTCTCGAGGGAGTACTCATCGGGGTCGTCCGATTCGACGGTGATTTCGCCCGGCCGCAGGACGTCGAGAGTCTGGCCGCCACGAATGATCCGGATGTGGTGGACCACGAGAGTCTGAAAGGCCGGATCGAAAGGGAAGTAGAGCGTGGATACGCTCTCAACACCCTTCTCACTCACGGCCTGCTCTCTCTTGCGAAAGTAGCGCTCCAGGCCATCGGGTCTGATGCGGATTTGCTGGTCGTCCAGCAGCCGCACCCAAGGTGTTATTGTTCCATCCCGCGATGCGGTTGAAGGCGCCGGAGTGTCCGACAGCACCCAGTCCGGGTCAGGCGCGGTGCGGAACTTCGGCGGCGCCGTCTGAGCATGAGTGAAAGAAGAAAAGAGCAAGAACAGCAACAAGACTGTGGTTGGTTTCACAACCGAGCGGAGTTTAGGACTGGATTCTGGTTTCGACATTCAAGCACTGCGACTCAGTATAAGGTGTGAAAAAGTCTCTCGTGGTTTTCGTGGCATGGCCGTCCCGGCCATGACTGACTTGGATCTTCTCCCTGACCGGCTCTACACGGGCGGGACGCCCGTGCCACGACCGAGGGCTGGCCCTACGCATGATTTCATAAATTACGGCAACGTATTTTTCCAGATGAGCTCCCTGGAAGGGCGCTGCACATTCCTTATCGGCAGGACGCGTCACGCCTTTCGGCAGCATATACGTGTCTAAAGCGTCGTTTCAGAGTCGCGCCACATCGCGATGTGCGGCCTCATTTTCTTGTGCTGCGCCGGGTCCGCGCCGCGAAGCGTCCCTCATTTTTTCTGTGCACCAACTCGGGAGACCTGCCGATAGGATCGGTGTCTGGTTCAAAAGCCTTGCATCTTACGGCTTTCTATCACCCTGCCGCAGTCTCGAAAGGGAAATCGGCGCACAGTTGCCTACGCGGAAGGAAGAAACATGTCCTGGCATTATGTGGAGAATGGTCAGCAAAAAGGGCCGGTGCAAGACGTCGATATCGAGCGGCTGATAGCTGCCGGCGCCATCGGCCCGGAAACACTGGTGTGGCGGGAAGGCATGGCCGACTGGCAAGCCTACCGTGAGGTGAGCGCGCCGTCCGTACGCGGCATCCCTACTGACACTTCCGGCGCGCGCGCGGCTTCTGCCGGGGCCTTTTGCGGCCAGTGTGGGAGACTCTTCGCACCAGAGGATATGCTTCGTTTCGAAGGCGCGTATGTCTGCGCCGCCTGCAAACCGGCGTTCTTTCAAAGGCTCAAAGAAGGCAGTCATTTCGCGACGGCGCGGAACTATGCGGGGTTCAAGATCCGGCTGGGGGCGAAGCTCATCGACTACGTGATTCTCTGGGTGGCGCAAATGGCGTTTGCCTTGTTGATCGCCGTCTTTTTCCGGCAAGCTTCGTCGAGCACGATCGCGGCTCAAATCCCGCTCATGCTCATGCAGCTTCTTTTCGCGGCCGCGTACACATGCTGGTTCCTCGTCAAGTTTGGCGCTACTCCGGGCAAGATGGCTTGCGGGCTCAAAGTGATTACGGCGGAAGGCGGACCTATCACTTTCGGCCGCGCCCTCGGGCGTCACTTTGCCGAGTTCTTGAGCGGAATGATTCTTGCCATTGGCTATATCATGGCTGCTTTCGATAAAGAGAAACGTTCGCTGCACGACCGCATCTGCAATACCCGTGTGGTTCGTGCCTGAGCGGCACTCCGCGAGGCTTCGCAAGCTCCCGGCTTCTCCGGCGTCAAAGGGATTCTTGAAACGCCATGCTTCGTTGCCACCACTGTAAGGCTGCCTTGCCTCAAAGCGTGCTCGATACGCCCGACTGGGCTCATTGCCCGGAGTGCGGCACCCTCTTTCGCATGCTGGGCTTTCCCGCCGCGTTTCGAAGACTGGACACAGGCGCTGGAGCAGCCACGGTTTTGGCCGAAGGTGAATCGAGCTGTTTTTATCACCCTCAGAAAAAAGCGGTGCTTCCCTGTGACGGCTGCGGACGGTTTCTGTGCGCGATGTGCGACGTCGAGCTGAGCGGCCAGCATTTGTGTCCGGGGTGCCTGGAAACCGGCCGGAAAAAGGGAAAGCTGAAACAACTGCAAAACCACCGGCTGCGTTACGACAGCATCTCCCTGGCGTTGGCAGTGCTCCCCATGTTTATTTTTTGGTTCACGGTGTTTACGGCTCCCGCGGCCATCTTTGTCGCTCTGCGCTACTGGAAAGCCCCGTCCAGCTTGCTGCAGCGCAGCAAGATACGGTTTGTGGTGGCGCTTCTCATCGCCGGTTTTCAAGTGGCCGGCTGGGTTTGGCTCGCCGTCTTTATGACAATGAGACGGGTATCGTGATCATGGCCAGAAAAGAAAAGGAATATCGGCGATTGCCCGGCCGCGGCCACCATCTGAGCGGTACATCCACTTTGTGGCTGGGCCCGGACCATCTGCTGCGCGTGGATTCTCACCGCTATGCCGAAGACTACAAGCGCTTTTACTATGGCGATATTCAATCCATCGTCCTGCTGCCGAGCACTCGAAGGCAATCGATCCTGATTGCCTGGGCCGCCGTCTGCGTGCCTCTGACGCTGCTGGCATTATTCTCGCCAGGGGCGTGGGCCGTGTTTCTGGGCTGTCTCGCGGGCCTTGCAGGACTGATGCTTGCGGTCAATTGGCTGCGAGGCGAAACGTGTGAATGCCGGCTTCAGACAGCGGTGCAAACGGAGGTGCTGCGCTCTCGAAGCGGATGCCGCCGGCCCGGTGTCGAACCTCTTCGAACCTGGTTTGACTCCCGGAACCCCGTCTCGAGCCGCCCATCCAGACCTGCAGCAGGCCGAGCGTCGTGTGACCCACAGTTCCGGAGCTGCCCATGCCGTATTGTTCAGCTTACTCTTGCTGAAGGCTGCGACAGCCGCGACAGACATTGCCGTCAACCATCTCGCTCTGACTGTGGCGGGAGTGTTCATTTATCTGGCCGTGGCCGTGGCTGTCGTCGTTGCTTTGATTCATCAGAACCGCACGGACATCGGACACTTCCTGCGCTGGCATGTGCCGGCGAGCCTGGGTTACGTGTGCGCCCATTTCCTCCTGAGCGCCGCCTACAACGCGGCCGCCGGCCTGAGCGGGAAGTCCACGGACAGCTACTGGCAGTCGCTTGTTGCGCTGTCGGAAACTTCCGCCTGGGAATCGCCCTGGCTGATGGGGATGAGCGTGTTTTCCATCGCTGTTTCGCTGGCCATCGCCATTCCAGGCTGGCTTGGCCTGGCGAGGTTTTGGGCGCTCCGCCCCAGCGGGGCGAAGGGAGCTTAGCCGGGGGTGCCGGGGGTGAGCGAAGCGAACCCCCGGTAAAAGAGGAACAACGATACGCACCCCGGCAGAGGTTGCAGGAACTCCCCGCACCCCTGCCCGGGTCGCATTCACATTCCTTTATTGCAATATTCCGGGGGTTCGCGTTCGCTCACCCCCGGCTGAGCTCCCAGCGCCCTTTCCTGGGCGCCCGGAGTAATTTGGAAAAAATACGTCACCGTATTTATGAAAACATAAGGCGCGGGAAATTTTGAAATTTCAAATTTGAGATTTCAAATGGGAGACCCCACGGCCCTCACGGGCGGGGCTACTTACTGCCGGCCCTTCGGCCCCGGTCAAGGACATATGTTCACGATGATGTATTTATCGCAACACATTCGCGATTCTCTTGTTTTGAGTGCGCAAGGTTGCTTGCGCCTTGATTGCGTGCTGGAAGCCTCCAGTCGCGATGAAGGCGGCAGCAAGCTGCCGCACTCCAAATCGCAGCTCCTCGGAACAGGCGGGCTTCCCCGTTCGGATCTGAATTGGATGACCACTCGCTGCCACTCTTATGTCTGTCTTCTCTGAACAGCGCTGCTTCAACCATGCGGTGCGCGAGGCCGTTGCGCGGTGCCCACAGTGCCGCCGCTTCTACTGCCGGGAATGCATCACAGAGCACGAAGACCGCGTCCTGTGTGCGGCCTGCCTCAAAGGGCTCGCACAGACGCAAATCCATGGCAGACGCCGTCTGCACGGCATCGTGCGGCTTGTGCAAGTTGTAACAGGCTTGTTCATCGCATGGATGTTTTTTTACGTGTTGGGCCGCGGGCTGGTGCTGGTTCCCACAGCCTTCCACGAAGGAACGGTGTGGGAAGCTTCCGGGCAGGAGAAGCCATGAAAGCCAGGCGGAGCCGCTTCACCGAGCCGAAAGCACTGGAGCTGACCGAGCAAGCCGTCGCCCTCCTGCGCCGGTCTCCCTTCAGCGCTTGGGCTGCCTATTATCTGGGAACTTTGCCCTTTCTGCTGGGGCTGCTTTATTTCTGGGGCGACATGAGCCGCGATGCCGCGGCCAGCCAGCGTCTGCTGGAATGGCCGATAATCCTGGGCTTCCTCTTCGTCTGGATGAAGTGCTGGCAGACAGTCTGGACCGGTCAACTGATGGAGCAATTGGAGCTCGGCGAACCCGCGCCATGGACCTGGCTCCGTGTTCGCCGGATGGTGGCTGCCCAATCAGCCCTGCAGCCCGCCGGGTTGTTTCTGGTGCCGCTGGCGCTGCTGCTTACTGTGCCCTTCGCATGGGTCTACGCCTTCTACGAAAATGTCACGATCCTGGGAGATGGCCGGGAGGGTCGGCTCCGGGAGGTATGGCAGCGGGCGTGGCGCCAGTCCGGCCTCTGGCCCGTGCAGAACCACTGGCTCATATGGATGGTCAGCCCCTACCTGCTGGTGTTAGTGGCAGCGCAGTTTCTGGCGATCGTTCCATGGTTGCAAGCCATCGCGCCCGCCTGGTCGCTGGGCGTGGTTTGGCTGGCCGTTTCACTGCTCAGTCTGCTGATGCTTGCGCTGTGTCCTCTCGCGATCGCCGTGGCCCTCAACCTGGCGGCCGCTCTGATCCTGCTCCCGGAACTTTTGAGAATGTTGTTCGGTATCGAGACACAGTTCACCCGCGGCGCATGGGGAATGATGAATTCTACATGGCTGGCGGTCACATGCGCTCTGACGTGCCTGGTTTTGGATCCGCTCGTGAAAGCTGCTTATGTGCTGCGCTGTTTCCATGGCGAATCGCGGCATTCAGGGCTCGACCTGTATTCCGCGCTCAAGGCGCTTCGACTGCAGAGGACCGCGCCGCTGGTCCTTCTCTTCCTGACCTTCGCACTCGAGCTCCGGGCCGGGATGGAAGACCGCCCCCCACAGCCGGACCCCTCGGCAAGCCATCTGTCTCAAACCCAGGCCAACGTTGGGGCTCAGGGAAAGGAGACCGAGGCGGCTTCGGCCGGCCGGCTCTCACCACCAAACGCGGGTGATTTGCCCGCGACGCGGCATATCCCGCCTGAACAGCTTGACCGGTCCATCGAGCAAGTCCTGGCTGGCCGGGAATACCGGTGGCGGTTGCCGCGCCAGATGCAACAAGCTAAAGCCCAGGAGAGCTGGCTGGAAAGCTCACTCCGTAACCTGACCGAGAGGATGCGGCAATGGATGCGCGCTTTCCGGAGATGGCTCGATGAGCTCTCTCGCCCTTTTCAACCCAAGCCGTCTGGCGCCCCTTCCAAGTCCGGTTGGCTTGGCTCCCTGCGGCCTTTGATGCTGGGCGGTGTTTTCGTATTACTGGTGGCGCTGGGTTTCTTGCTTTGGCGGCGCTGGCGCGGGCGGCGCACGGAGGTGGAGGTTGCCTGCGTGGCCCTGGCTTCAGTACCGGATTTGAGGCAGGAAAACGTCGCGGCCAGCCAGTTGCCCGAAGAAGGTTGGCTGGCGCTCGCAGGAGAGTTGATTGGCAAAGGCGAACCGCGGCTGGCCTTGCGGGCTCTCTACTTTGCAAGCCTGGCAAATCTGGAGCAGCGCCAGCTGTTAACCATTGCCCGCTATAAGTCCAACCTGGACTATCTGCGAGAGCTGGGACGCCGTGCCCATGCCCATCCGGGACTGCAGGCTGTCTTCGGCGAAAACGTGACCCTCTTCGAGCGTGTGTGGTATGGCTTTCACGAAGCCGATCAGGAACGGCTCGCGGGGTTTCGCGCCAATGTGGAAAGGATTCGAACCCTTGGCCGCTAGACGCTTCGGCTTGTGGACGGCCTTCTGGCCGGTTGTTGCGTTGTCTGTCTATGGAGGGGTCCGCTTGTTTCAGCTCCGCTTTGAGACGGGCGACGTCTACCCGGAGTATTCGTCACTGCGCAGCGATCCGCTAGGCGCCCGTGTCTTTTATCAAAGCCTGGAGCAGGTCGGCAACATGGAAGTCTCACGCAATACCTTGCCCTTTTCTCGCCTTTCCCTCGACGCGAAGCGAACGCTCGTTCTTGCGGGATTCAGCCATTCCTATTGGCTGGAGGATCCCGCCTGGCTGATGCCCATCGAGCACCTGCTGGGCAGCGGCTCGCGGGTCGTGATCTGCTTCTACCCTTACGAGGGGCAACCGTCGGCGGCCAAAGATCAGAAGGACGCAACGAAGCCTGAAGATGCGGGAGGGCGGAAGCGCTCTGAGGAGGAGATCGCTCTTCGGAAACGGAAGGTGGCTCTGGGTCAACGCTGGGGCGTCGAGCTCGAGACCAAGCAAGCCGCGAACTCTAAGGGAAAGCCAAGGCAGCATTCGACCGTCTCGCTGCAGGGCGGCACAGATCTTCCTGAAACGCTCTCTTGGCACAGTCAACTGTCTTTCCGGAAACTCAGCCCTGACTGGAGGGTTGTCTATCGCCGGGAGGACAAGCCTGTGCTCATCGAGCGGCCGTTCGGCAGCGGCACGTTGGTGCTGGCTTCAGATTCCTACTTCCTGAGCAATGAAGCGCTCTGGAAAGAGCGCCAGCCGCGGTTGCTAGCCTGGCTGATCGGGCAGCATCACCAGGTGGTTTTCGATGAAACCCATTTGGGAGTACGGGAGAATCCTGGCGTCGTGTCTTTGCTGCGCAAGTATCGCTTGCATGGTCTGTTCGCCGGCCTGTTCTTGTTGGCCGGGCTCTTTGTCTGGAAAAACATGTCGAGCCTGGTTCCGCCCGCAACCTCGGCCGAGGCTGCGGAAATCCATGTGGGCCGTGACTCGGCTGCCGGATTCGTCAATCTGTTGCGGCGCAGCGTCCCCGTTTCTACGGTCATTTCGGTTTGCGTCCGGCAGTGGGAAAAATCGTTGCCGGCCAGCAGTCCGGAACGGGCCAGGGTCAGTCAGGTTCGCGCGTTAGTGGCAGAGACGGAGTCTGGCTCGACAAGCCATGCGGTCTCAACATACCAGGCGATTTGCAAGGTGCTGGAGGGGAAATCATCGACTGGACGCGAGCAAACACGTGAGAAAGAATCGTAGCGCCGGCGTCTCGCCGGCATGTGAACCTTTTGTGTCAACAGGACCGTTTGCCGGCTGGAAGCCGGCGCTACATCTTTTCTCACGACCGCGGAGAGCGCGTGAGAGAAATGCCAATGACCAATGAAAAATGACAAATGGCAGTTCGTTATCCGGTTTTCTCACTTCTATTTGTCATTTGTCATTGGTCATTTGATTCAGGAGTACAGAGGTTCAAGGAGATTATTGCGTGAATACAAGTGTGGATTACCTGAAAGAAGCGCTGGTGTTGGCGAAGCAGGAGATCGCCAAGGTCATCATCGGGCAGACCGAGGTCGTGGAGAAGACGCTCATCGTCATTTTCACCCGTCAGCATGCCCTCATCGAAGGCGTGCCGGGGATTGCCAAAACGTTGTTGGTGCGGACGCTGGCACAGGTACTGGGCTGCGAGTTCGGACGTATCCAGTTCACCCCGGATCTGATGCCTGCTGACATCACCGGCACGAACGTGTTCAATCTTCAGCGCCACGAGTTTACGCTGGTCCGTGGCCCTGTCTTCACATCCTTCCTGCTGGCGGACGAGATCAACCGGGCGCCGGCCAAAACCCAGTCTGCGCTTTTGCAGGCCATGCAGGAGCGGCAAGTCACCATCGACCGCGTGAGCTACCCCCTGCCGCCCCATTTCACGGTGTTTGCCACGCAAAACCCCATCGAGTACGAGGGGACCTACCCGTTACCGGAAGCGCAGAAGGACCGCTTCATGCTGAAGATCTCCATGACGGCTCCGAACCGGGATGAGGAACAGGAACTGGCGCGGCGCATGTTAGGAGAGGACTCTCCTGAAGCAGCTCTCGCCAACGGTGCTGTGCGCCCGGTGCTGGGTTCAGAGATGCTGATGGACGTGCAACGCGGACTGGGGGCCATTGGCGTCCGGGACGAGCTCGTGGGCTATGTCGTGGAAATCGTCCGAGCCACCCGGCAGAGCGACGCGGTGCTGGTGGGCGCCGGCCCGCGGGCCACACAATCGCTGCTGCTCGCCAGCCGCGCGCAAGCCGCGATTGCCGGGCGCGATTTTGTCACTCCGGATGACATCAGGGCCATGGCCGTCGCGGTGTTGGAACATCGCCTGATCTTGCGCCCCGAATATGAGATTGAGGGCTTAACCGCCGTTGAGGTAATCCACAAGATTCTCCAGGACATTGCGGTTCCCCGATGATCGTCCCGCACTCCCGATTGCTATTCTGGGTCGCGCTTCTGGTGGGCCCCTCCGCGGCGCTCGCAGGGCTAACGCCGTCATCGCTCTGGATCCTGATATTGCTGTTGACCGCTTTTTGCAGCGTGGTGACATTCGACGCGCTCGTCGCGCGTCGCGCCTTGGCCGGCATCGCCGTCGAGCTTCCTGAAGTCGTGCGGCTATCCAAGGACCGGCCCGGCAAGATTGAACTGCATGTTCGCAACGAACAGCAGCGCGCGTGCCGCCTGCGGCTTGGGCTCCCCCTGCCATCTCCGATCTACTCGCCCCATGATGAAATGCTGGCCCAATTGCCCGCTGGAGCCGAGTTTTCACGGCTGGCTTGGGAATGCACACCCAGGCGAAGGGGTCAGTATCGGCTCGAGGCCTGCTACCTGGAGGCGCCCTCGCCGCTGAGATTCTGGACATGGCGGACGTCGGCGCCGCTTCGTACCGAAATCCGCGTTTATCCAAACCTCCTTCAGGATCGCAAGAATCTGGCGTCTCTGTTTCTTAACCGCACAGGACTGGGCATACACTCACAACGGCAGGTAGGCCAAGGCCGGGACTTCGAGAACCTGCGCGACTACATCCCGGGAGACGGTCTGGACGAGATTCACTGGAAGGCCACCGCCAAGCGCGCTCACCTTGTGACGAAGGTCTTTCAAATTGAGCGCATGCAGGAAGTGTATGTGATTGTGGATGCCTCACGCCTCAGCGCGCGGGCTCAGACCTCTGAGGTTCGCAACGCAAGTTCTACACCCGAAACGGGCAATGGCAATTCGGAGCTCGAAACCCGGAGCTCTGAACCGATTCTGGAACGCTTTGTGACTTCGGCGCTCGTTCTTGGCCTGGTGGCGCAGCGGCAAGCAGACGCCTTCGGCATCCTCAGCTTTAGCGATCGCATTCACAACTTCGTTCGGGCCAAGACAGGAAAAGCCCACTACAGCGCTTGCCGTGACGCGCTTTTTGCCCTGCAGCCGCGCCTGGTCACGCCGGACTTTGGAGAGCTCTTCTCCTTCATACGACTGCGGCTGCGCCGCCGCGCCTTGCTGATATTTCTGACCGATCTCGACGATCCCGTGCTGGCTGAGAGCTTCAGCCAAAACTTGAAGATCATCAGCCGTCAACATTTGGTCCTGGTCCAGATGCTGCGGCCGGCGGGTGTCCGGCCGCTGTTCACGGGAGGGGATGCCCGGACGGTGGATGAGGTCTACGAGCGGCTGGGCGGGCATCTGCAGTGGGACAAGCTGCGCGAACTGGAGCGCGGGCTGAGAAAGGCCGGTGTCCATTTCTCCCTGGTGGAGCAGGATGCTCTGAGCGTGCAGATGGTAAGTCAGTACATGAACGTCAAGCAGCGCCAGTTGATTTGAATCGTTCCTTTTCGTGGAATTCGTGAAATTCGTGGCGTTTCAGTTGGCCACGAATTCCCTGGCGCGGTTTGGAGTGCGGCAGCTTGCTGCCGCTTTTGTGCGGCTGGAAATGTTCCATCGCCCTTAAAGCGCAAGCAAGCTTGCGCACTCCAAAGAAGGCGTCAGGAGCTCGGAACCTATGATCATCGATCTTGAAAAATTCCTCGCCGACGAGCGGCCCGCTTGGGCTGAGTTGGAGCTGTCGCTCAAGAAGCTGGAAGAAGAGCCCAATCTGCAGTTGTCCCTCGAGCAAGCGCGGCGTTTTCACTACCTGTACCAAAGGGCTTCGGCAGACCTGGCGCGACTAATGACTTTTGCGCACGAGCCGGCCATGCGCCTCTACCTCGAATCCCTTGTGGCGCGGGCTTACGGCGAGATCCATGAGACGCGTTACAAGAAGGAGCCCTGGCGGCCTTGGGTTTGGATCTCGCGCACCTTTCCGCAAACCTTCCGGCGCTACCAGAGGGAATTTCTGCTGTCGCTGGTTGTAACGCTGGCGGGAAGCGCTTTCGGCGGTCTGGCCGCCTTGCTCGATGCTACTGCGAAAGAAGCCCTCATGCCGTTTCAGCATCTCCAGGGAAATCCCTCCGAGCGAGTGGCGCGCGAAGAACGGGAACAGAAACAACGGGACCCCCTGCAAGGCGCGAAGACGAGCTTCTCGAGCGAATTGATGACACACAACACCAAGGTCTCCATTTTCACCATGGCGTTGGGAATGACCTGGGGTGTGGGGACTATCATGATGCTGTTCTACAACGGAGTCATTCTGGGCGTCGTTGGGTTGGACTACGTGCAGGCAGGAGAGGCCAAATTCTTGCTGGGTTGGCTGCTGCCACACGGTTCGGTGGAAATCCCGGCAATCCTTCTGGCGGGACAGGCCGGCTTTGTCCTTGCCGGAGCACTGATTGGCTGGGGACAACGGACTGCCTTGCAAGCGCGCTTGCGGCGCGTTGCGGCCGATGTCGTGACGCTGATCTCAGGCGTAGCTCTCATGCTGGTTTGGGCCGGCATCGTCGAGGCTTTTCTTTCGCAATATCACGAACCTATTCTTCCCTACCTGCTGAAGATCGCCTTCGGAACCGTGGAGCTGACGGCCCTGTTCCTGTTTCTGGCAATGGCGGGAAGGACCGAGAAAGAGAACCTGAGAACTTGAGAACTGGCACGCTTCAAATTCGAACCCCCGATGGCATCGTCTTCTCGCTGCTGCTGGCTGGACCCGTAACGCGCTTTCTGGCAGCGGCCATCGACCTGGCTTGCCTGATGGCTGCGTCCAGCCTGCTGGGCTCAGCGCTGGCGCCGTTGCAGTTGGTGAGCTCCGACGTCGCCAGGGCGGTAATGATCCTGGCTTTTTTCATCATTCAGATCGGTTACGGCATCGTTGCGGAGTGGCTATGGCGGGGCCAGACCATCGGAAAACGCTTGCTTCGCCTGCGGGTCATGGACGTGCAAGGGCTGCGGCTGCACCCCAGCCAGATCGTCATCCGAAACCTGCTGCGCTTTTTGGACAGCCTGCCGGTCTTTTATCTTCTCGGAGGGCTGTTTTGCTTGTTCACCCGCAAGGCGCAGCGTCTTGGCGATCTGGCCGCGAACACGATTGTCGTGCGCATCCCTCGAGTCGAAGAGCCGGACCTGGATCAGCTCTTGCCCGGGAAATTCAATTCTCTGTTGGAGCACCGGCACCTGGCCTCCCGGTTGCGTCAGCGCGTTTTGCCGCAGGAGGCCAGTCTGGCACTGCAGGCCCTGGTGCGGCGCGAGGATCTCGACCCGGCAGCCCGGGTCGAACTATTTGGGGGCTTGGCGGCCTACTTCAAGAATATCGTCCCGTTTCCGCAAGAAGCCATTGACGGCATTACGGACGAGCAATACATTCGCAACGTTGTCGATGTCCTGTACCGCAAGAGGTAGCCGAGGAACGTATTAACGAAACCACAGATGAACACGGATCGGCGCGGCACGAGATCCCTCGCAACCTGGCCAGGACTTGCAGTCAAATGACAAATGACAAATGACAGATGGCAAATGGCAAATGAACAATGACAAATAGAAGTCAGAAGCCCGGAGAACGAACTGCCATTTGTCATTTTTCATTGGTCATTGGTCATTTGTCATTTTTTCTCTGCGCTCTCACCGGTGCAGGAGGCCCACCAGGATATCGTAAAGGGAGTGGGCGGCCGCAGCGACACCGAAACTGCGCCAGACGAAGAGGCCAGAGAAGTAGATGCCGGCCAGAAATCGCTGGACGAACGAACCAATGGCGAAACTGTCGCTGCCCGGGCCTATGTAGTGAAACAGGGAGAAGAGCAACGAAGCCACCAGCGTCCCCCAGATTGCCGCGGCCGGCTTCTTCAGTGAAAGGACCTTGCTGAAGAAGAGGATCAATGAACCTAAAAGAATGCCGCGAAACAGAAGCTCCTCATAGATACCTGCACCGCAGTAAAGCGCAGTTTCCACAAGGCGCCCCCGCATGCCGCGGAACCGAGGACCGGAGCCGCCGCCCGCCGCCTGCGCGCCGGACGCCAGATAGTTGGAAGACCAGCCGAGCAGAAGAAAGAGAAGGATGGC
>QHZE01000218.1 GCA_003225335.1 Acidobacteriota bacterium
TCGGTCCTGGCCTGCGAATTGCCATCCTTCCAGGCGAACCAGGCGTCCGCCCGAAAGTGTCATTCGCCCGCTCCAATCCCTTGGGTCTTCGTCCCCGATGCCTAACGTCACCCGGAATGCCACGCCGGAAATATTTTGCGGCGCCGAAGCCGTGTTGGATCCTGTGCCCGGCGTTTTGCGGGCCCATAAAAGCGCAAGGCAGAGAACTCCAAGCGTGAAGAAAAATGTCCGCGTCCTTGGTTTCATGAGCTTTTCCGAGCGAACATACTCGCCTCGCAACCGGAATTTCAACTATTTCCATCTTCGTCAGATGAGAAAATCTATCCACAAATGCTCCCTCAATTTTGTTGGCCGCGGCCAAAATCTCCTTAGTCATCCTTCGCGTCTTGGCGGTGAACGCTGCTTTCACCACAAAGGAGGCGCAAGGAATCGCAAAGAATTTCCCTCAGCGGCAGTCCTTCGGGTGACGATTAGTGGAGTTGGCGTGACCACGACTCCAGGAAGCAGGGGGATCCACGATCGCGCCTCGATCCGAACGCGTCTAATTGGAGTATCCACAGTGGCCAAGTTGACGCGACGCGGGCGAGATCGACTCCTTTCCGCATGTGCGGCTTCAGGTGGAGTGCGGGATCCGTTTACCTATGAAAAAATTGCACTTGGGTTTCGGCCTATTCCTGCTGCTCTTGTGGGGCTTTCTTGCGATTTCCGGTCCAGGCGCGAACCTGGAAGCAAGCTTCCGGCGAAGTTTTCGTCGCCAGCCAGGCCTGGAGCCGCAGGAGCGCATCGCTGTCCTGACCTATCTGAAATACCAGGACGGCATCACCCCAGCCGACATGCGCCGGCTGCGCCGAAAAAATTTGATTCCCACTTCTAGTTACACCCCTTGGATGCTCGAGCTTGCATTGCGTGAAGGCAACGCCTACAATTCGAGCATGCAATATACGCTGAGGAATATTCCTGAAGCCCTTGATGCCGCTCTCAGGGAAAGGTCAAGAGTCTCGGGTAGGAGTCTCAACGAGGTTGCCGTTGAGGCTCTGGGTCGAGGACTTGGTCTCTCGCAGGAGGCTCTGCGTCACCGCGACCTCAAGGATCTTGCCGGAACATGGAGGAACGATCCGGCTTTTGACCGCGCCATTGTGGATCAGCATGCGATCGACGACGAGCTCTGGAAGTGAGGCTGGCACTCGACACGAACCGCTACACCGATTTCTGCCGGGGCGATGAACGCGCCGTCGAAGTGCTCGAAACCGCCGAGGCGATATATGTCCCGTTCGTCGTTCTCGGGGAGCTACGTGCAGGTTTTGCGGTTGGAAAGCAGGGTGCGCGCAACGAGCGCGTTCTGCGCCAGTTCCTTTTGAAGCCCGGTGTTCGAGTCCTCTACGCAGACGATCAGACCACCCAGCAGTACGCACTCGTCTACCGCCAGTTGCGGTCGCAGGGTACGCCCATTCCCACCAACGACATGTGGGTCGCGGCGCTTGTCCTGCAGCACAATCTCGCTCTTTTCGCCCGCGACCGTCACTTCGACCATCTGCCGCAAATCGTCCGGGCGGATTGAGAGGGAGCGGAACGGGACCCGCGGCGGTGCGCCTGTTGATGCGAAAAATTACACCCCGGCACAGGAGCCGACTCGATGGGAGAGATCGTCGTGGACCTGAAACTCGATTTTGTTTCAGAAGCTGACCGCAGCCGATTTTCCAGTGCCATTGAGAGCTTCGGGCATGTCCTCCGCGTTGATGGCCGCCGGGCGACAATTTGGCGCTTGTTCGGGCGCGCGATCGCCCGTCTCGTCGAGGCGGTTTGAGTGCAGGTCGGGCGAATTTCGCGCCGAGCGAGCACACCAAGCCCGTAGCAAGACGGTCTCATACCGCCCGCGGCGCTCCTGGACACGCCGAGAGGCTGAAAAGAGCGGCTACTGGCCCGAGGGCCGTTACTCATTCCTCGAAGGGGAAGGCGGGGCCAAGCTTCTTGGAAATGCGGTCCCGGATCCAATGACTGTCCCACCACTCGACGGGATTGACGGGCAGGCCATGAAGCAGAATCGTGAAATGCAGGTGGTCGCCTCCCGCCAGCCCGGTCTCGCCCGAGAGGCCCAGAGTGTCTCCCGTCCTGACCGACTGCCCCTGTGAGACGCTCACCGAGGCAAGGTGCCCGTAGAGGGTCATGAGCCCAAAGCCGTGGTCGAGAACAACGGCGTTGCCATATATGCCGAAATACTTGGCCAGCGCCACGATGCCGTCATTTTCTGCCGGAACCGGCGTCCTGCGCGTGGCCGCCAGGTCGAAGCCCAGATGGTCTTGATGATCGATTTTCCGGCCTTTGTACATGTAGGTTCGGCGATCAGCAAATGCCGACATGACCTTGGCGTTTATCAGCGGCTGGAAGGCCTTGCGCCACAGGAACTCGGGGCGCGAATGCTTGCTCAATTCCCTGAGGGTTGCGGCATTTTGCCGGCGCAATTCGTTGTTGATTGCCACGTAGTTATCCAACGGGTTCCCGCGATCGCGAAAATCGGGAGTCTGGGACATGATCTCCGGCACCACTTTGTTCAGAAAATCGTCCTTTACTTCGATGGTGTCCGCTTTGAATGGCTTCGGAAAGAACTTTTCAATGAAGGAAGCCTGGGCCTCATTGCCTGCATCGTCAGCCGTCACAAGCCGCGCCTCGGGAGCGCCTACGTCATACGGGATAGCAAACAAAGCAAAACGGTCCTGTTTTCCGCCGCCCGGGAGCTGATATCCGGGAAACCACCATTCGCCAACACGCACGCCGTCGCGGACGGACGATTCGCCTATGCGATACACAACGACTTCACAGCCGCCCTGAGCAACGTAAACCTGCGTCGAATTCACCTGGAGCGGGGGAGGCAGCAGTCTCACCGGCATGATCAATTCCTTAACGACGGGATCCGGGCGCCGCAACCAGCCCGGCACCCTGGACGCCGTGACGCGGACAACCGCCTCCCCCGCTTTCAGACCCGAGATCGTATCGCGGCCTACTTCCGCAGAGAATTCGTCTCGTGGATCTCGTTCCCCCCAAAACGAGAGAGCCCCGCGGTAGGTGTACGTCTTCTCGGCCAGGACCTCAACACGGTCTCCCTGCGCAAACTCCACCTTCACGCGACTCAACCCCCGGACGGGCTCTTCCGCGACAACTCTTATGGCAGTCCTCTTTCCGATAGCCGGAAGAGAGGATGTGAGCGTGACCGAGGGGGAAGGGCCCGCGCGAAACGCAAACAGCCCAAGCACAGCAAGCGAGACAAGAGCCAGCAGCAGGAGAAACACCTTCGGGGCGCCACGAGGACGATCATGATTCATTTCAATTCCTTTCGGGCTTTTTCGCCTTACCTCAATCCGCCAGTGGAAGAGGGCAAATAAGAATTCACACGTCCTCTTTCACCACGGAGTACACCGAAAACACGAGATGCACAAAGAACGCCTTTGTACTACTAAGCCGAAAATCCTTTGCCGCTTGGAAAGAAGTTTTCCCCCCGGGTTTTCCTGGGAGCGCAGGCATCCTGCGTGCACGGGGTTTTTCCATACACAAAGCACGCAGGATGCGTGCGCTCCCAGGAAGCGTCCTCACCCTTCTGCCTCTCTGCGGTGAGGTTCTTGGTTGCGGCTGGCCTGCTCTGCCAATCTTGGCGTCCTCCGTCTTTCCGTGGTCGGGTGAATTCTCCATTCCCACTACCCCCAATAACAGGGAAGCGGTGAAAAAATCACCCACGCCTCGCCCGGAGTTCAAAGCTTTGGTTTGCAGCCTGAAGGCTGAACTCCAAGCACTGACGCATTGTCGGCCACGACATGTGTCGCGAGGGTTATGATATTATGAACGCCATGAAAACTAGACACCTGAGTTTCGCGGTGTTCTTGCTTGCGGCCCGCGCGATGCCTTTATCGAGCGGAGATTACCAGGCCAAGACGGTAGCCGTACAGCCGGTGGAGTCGTATCCCGCGCGTGTCACGGTTGAACAGGTGACTGTTGCGGTGGATCCCTATGCCAACGACGGAAAATCCCGCACCGCATTCGATGTCAAGGACCTGAATTCCAAAGGGTATTTCCCGGCCCATGTGATAATCAAGAACGCGTCGGGAAACCACCTTGCTCTGAGAACGCGTAATATCGTCCTCGTTTCACCCAAGGGCCAGGAGTATTACACGACACCGGCTACACTCGTCGTACAGGATGTGGTCGGGAGCACTTCCACAAAATCAGGCTCTCCGCTCCTCGATTTTACAAGCAAGGAGCTTACGAACCTTTCAATCGAACCTGGAACCGTGGTCAACGGGTTTGTTTTCTTTTACACCCCGGAGCCGAAGAAGAACCTGTTCGCCGGCAGCAAGCTGCACATCCCTTCGATCCGCGATGAGACCGCGCAGAAGGATCTGGGCCCCTTTGATGTATCCCTGGACCCGGCACTTCCCGCGGCCGAAATCCGAAAGAAATAGTCCAGTCGTTTGAAACCGCCGATGAACGCGGATGCACGCCGATGTCGGCGCCGCTCATCGGCGTGCATCGGCGGTTCCACTATCTCGGTGGTATGAAGCTCCCCTGCTAGTAATAAGCCAGGTATCTTTCCAGCTCCCAAGGATGTACCTGACCGATATACTCCTGCCATTCAGACCGTTTGGCCTCGACGATGTGGTTTGAAATATGCGGGCCGAGAGCGCTCTGGAGAAATTTGTCTTTTTCAAAAGCGCGGATGGCTTCGCTGAGATCGCCGGGAAGATTCTGGACCCTCAGGCGGCTGCGTTCCCGCTGGCTCATCGTGTATATGTCTTTGTTGACCGGGGCGCCGGGAGATGATTTCACCCGGATGCCCTCGAGCCCCGAGCGGAGAATCGCCGCAAGGCAAAGGTAAGGGTTACACGCCGGATCCGGCAGGCGAAACTCGCACAATGTGCCTTCTCCCCTTCGAGAAGAGAGCCGAATGAGAGGACTGCGATTCATCTCCGACCAGGCCACGTGGGTGGGAGCCTCATAATTGGGAACGAGACGCTTGTACGAGTTGACCAGAGGATTGGTAATGACGGCCATTCCGCGGGCGTGTTCGAGAAGCCCGGCGATGTAGCTCAGTCCCAGGTCGCTCAGCCGGTATTTGGCCTTCGGATCGTGAAAGGCATTCTTGCCGCTCTTGTAGAGGGCCTGATAGACGTTCATCCCTAACCCGTTCTGTCCGAACAGAGGTTTGGGCATGAAGGTGGCATGAAGGCCGTGATCGAGCGCAATCTTCCTGACAAGAAAGCGGCAGGTGCTGATGGTGTCCGCAGCCGCTACCGCATCTTCGAGCTTGAAGTCGATTTCGTGCTGGCCGGGGGCCACCTCGTGATGAGCGGCCTCGACTTGAAACCCCATGCGCTCGAGCGTGCTGACCATATCCCTGCGCGCCTCTTCCCCGCGATCCACCGGAGCCAGGTCAAAGTAACCGCCGACATCGTGGGTGATGCGGGTTGCCTGCCCGTCGGCCCCGCGCAGAAACAGAAAAAACTCCACCTCCAGACCCGCAAGAAACTTGAATCCCTTCTGTGCCGCTTCCTGGACCACATTTTTGAGCACTGTCCTCGGACAACCCGCGAAAGACGAGCCGTCAGGCAGGCGGACATCGCAAATCATACGTGCGACTTTTCCCCTTCGGTCCTCCCAGGGAAAGACGCGGAAAGTAGCGGGGTCCGGCATGAGCAGCATGTCGGATTCCTCCACGCGAAAGAAACCATCGATGGAGGACCCGTCGAACACGACCTGACCGTCCAGTGCTCGCTTGAATTGATGCTCGGGAACCTCGACGTTTTTGATTGAACCCTGAATATCAGTGAATTGGAGTCGCAGAAAACGCACGCGTTCCTGTTTAGCCAGTTCCAGCGCGTGCTGCGTGTCCGTCGGCTCCGCCATTCCGTATCTCCCGTCGAGGCCTTCTCACCACAAAATGACCAATGACAAAAATAACCAATGACAAATGACAAATGGCAGTTCGTTGTCCGGATTCTGACTGCTATTTGTCATTGGTCATTTGTCATTTCTGAAGACCTCTACCCATAGAAGTACTTTTCCACGAGGGCCCGCACCTCGCCCGCGTGATCTTCCCAGGTTGCCAGAAACTCCTTTGCGATGGCAGCCGGCGAGCCTGGTGTAAAACCCAGACTCCTTGCGAGCCCGGCAATCAGCGGGGATTCCCGTGAGATCTCTCGCGATGTCCACTCTTCCATCAGCTGGTAGTGATTTTCGACATGTCTTTGAAAGCGGTGGGCGGCGAGCAGAACCCGGCCTTCATCTTCCGAAACGGCGCCCACCGCCGCAAGCGCCGGAATTGCATCGCTCACCACCGGTGTTCTGACCGGCGGGTTGTCCCGGCCGTGGACAAGCTGGAGGAATTGAACGAGGAACTCCAGATCGGCGATCCCGCCTTTCCCGTACTTGAAATCCAAATGAGTGGTGCTTTCCCGGCTCTTCTCGCTCTCGATGCGCCTCTTCAAATGACGAATCGCGTCGAGCGCCCCGTCATTCCAGGGAAAGCCATACGCCACGTCGACCAAGACCTCATTCCACCGTCGCGCAGCCGCGTCGTCTTCACCCAGCATTCTTGACCGGACCAGAGCCATACGTTCCCAGGGCTGCATGAAATGACACGCATATTCCATGAAACCAGCCCACGACCGGGCCAGTAGCCCTGAAGCTCCTTCGGGCCGGAGTCGCAGGTCCACCTGATAGGCGCTCCCTTCCGATGTTATCCCTGCGAGAAGGTACAGGACCTTTTCCACGACCTCATCCTGAACTTGCTGCAATTGGGCGCGGACCTCCGCCGCAGCGTCCCCTTCCGGTCCGTTGTAGAAGAACATCAGATCGAGGTCGGAAGCATAGTGGAGGCGTGTGCTGCCAAACTTGCCCAGCGCCACAACGTGCAGGACGCCCCCAAAGTCGCGATACCCGGATCGCGCCAGCGCCACGGCCTCGTGCACGCAAGCCTCTGCCAGGTCGCTCAGCTCGCGGCTGATCTCGAGAGGATCCGCGAGCCTGGCAAGATCTCGATAGGCGATGCGTATCATTTCCCGTTGCCGAAACTTCCTGAGGAAGTCCTCCTTCCTCTCGCCGGCCGGCCATCGGGCAAGGCGTTCCTGAAGCTCTTCAGACATATCGCGCAGGCTGCGCCCTTCGAGAATATGCAGACCCGCAGCGAGGGTATCGAAATATTCCGGATGCCGTGTGAGAACCTGATGGCACAGATCGCTGAAGGCCAGGAGGTTCGCTAGGCGGGCCAGGTGCGGGCGACGGGAAGCCAGCGTGCGCAGAAACGAAACGCGGTTGCCGCTGGCGGCCGCAAAACTCTCCAGGCGATGCAGGGCCTGGTCCGGATCGAGCGAATCACGCAACACCTCCAGCAACGTAAAGGCGAACCCGAGGAACGCCCGCCGCTCGCCCGGAGGCAATATCCGGCCCGCCGGCCCCAGCGCCAGCAGACGGATGTTCTGCCAGGCTTTGTCGATGTCCTGGAACCCGTACTGAGAAAGGAGCTCGCGGATCCTCCGTCGCGGAGTGCGCTCGCTCAATAGCTGCGCGAGCTCTTCTTCCCTTTCCTTCAAATGCAGATATCCGGGAGTGAGATATATCCTCTCCAGGATTGCGCGCACGCGAGAGAGATGCCCGCGCAGCGCCGCTTCGAAGCGGGCGACGGGAGCGCTTTGATTGAAACCAAGCCCCGTGGCCAGAAGGGCAAGCTCTCCCGCTTCCTCCGGAAGGACCGCGCGAGGCGTGAGCCCCCTGAGTTGCAGCCGATGCTCCGCGATCCGGAGGAACCGGTACGCCAGGGAAAGATGCGATCCTTCCCCTTCGAGCAGGAAGCGCGCGCGCGCGAGTCTTTCGATCGCATCCAGTGTTGCCCTGACGCGGACCTCCGGGTGATCCCTGCCGGCGATCAATTGGAGAAACTGCACGTAGAATTCGATGTCGCGAACTCCGCCCGGCCCTTGTTTCAGGTGGATCCTTCCGCGATCCTGCGCGTATTCCTTCTCCGCACGGTGTTTGACCCGCTTGATTTCCTCGAGAGACGAGTCATCCATCTGCCGGGCAAAAGTAAAATCTGCGGCGAAGTCACTGAAGCGGCGCCCGAGGTCCTTGGACCCGGCGACAAACCGCGCCTTTATGAGCGCCTGGCGCTCCCAGGCTTCACCCCAGGACTCGTAGTAAGTGACGAGGCTTGCCAATGACGGAACCAGCGGCCCGGTCTCGCCGTAAGGCCGCAGGCGCATGTCCACGCGATACAGGAATCCGTCGGGGCCGGCCTGCGACAGGAGCTGGATAAGACGTTCTCCCAGACGCGTAAAAAATCGGAGATCCTGCTCGTCCCCCGACGCTTCACGCAAGAAGTCGGGGCCGTTCTCCAGACGCGCCGGCTGTTGCTGTTCCGTGAGCTGGGACCAACAGTACGAGAGGGTCCAGGAAATCACACAGTCTGCCAGCCAAGACAGTCGCTCGATTGTCTGCTCCAGGGAATCCAGTCCGGCGACGTCGCGGTAAGAAATCTCGAGGTACTCCCGGCGTCTGAAAGCGCGCAGCTGGTCCATGAGATCTTCGGGCTGGTGGGCTTCAGACGTCAGGGAGGCCCATGCTTTCTCGTAAAATTCACGCTTCGCGCCGCCGTCCCCTTCGGGTGCTTCCACGCGACTCTGGAGCGTGGCTATCCACTCGGGATGGCGCGCCAGGGAATCCAGCATAGGCGGTGAAATGACGAGAAGTTCCGAAAGGTGCTTGACGAAAACCTGCGTGCAAGCCCCGAGACTCTCGCGGGCCAGCGGAGAGCTCTCGGCCAGGTAGCCGAGCGCGCGCAAAGCGAGCACCGGAGCAAAAGTGTCACCGCATATGGAAGCAAAGCGGTCCGGCACTGCGCCTCACTCCGTGCTCAAACCCCGAAACATTCGAGTCAGGTGCTCCTTCCACTGCGGCAGCTCGTCCTCGGGGATTTGACCGCCGGTGAGGGTGGTCACATAAAAATTGTTCTCGGCCCTGGCGGCCCAGGTTGCAACCTTTGCGGTGTGGATGTGCAATCCGCTGCGGGACAGGGCCCGGGTCATCACGTACAGCAGCCCTTGCAGGTCCCGCGCAATGACGTGCACGATGGTGTGCTCTTCCGACAGATCGTTCCTGAGCTCGAGGCTTTCCAGTAGCACGCCGCCCGGCGGATTTTTGCCCGCACCCTTTAGAAACTGCTCGATGCCGCGCGCGCCGGTCAGAACTTCTCTGAGTGCATTCTGTACACGTTGCGCGCGGTTTTCCGAGAGCTGCATCCCCCCGGACCGAATCCAGAGCGTATCCAGCACTACCGGGTGTTCGCCCTTCATGGTGAAAACCTGGGCTTTGTGAATGTCGGCATTGCAGCCGTAGAGGACGCCGGTCATCTTTGACAGCAAGCCGGGCTGCGGCTCATCGAAGGTACATACCGTCAGCTCGGAGAAGTCGTCTCCGGGCCGGTTGTAGATGTCGAGAACGACCTTCTCCTCCTTGAGGCGGCGCAGCAGTTGGATGTGAAAGGCAATCTCTTCGAGAGGGGTGTTCAATATGTAGCTGGCCGGCATCGAATCGCAATGCTGCCGGATGGCTTCTTCCTCTTCAGGTTTGTCCGCGGCCGCCAGCCTCCGTCGAACCTGCCCGATGCGGTCCTCCAACGCTTCCGTTGCTGGAACTTCCTGGGCTCGCCCCGTGAGATAATCCTGGACCTTCTGGTACAGCTCTTCCAGGTCCCGGTAGTCCATCGACGTCCAGCTCTTTTCCGCCACCGCCCTCGTATCGACATAGGTGAAAACATAGAGATGCCGCAAAGCATCGAAGTTCTCTCTTGTCGGGCGCGAGCTCCAGCCGCGACGCCGCTTCCGCGGCCAGCTGCATCCCCCTCTCGCTGTGATCCTTGCCCGCAAAGAGCTTTCCCGCATCGTGGATCAGCGCGGCCAGGCACAGAACGTCAAAGTGCGAACATTGATCCAGCAGCTCGGAAAAACGCTGTGACGCCGAGTTCCGGCGCAGCCTCAGATCTTCCAGGTTTTCGATGATCTTGAGGGAGTGCTCCCCGACGGTGTAACGATGAGCCGGATCCGGGGGCACAAAACGCAACACCTCGGAAAAGCGCGGAATGAAACGGTCCAGGTATCCGAACCGGCACAGATCGCGCAGAGTGTGAGCCACATCCCGGCCTTCGCTGAGGATGTTAAGAAAGGCCCAGCTCTCGTCCGGCGACGGGTCGGAAACCTTCTGCGCCTCCGTGCGGTTCTCCTCCAGCGTCTTCATGTCCGCCAGGCCGATAGGGATGGAATAGCGCTGCGAATAATGAAAGAGCCTGGCGACCGACCCCTGCTCCTTGCCTGATTCCCGCTTCTGCAAATGCAAACACCCTTGCTCCAGCCGGACGCCCCGCAGATCGACCGGACCTTCCAGCGTCCGAAGAATGGCCGAATCCCGGAAACGGGCCAGGATTTCCGCATGCGCGTAGTGCTGCGAAAGCCATTCCTGCGTGGGAATCCCGCCGAGCTCCCGCGCAATGCGATCCTGATAGTTGTTGATCAAGACATCCGAACGCTTGCTCGTAACGAGATGAAGCCAGTTCCGGACCTGCCAGAACCACTCGGCTGCGGCTTGAACCTCAGCGACTCTTCCAGACTGCAGGTAGCCCTTGCTCGCCAGCGCCGGAAACAGGGTGGAGTCTTCGACTCCGAGGAGCAATTTGTAAATCCAGCGGCCCCGATGTAAATCCCGAAGCGAGCCGGGCCCTTCTTTGAGGTTGGGTTCCACCGAATAGAGAGACCTGCCGTTCCTGCTGGAATCGCCCTGAGTTTCAAGAACTAGATCCAAAGGGGAGAGGTTCTGTCGCAGCTGGAACTCCAGCACCTCCGACAGGTGCCCGTCTCCGCAGAGGTGCCGCGCATCCAGCAGCGACGTCTTCGTCGGAAGGTCCCACGTCGAGACTTCGGATACGGGCCGGTACGAATAACCGACCCGCACTTCACGAAACGAAAGGAAAACGTCCATTACCAGGCGGAACGCCATGTGCACGGCGGCTTCCACCCAGGGGTCCTCTTCTTCAGAAGGAATGAAGGCAATGTCTACGTCGGAGAATGGATTGAGCTCTTTGCGCCCGTAGCCCCCGGTGGCAACGATTGCAAGACCGGAGTGGCGCGTCCTGGGAATTTCCTTGTCGGCGGCGCGGCAGGAGGCTTTGTAGATCTCTTCCACCACGCTGTCGACGAGGTCCGCATGCGCCCGCAACAACTCGCAACAAGGCGCCGTGCGGGCTCCCGAGTGGAACAGCTCAGACCGGCCATCCCGAAACTTTCTGCGGAGCCGGCCTATCTCATTTTGCATGCGCGCCTCTTTGCGCCTTCGCGTCTCAGAGGTAAAAGCGGCGCCCTATTCACCACGAAGACGCTAAGGCGCGAAGAATCACGAAGCGTTATACACGCGGTCTCTAGATGTCGAAGTAGAGGAAGTATTCATAGGGATGCGGGCGCAGCCGCACGGGATCCACTTCATGCTCTCTCTTGTAGTGAATCCACGTGTCAATCACATCCTTGGTGAATACATCCCCTTTCAAAAGAAAGTCGTGGTCCCTTTCCAGAGCTTCCAGAACCTGCTCAAGCGAAGAGGGTGTCGACTTGACCAGCGCTTTCTCCTCCGGAGGCAGGTCGTACAGGTTTTTGTCGACCGGATCACCCGGATCGATCTTGTTCTGGATGCCGTCCAGCCCGGCCATCAGCAGGGCCGCGAAGGTCAGGTAAGGGTTGCAAGACGGATCGGGGCAGCGAAATTCGAGGCGCTTGGCCCCAGGGCTCTTGGAGTACATCGGAATTCGGACCGCAGCGCTCCGGTTCCGCTGTGAATAAACCAGGTTGACCGGAGCCTCGAACCCGGGCACGAGCCGGCGATAGCTGTTCGTGCTGGGAGCGGCAAAGGCCAGCAGCGCGGGCGCATGCTTCAGCAAACCGCCAGTGTAAAAACGGGCCATCTGGCTGATCCCCGCGTAACCGCGCTCGTCATAGAACAGGTTCGTTGTCTTCTTCCAGATCGACTGATGCACGTGCATACCGGAACCGTTGTCCTGGAATATGGGCTTGGGCATGAAGCTGGCCACGAGGCCCGCTTTCCTGGCCAGATTCTTCAGAACGTACTTGAAGGTCATCAGCTTGTCCGCCATGCGGGTCAGCGTGTCGTACTTCATGTCGATTTCCCCCTGCCCCGCCGTGCCGACTTCGTGGTGGTGCACTTCGCCCTCGATTCCCACTTTCTCCATCATCAGCATGATGTTGCTGCGCAAATCCTGGAAGGTGTCCATGGGGGGGACTGGGAAGTATCCCTCCTTGTGGCGAGGCCGGTAGCCGAGGTTCGGCTTTTCATCCCTGCCCGAGTTCCAGATTCCTTCCCGGGAGTCTATGTAGTAATACCCGTAGTTGACACCCTGATCGAAGCGGATGTCATTGAAGATATAGAACTCCGCTTCAGGCCCCCAGTACGAGACATCGCCCATCCCTGTCGAGATCAGATATTTCTCGGCCTTTTGCGCCACGTAGCGCGGGTCCCGGCTAAAGGGCTCCAAGGTGAGCGGGTCGCGAATATTGCACGTGAGGCTCAACGTCGGCACTTCAAGCATGTAATCGATGAAGGCGCTGTCCGGATCGGGAAAGACGAGCATGTCGCTCTCCTGAATCTCGGCGAACCCGCGTATGCTCGATCCGTCAAAGCCGATTCCATCGTCAAAGAGCGATTCAGTGAGACGATGAGCCGGAATGGAGTAGTGCTGCCATATGCCCGGCAAGTCGATAAATTTGAAATCGATCATCTTGATATTGTTTTCTTTGGCAAGTTTGACCACGTCACTGGGCTTCAAGGCCATGCCTCTCTCTCCTTTTGGTTATATTCTTCCCTCTGTTACCGCGCCGAAAATCCTTCGCAAGCTGGCAAGGATTTTCCATGAAATGACAGATGGCAAATGAACAATGACAAATAGAAATCAGAAGTCCAGACAACGAACTGCGATTTGTCATTTTTCATTGGTCATTTGTCATTTGCCAAACTTCCCTCCGCGAACTCTGCATCTCTACGGTGAGATTTTTTGGTTGCGGCTATGCCGCGCCAGGTTTGTCTGTCTTCATCTGTGGTTTCGTTCATACTAAGCTTGCAACAACGCTACAGCGAATCCTCACCGCGTTCGCCGGTTCGCACGCGGACGGAATCCTCGAGCGGAAGCACAAAAATCTTGCCGTCTCCGATCTCGCCCGTGTACGCAGATTTCCGGATAGCCTGGACGACCTCCTCACACTGATCATCAAGAACGGCTACCTCGATCTTGATTTTGGAAAGGAGGTCGATGCTGTACTCCGATCCGCGATAGCGCTCCACCTGTCCCTTCTGGCGACCCGCACCGCGCACATCTGTGACCGTCATGCCAACGACACCTACATCCGCGAGTGCCTCCTTCACATCCTGCAGCCGGTGAGGCCGTATAATTGCAAAGATCAGTTTCATAGTTTTTCATCCGTTCTTGAAGGGGGAGCAACGCCGGCCCCGAGCACCGGCCAAAAGACGCGCACACTATATGCGCCTGCACCCGAGGATGTCAATAGCGACGACGCCCAGATTTTGCAAGTTTTGCATATTTCCATAAGCGAAGTGACAGGATCTTGGGAAAAAACTGCGGTTGAGACACTGGAATTGTCGAATTGGCGTATATTTCCCACCGTTCGTGCAAAACCGGTACGTCAAGAACGGCTATGACCAGCAGAAGTTGTGATCCGTCGCAGGGCTTGTTCAAGCTTTAGCTTGCAGCCTAAAAGGCTGAACTCCAAAGAGGCGGGCTAAAAGCCTGAACTCCGAACCTCGTTAGAGGAATCGCCGGCGCACGCGTCTTCAAACTTCGTCATGCTTCAACGAGAGGTTTGCGAGCGCGGTCGCGGAATTCATGGCAGGCAGGAGAGGCCGGTGTCAGAGCGAAACCACGTTTCGCGCATCGAAGATGCTGATTGTGCGCGCAGAAACAACACCAGAGGATTGACGATTTACGAATGACGATTGAAGGATCTGGCGGCTCATTCGTTTCATTCGTCAATCGTCAGTCGTCAATCATCAATACTTTGGCACGGCCGGGTCGACCTTGTCAGCCCAACCGAGAATCCCGCCCTTGAGATTCTTTATCTTCTGGAACCCCGACTTTCTGAGAAGGTCCACGGCCTTTCCGCTTCGGACACCGGACCGGCAGTAGGCCACGATATTGTCTGCGCTGTTGAGCTGGTTCATGTTGGCCGGCAACTGACCCAGCGGAATCAGGTGCGCGCCGGGAATCCGGCAGATCTGCCATTCTTGAGGCTCGCGCACGTCCAGCAAGAAAATCCGCTCACTCTTGTCGAGCAGATCCTTTAGTTCCACCGGATCGATCTCCCAGTCCGAAGGGAGCTTCTCTTGCGGCTGAGGGCTGATACCGCAGAACTGGTTATAGTCGATCAGCTTGTGTATTGTGCGATGCTCGCTGCAGATCGGGCATTTCGGGTCCCTGCGCAGTTTCAGCTCGCGGAAACTCATGCGCAAGGCGTCGAACAGAAGCAAGCGGCCCACCAGGGGCTCTCCCTTGCCGAGGATCAGTTTCACGACCTCGGTGGCCTGAATCACCCCAATGATGCCGGGCAGGATGCCGAGCACTCCGCCCTCTGCGCAGCTGGGAACGAGCCCGGGCGGCGGCGGCTCCGGATAGAGGCAGCGATAGCACGGGGCCCCCGGCATGCCAAACACGGAAGCCTGACCTTCAAAGCGGAAGATGCTGCCGTAGACATTGGGCTTTCCCAGCAGCACGCAGGCGTCATTTACGAGGTAGCGCGTCGGGAAGTTATCGGTCCCGTCGGCGACAATGTCGTAGTCCTTGAGGATCTCCAAGGCGTTTTCCGATGTCAGCTTTGCGTCGTAGAGCTCCATCTGTACATCGGGGTTCAGCGCCTTCAGGCGGTCCCGGGCGGACTCCAGTTTCGGCTTTCCCACGGTCTCTGTGGAGTGCAGGATCTGCCTCTGGAGATTGGTCAGGTCGACAACGTCGAAATCGACAATGCCGAGCTTACCCACACCCGCCGCCGTCAGATACAGCGCGAGCGGCGAACCGAGGCCGCCGGCCCCAATCGTGAGCACTCTCGCCGCCTTCAGTTTCAGCTGCCCTTCCATGCCCACTTCGGGCATGATCAGATGACGGCTGTAGCGCAGGATCTCGTCAGGCCTCAACTCCACATTCGGGGCAACCGCGGCGCTGCCTCCGGCGATGGAGGGAATGATTCGAATCTCATCGGATTCTTTCAATGGCGTTTTGTTCCTTTCCAGGTAGCGCACGTCCTCATCATTCACATAAATGTTAATGAAGCTGCGCAAATTGCCATCTTCGGAGTAAAGGTGTTTTTTGAGATCGGGGTATTGCGACGTCAATTTGTGCAAAGCGTCGCCCACGGTTTTTCCCTCGATCGTCAAAGTCTCCGCCTGGCCCACATACTGCCTCAGCGGTGTTGGGATATGAACTGTAACAGACATCGATTGCTCCTTCCTTACACAGCGTGTAGTTCTTCCGAATCAAAAGCCGACCGGTCCTCCCGCAGAACCCACGAAGTCAGATCCTGAGGTCTGCCCTTCTCCACGCTGACGATGATGTAAGAATACCAGGGAACCGCATGTTCGCGGTCAAACTCCGAAGGGCGAGCGGGGTGATCCGGGTGCGAGTGATAGACGCCGACAATATCCACGCCTTGCTCGCGGGCCTCTTTTTCGGCCTCAAGCATATCCTCTGGTACGATCAAATAGCGCCGTTCCGGCGTATCTTCCCGCGAGTTTTGCATGGGTCTGAGATCGATGACAAGCTTCCCGTTGGCATCCGCGCGGCCCAGCAGAAGACCGCAGCACTCCAGCGGATATGCATCGCGGCCGTGGCTCCGGATTCTATCGAGAAGCCCGGCGGGTATGCTGAGTGCCGTCACACATCCTCCGTCCAGAAACGCTGGCTCAGGTACTTGTCGCCTGAATCGGGAAACACGGTGACGACCACTCCTTTTTTCAGTTCCCGCGCCACGCGCAGGGCACAAACCGCGGCGGCCCCGGAAGAGATTCCGACCAGAAGCCCCTCCTCGCGCGCCAGCCGGCGAACCATGCCGTAGGCCTCGTCCGTGTCGACTGCCAGATCACGGTCTGCCACCGAAGGATCGTAAATCCCCGGAACAATCGCAGTCCCCATGTGCTTCAGTCCTTCCAGTCCGTGAAACCCGGAATCGGGCTGAAAGGAAATCGTTTCGATATTCCCCCTGTACTCTCGCAAGCGCCGCGCCGTTCCAATGAAGGTCCCGCTCGTCCCAAGGCCGGCAACAAAATGTGTGATTCTGCCTTCCGTCTGTTGATAGATTTCAGCCGCCGTCGTCCGGTAATGGGCGCGCCAGTTGGCGTCGTTGTTGTATTGATCAGGGTAGAAATAAAGATCCGGAGATTCCGCGAACAGTTCCCGCGCCTTCCGGATCGCGCCGTCCGAACTCTCGCTGGGATCCGTGTAGATCAGCTCAGCGCCGTAGGCCCGGAGAATACTCTTGCGCTCGGGACTGACGTTCGAAGCAATGCAGAGACGTACCCGGTATCCTTTTGCGGCTCCAATCATCGCGTAGGCGATCCCCGTGTTCCCGGACGTGGCATCGAGAATTATCTTGCCTGATTTCAACTTTCCCTTTTCCTCTCCATCGAGAATCATACTGAGCGCAGGACGGTCTTTGACCGAGCCGCCCGGGTTGAACCATTCGGCTTTGGCGTAAACTTCGACGGTGTCCGGCAGACCCTGAGTGATCCGGCTAAGACGGATAAGGGGAGTGTGGCCTATCAGGGACAACAGGTCGTATGAAGCCCTTGAATCGGCATAATTGGCGGATGATAGCATGGTCGTCGTGTCTACACTCGCCTTTCGTTTTCAATCGCGCTCCCCTCGGTGGAGGCAGCCATAAAGCGCTCGGCGTCAACAGTTAGCAAATATAGCAGACAAAACCGGGGCTGTAAACCCGCACTTCCAAGCGATGCGGATTCAGCCACAGAGCCACGAAGGCACAGAGAAAAATCTTGTCTCTGTGTCTTCGTGGCTCTCTGGCTAAAAATTGGATTTGTCGCGCCTGTACGTTTCGTACTCTTCCGCGATCTTTGCCGCGGCTGCGTCTCCGGGATGGATCAGGATGCGATAGCGAAAGGTAATGCTCTTCCCTTTCGGTATTACATAACTCCCGTCCATCGTCTGGTCTCCGGTAAAATCTCTCAGACCGAATGGATTTGCCGCAAAGAGACCGTAGGCGCGCACGTGCCAGGTCGTGGGATGGCGGAAACTCGTTAGGTGGTCCATGATAGTCACGCCTACTTTTTGTCCGTCCAACAGACCCGAGTAGTCCACCCATTCCGCGGGTTTTCCCCAACAATTCTTTTCAGAGACGCCGCCACGCGAGTTGGTGATCATTCCTCCGTTCTGCTCTTTCAGTGGCGTCGCCAGCCGGATCGCAAACATTCCTTCCTTTGTGTCTCGGAATTTCACATCGCGATCCAGCGCCACTAACGCGATCACGAAATCCATGTAGCGCCGGGTGGCATCTCCATGGAAGACGACCTGCTGTTTCTGGCGCAGCACTTTCTGGCCGGCGTTGTCTATCCAATCCATCGTGACCGCAAGAACACCACTCTGTGCGCCTCCTTCCAGCTTGTCGATGGAGTGGTGAACAATCCGGCCCTGTACTTTGGCGGCTTCTCCCCAGTAATCCACACCATCCACATCCCCAAAGGTGAACCAGCAAGACCGGTGGTGCGGGTGGTCCTTGTCCTTCGTCTCCCCTGGGGCATCGGGAACCATCGGAAAACCTCGAGTTACTACCTTTCCGTCGGCTGTCCGAAGAGGATGAAAGAAGGGCCTGGGAAGATCCGGAGAAAAGTAATAGGAAGTGAAAGGCTTGCCCTCGACCAAAACGTCAATGCGCCCCTCCGCCTTCTGAAAACTCACTCTCGATGAACCAGCCTGGAGGCCAAGGGAAAACAAGGACAGCATCACTACTGCAATTGACTCCAGGGTTCTACGCATCGCTCCCTCCCGAGTTCAAGACCGTCTTGGTTGTTGCTACTGCCCTAAGACGCGCAGTTTAATACAACTTGCTAACGTTTCACCACAAAGACACGAAGAATTGATAGAAACAAGAACCTGGTGGATCTCTGTGCTGTTAGTACTAAAACGAAAATCCTTTGCGAACTGGCAGGAAATTTTCGGTCAAATGACAAATGACCAATGACCAATGAAAAATGACAAATGGCAGTTGGTTGCCGGACCTCTGACTTCTATTTCTTATTTGTCATTTTTCATTGGTCATTTGTCATTGCCAAATCTCGGCGTAGGCATTGCGGACGAGGTTCCTGTGGGTGAACGGGAGATAGGCCAGAAGCACGACGCAGATCAGCGTGAGCCCGGGAGGCCATTTTCCCAGGAGCAGGAATGGCGAGAGCGCCCATATCTCGTCAAGCATCAGCAAGGCGGGGAAAAGCTTGCGGAACTGGAGCCCGGTTTCCGGATCATCAAATCCAACGGACGCTATCAGGTATAGCCGCACCGGAATGCCGCAGCAGCCGGTAACAAGGAAGGCGGTCGTCCAGAGCCGTGGTGTACCGATTTCCTTTAAGAGACCTCCGCCGCTGAAGAAGGCCAGTCCCTGCGCGATCGCCGTAAATACAGCGCCATGGTGATAGAGCGCGGCGCCATAGATCCCCAGATACAAGATCTGAAGAAGGACAAGAGACAGCCGCGCCACGGCCCGGGGTATGAGGGCTCCGCAGAGCCCGGGATATCTGTCCGGCTCTTGAGGCGAGCTGGCTGAAGCGCGCAGCTTTTCCAGGTCGTCCCGCAGCATCCTTGCGCTGGGATAACGCTCATCCCGGCTCTTCTTAAGGCATCGGTTGATGATCTCCTGAAGCCCCTGCGGAATCTCGGGTGAGTATGCGGAGACAGGGGGCGGGTCCAACGACAGTATCTTGCCCACGGTGGATCCGAAGCTTCGCCCTTCAAAAGGGTTCTTGCCCGAAGCCATTTCATAAATCAGTATTCCCGTGGAAAAGATGTCGGTCCTGCCGTCAAGCATCTCGCCCGTGATCTGTTCCGGAGACATGTACTGCACTGTCCCCACGATTGTCCCCGGGACAGTCTCGACGGTAGTGCCCTCGAGCCGTTGACCGTTGGACTGGACCAAAGCTAAAGAAGTCCGCTTGGCCAGCCCGAAATCCAGGATTTTGACCTGTCCTTCGGAGGTCACCATGATGTTTTGAGGTTTGATATCCCGATGCAGGATTCCGCGCTCGTGGGCATAGGCGAGCCCGGCTGCTATCTGGCCGGCTATGCCGGCGATCTTTGCCGGCGACAGCTTTTCTTCCGCGATGACAAGGTCCAGGGACTTCCCTTCCACGTACTCGTAAACGATGAAGGGAGTGCCGTTCTGTTCGTCGTAGTCGTAGGCACTAGCGATCGCGGGGTGGTTGAGAATCGCGGCCGCCTGGGCTTCCCGGCGCAGGCGGATGCGCGCCTCGGATCCGACGGTTTCGGCGTCCAATAGGACTTTGACGGCCACAATCTTGCCGAGTCTCTCGTCACGCGCTCTGTAAACAACGCCCATTCCTCCCTTGCCAATTTCGCCCTCGATGACGTAGCGTCCTAGACGATCGGGCATTGGAGCACCGTACTACTAACCCGAAAATCCTTTGCTTTTTGGAAAGGATTTTTGTGCGTTCTCCTGGGAGCGCACGCATCCTGTCTTCACCACAAAGACACAAAGACAGAAAGAAGACAAAGATGCACCACGTTCTTGCACGTGTGAATCTTCGTGGCTTCGTGTCTTTGTGGTGAGATTTTTTTGGTTGCGGCTATGCCGCGCCACGTTCATCCGTGTTCATCCGTGGTTTCATTTTGTGCAGACTTAGGGCTCGCGCAGAAATAAATTCACATTTTGCTGCAGGCCCCCAGGCCCGCTGGCGAGGCGCGAGCGACGAGCTATACCCGGGGCGGTATGTGAGGAGCGAGCAACAAAGCCAGCGGGCCTGCGGGCCGCAGGGGCGCGGCGGCGGAGGGCGCGTATCGGCTTCGTTGCCGCTCCTCGACG